>NZ_JBSKHQ010000005.1:0-200923 GCF_057128665.1 Zestomonas ipomoeae
GAAACCAACTTGGCGGTGGACGCCACGGCGGACTTCAGCGGCGCCTTCAGCTCCGCCTTCGGTGCCGACGGTGCCGGTGCGGTGACCTATGCGCTGAGCATCAGCGGCGATCCGAGCGGCCTGGTGGACGTGGCCACCGGCCTGGACATCGTGCTGGGCATGAACGGCGGGGTGGTGGAAGGCTGGGTCGGCGGTAACTCCAGCATCGTCGCCTTTACCGTCAGCGTCGACGGCAGCGGCAACGTCACCCTGGATCAACGACGCGCCCTGCAACACTCGGACGGCAGCGATCCGGACGATCCGGTCAGCGTCGCCGGCAGTGCCATCGCCTTGGTGGCGACCATCACCGATGCGGATGGCGACCAGGCCAGCGCCAGCCTCAACCTGGGCAACTTCCTGGTCTTCCGCGATGACGGCCCGAGCATTTCCCTGGCCGATACCGAGCGGCCCAGCCTGGTGGTCGACGAAACCAACTTGGCGGTGGACGCCACGGCGGACTTCAGCGGTGCCTTCAGCTCCGCCTTCGGTGCCGACGGTGCCGGCGCGGTGACCTATGCGCTGAGCATCAGCGGCGACCCGAGCGGCCTGGTGGACGTGGCCACCGGCCTGGACATCGTGCTGGGCATGAACGGCGGGGTGGTGGAAGGCTGGGTCGGCGGTAACTCCAGCATCGTCGCCTTTACCGTCAGCGTCGACGGCAGCGGCAACGTCACCCTGGATCAACGACGCGCCCTGCAACACCCGGACGGCAGCGATCCGGACGATCCGGTCAGCGTGGCCGGCAGCGCCATCGCCTTGGTGGCCACCATTACCGATGCGGACGGCGACCAGGCCAGCGCCAGCCTCAACCTGGGCAACTTCCTGGTCTTCCGCGACGATGGCCCGAGCATTGGGCTTTCTCAAAGCGAGCTGCCCAGCCTGGTGGTCGACGAAACCAACCTGGCGGTGGACGCCACGGCGGACTTCAGCGGTGCCTTCAGCTCCGCCTTCGGTGCCGACGGTGCCGGCGCGGTGACCTATGCGCTGAGCATCAGCGGCGACCCGAGCGGCCTGGTGGACGTGGCCACCGGCCTGGACATCGTGCTGGGCATGAACGGCGGGGTGGTGGAAGGCTGGGTCGGCGGTAACTCCAGCATCGTCGCCTTTACCGTCAGCGTCGACGGCAGCGGCAATGTCACCCTGGATCAACGACGCGCCCTGCAACACCCGGACGGCAGCGATCCGGACGATCCGGTCAGCGTCGCCGGCAGCGCCATCGCCTTGGTGGCGACCATCACCGATGCGGATGGCGACCAGGCTGCCAGCAGCCTGAACCTGGGCAATTATCTGACTTTCCGCGATGATGGCCCGCGTCTGGCTGGCACGCCCCAGGCACCAGTCCGGATCAGCGGGCTGGTCCATGAGGACCCGCTGATCAGCCCCTACCAGGGCAACACTGAGGTTGGCCAGACCTTGACTGTCAGTGGTGTCGCCGGTGCGCTCTTTGCGCTGGTCAACTTCGGTGCCGATGGTGCCGGTGCCATGGGGCTGAGCAGCGATCTCAGCTCGCTGTATGCTCAGGCACTTAAGTCCGGTGGCGAAGCGCTTAGCTACAGCCTGTCGGGCGATACGCTGACTGGGAGTGTCACGGGGCATACCGTGTTCACTTTGCAGGTGGGGGCCGATGGTAGCTATCAATTCACGTTACTCGGGCCGATCGATCACCCATTGGCCAATGGCAACGACAGCGAGACCCTGGCTGGCTTCGGCATCGACTTCTCGGCAGTGCTGACGGCCGTCGATCGCGATGGCGATCCTGTGGCGGGGGGCTTCCCGGCGGGCAGCTTCGCCATCAATGTGGAAGATGACGTGCCCATCCTGCTGGGTGTGCAGCATGGCATCACTGCCAACGTTGCAGGAATCCTGCACGGCGCGGTCGACATTGCCTTCGGCGCGGATGGCTTCGGGAGGTTCGACCTGAACGGCACGCCGCCCGACAGTGCACTCACCTACAGCAAGGTGAACAACCCCGATGGTTCTGTGGTGCTCACGGCCACGGTCACCAGTTCGGGGGCGACCTACTTCACCCTGACGATGAATGCCAACGGTACCTATGACTTCCAGCTGGTCACGCCGAACCCGACGGTGGCGATCACCAAGTCGCTGCTCGGCCTTACCGCCGGCGGACCGGTACTCAGCCTGGTATTGCCGGTCAATGGGCTGACCGCGACCTTCACCGAGCTGGCGCCTACTCCGGCCACCGGTGGGGTGAATGCCTCGGGCAACGGCATGGGTATCGACAACAACCTGATCACCCCCGGTGAGGTTCTCAAGGTGGCGTTCAGCTCGATGCTGAACAACATCGGCTTCCAGATTAACAAGCTGAGCACCAGCGACATTCTCACCTGGGCGGTGTACACGACGGGTGTGCTGGTCGCGTCCGGCACTTGGTCGCCGCCGGCGGGCAGTGGAGAAAGTAGCAATACCAACTTCGACATCCTCCACCCGGTGGCGGGCTCGACCTTGACCTACACCTTCGGTTCGGCCGCGGCCATCCAGGATAGTGGCTTCAATGAGTTGCGCCTGGGCAGCGCCAGCGGCGACTACCGGCTGCTGTCGATGACCGTTCATGAGGAAATCTTCCCGGATGACGTGAACCTCGCGTTCACCCTGAGCGGTTCGGACAAGGACGGCGATAGCGTGACCACGCCGCTGAACATAACCATCGAGGGCACTGGCAGTACGGCGGCTGGCTTCGTGCTGGCCGGCACCGGCGCCAACGAGGTCTTGCAAGGCAGCAGCGGGAACGACAACTTGCTTGGCGGTGCCGGCGATGATGTGCTGATCGGTCGGTTGGGCAACGATACCCTCACCGGTGGTGCCGGCTCAGATACCTTCAAGTGGCTGTCGGGCGATCAGGGCACGGATACCGTCACCGACTTCGCCAAGGGCTTCAACAGCGGCGGCGACCGTTTGGATCTGTCCGAACTGCTGGTGGGCGAACATGGCGCGCCTGGAGACATCGGCAACCTGCTCAGCTATATCGATATCTCGGTGTCTGGCGCGGATACCGTGCTAAAAGTGACCAGTACCGCGGTCGCCGATCCAGCGGTGGCACCCGATCAGACCATCGTGCTGCAGAATGTCGACCTGTATGCCAGCTATGGGGTGGGCAACGAGGCCGATCTGGTCCTCAGCATGCTCGGCGACGGTTCGCTGAAGGTGGATACCGTCTAATCTCACTTAACCGGACCCGCCCGCCACTCTCCAGGGTGGCGGGCTTTTTTATGCGGTCTGGAAAGGGCATGGAGCGGTCCGGCGTGCAGCGGTCAATATCGGGAGGCGGCATGGTTTATGTGCAGCGTGATGGGGCGGGGCGGTTGCTGCGGGTCGAGCACCAACCTTTCGACGGCATGACCGAGACCCTGGCGGTCGAGGACGAGGAGTTGCATGCATGGCTCAGCGCCCGCGAAGAGGTGCATGAGCGGTTGGCGCGGTTGAAGGACAGCGACCTGGAGCTGGTACGGGTGATCGAGGACTTGGTGGACGTGCTGGTTGGTCGTGGCGTGATCCGCTATACCGATCTGCCCGAGGCCGCCCGTCGCAAACTGCACGACCGCGCCGAAACCCGTTCCCGACTGGATGGCCTGAGCGGGTTGCTGGGGGATGACGAACACAAGCTGATCTGAGCCGCCGCGCACTCGTAGGTTGCGGTTGAGGAGCGCGGCGGCGACGCCCAACGAGCGGCCTGCCGTTTGCCGGCAAAGCCTTGCTCCGCTCCCTCCGCGTGTTTGGTTCATGGGGCTGGCGCACCAATCAGGCGACCTGTGACGCCATGGATGCCAAGGTCTTCCAGCACCAGCAGTTCCCCTTCGGTTTCCACCATTTCGGCGATCAGCGGCAGGTCGATGCTGTTGGTCGCCCGGTAGATGGCCTCGATGAACAGGCGCTTGTCGCTTTCCTGGTCGATGTTGCGGATGTAGCTGCCGTCGATCTTCAGGTAGGCCAGGCCGAGGTGGGTCAGGTTGCCGATCAGGCTGAAGCGCCCGCCGAAGTGCTGCAGGCCGATGTGGTAGCCGGTCTCGCGGATGCGCTGGCTCAGCTGCTCGAATTCGGCCGGGGGCGGCAGGTGGTGTTCGTCCACTTCCAGGGTCAGCAGGTGGGCCAGCTGCGGTCTGGCCCGCAGCATGGCGAGCAGTTGCTCGAGGCCGTCGGGTTCCCGCAGGGTGGCGGCAGCCAGGCTCAGCGCCAGCGGCTCCGGATTGACCGCCAGGTGCGCCAGGCAGTGTTCGAGCATCGCCAGGTCGAAGCGCGTGGTCCAGCCCAGGCGCTCGATCCACGGCAGGAAGCGCCCGGCCGCCACCGCATCGCCCAGCGGATCGAGCAGCCGTGCCAGGACCTTGCGGTGCAACACCCGCTGGCGATCGCTGCATTGCACCACCGGTTGGAAGTACAGCAACAGCTTGCCCTTGCTCAGCGCTTCGTCGATCCAGTCGCGCCATTCGTGCAGGCTCTGGCCGGGCTGGGCGGCATAGTCGTCCACGCGGGCCCAGGGCTTGCCGGCGACGCTCTGTGCCTGGGCCAGCGCCTGGTCTGCACGGCCGATCACCGTTTCCGCCTGTTCGCCGGGCGTGAAGGCCGCGACGCCGATATGGGCCACCGGCACGCGGTCGCTGGCCCCGGTCTGTTCGAGGCTTTGCAGGCCCTCGCTCAGTTCCTCGGCCAGCCGTTCGGCATCGGCGCCGGCCAGGCCGGGGGCGAGCAGGGTGAACTCGCCGCCACGGCTGCGCGCCGCCAGCCAAGCAGGCTTGCCATGGTGCGCCTGCACGCGCTTGAGCAGCTCGCCGATGGCGCCGATCAGCGCATCGGTGCGCTGGCCGCCGAGACGCTGGTTGAGGCCGCCGAGATCATGCACGCGCAGCACCAGCAGGTAGCCTTCCGGATGGTGCTCGGCAATGGTCAGCTGGTTGGCCAGACGCAGGTCGAACAGACGCCGGTTGGCCAGCCCGGTCAGGCTGTCCTGGTAGGCTTCCTCACGCAGTTTCTCGCTGCGGGCAGCTTCTTCGGCGAACAGCATCTTCAATTTGTCGACCATCTGGTTCATGGCCAGGACCACGCGCTTGAGTTCCGGCGTGCGCGGCACCCGCGGCAGGGTGAGGAACTCGCGGCGGGTGATCGCCTGGGCTTGCTGGACCATCTTGTCCAGCGGGCGCAATTGGGTGCGCAGCAGCCAGCCGCCGAGCACCGCGCTGACCAGCCCGCAGAGCAGCAGCCAGAGCAGGCTGCCGATAGCGCCTTCCCATAGCCTGGCCAGGGCGAACTGCGGGTGGCTGAACACCTCGACCCGCGCCGCCTGCTCCCAGCCCCGCATGATCAGCGCGTCGCCGCTCTGCGGGCGCAGGTCCACCAGCCTGGCGAACCAGGCCGGGGTCGATCCGGTGGCGGTGTCGGCGAAACGTTCGACGATCACTGTTTCGTCCGGGATGCGCACCACGCGAATGCTGGTGAAATAGCCGCTATCGAAGATCGAACTGACCATCAGCTCGACCATGGCCGGGTCGTCGATGTGCGGCGTCATCGACAGCCCCAGGGCGGTCGCGGCGTCCTGGGCGTGGGAGCGGAGCTGGCCGATCATCTGCTCGCGGGAGCTTTCCACCCCGGCGATGAAGCTGCCGGTGAAGGCCACCACCAGAAACAGGCAAATGGCGAGAAACAGCTGCTTGAGTAACGACATGACGTTCTCCTAGCCCTCTCCGATGGCGAAGCCTTCGGCGCGCATTTTTTTCAACAGGTCCTGCCAGCGCGACAGCTTCTTGCTGTCGCCACTGCGTTTGCCCGCGGCCAGGTACAGCCCCTCGGCATTGAAGGCGTATACCGGCAGCAGGTCCTTACGTTGCGAGGCGGGGCGGATTTCCCCGATCAGGTTGTCCAGCACCAGCGGCTCACCGCCGGGCGTGGCGTAGTAGGTCAGCACCATGTGCGCCTGGTTCAGGCGCAGCGCCTTGACGTAAGTGATGCGCAGCTTCTCGCTGGGCACCCCGAGGCGGCGCAGGGTGAAGTACTTGGCGATGGAGTAGTCCTCGCAGTCGCCGGCACCCTTGACCAGGGATTCGATGGGGGTGGCCCAGTAGTCGGTCTGGCGCCAGACGTGAACATCGTCGGAAAAGCGGATCTGCCGGTTGAAGAAGCGGTTCACCTCGACCAGCTTGTCCCGCTCCGACAGCCCGCCCGCGTGCCGCAGCAGTTCGTCCCAGGCCTCGATGCGGCCTTTGGCAATGCCCAGGGCGCCATAGCGCTGTTCGGCGTTCTTGATGATCAACGGGAAGTTCCAGGCCCAGTCACCCCAGGCGAGGCCCAGCCCCAGCAGCAGGCCGAACGCCAGCGCCGGCCCGCGCCGGAGCCGTTGCCATCGTTTCGCACGCTGCCTTGGCTGCATGCCATCTCTCCGCCGAAGATGGAGCAAGTCTAGGCGCTGCCCGGGGCTTTTGCCGATTCGTCAGCGCCGGGTCGGCAGGGTTTTCTGCTTGAGAATGTAGAGGGTGACCAGCACTGCGCTGGCGAGCATGAACAGCCGTGCCCAGGGCATCGGTACCAGGTAGCAGGAGAGGGCGATGCTCGTCCACATCAGGCCAATGGCGTAGACCTTGCCTTTGAGCGGAATGCCCTGGCCATCGAGATAGTCGCGAATCCACGGGCCGAGGCGCGGGTGGGTCACCAGCCAGAGGTAGAACCGCCGCGAACTGCGCACGAAGCAGGCGGCGGCCAGGAGCAGGAAAGGCGTGGTCGGCAGTACCGGCAGGAAGATGCCGATCACCCCGAGTGCGATGCACAGCCAGCCGATGGCCAGCAGCAGGTAGCGCACCCAGGGTTGGCGGGCTTCGCGGATGTCGCCGTGCGCCATAGGCGGCGGACTGTCAGCGTTGGCGCGGCTTGAGCAGCGCGGGCTTCTCTTCGGGCGCGTTGAACAGCAGGAACATGGCGGTCAGCAATTCGGGGATCTGCTCGATCATGCTGTCCACCAGGTCGCGATCCTGGGCGATGTCGGCGAACTCCGGCTGGTCTTCGAACAGCCCCGAGCCGACCATGATCGGTAGCAGCAGCTCGCTGATCTCGTCTTCGGCGTCTTCGAACCAGATGCCTTCGCGCAGGAACACGCCTTCCATGAAGCCGATGCACCAGCCTCGCAGGTCGGAGTCGTCCGGCTCTTCGCCGAGGTCGAGGTCGCAGGGCAGCTCCGGGTCGTCGTCGCTGGCCAGCTGGCGACCGATATGAGCCTTGAGCTGGCGCAAGCTGGTCTCGATCTCTTCGCGCTCGGCCTCGCTGCGGTAGTGCGGCGGCTCGGCGAACAGGGCGTCGATCCATTCGCTCTCCGGTACTACCTCGGGGCAGATCGACAGGGCGGTCAGATAGCCGTGGGTGGCCACATAGTCCAGGGCCTCGTCGTGCAGCTCATCGGCATCGAGGAAGGCTTGCAGGCGGGAGAGTTGTTCGGCGAAGGACATGACGGGGCAACCTTGAGGGGATATCGAGGCTGGATTCTAGCCCGGATAGCGCTGCGTGGGCGTTTGCCGCGCGGTTTTTTTTGCCGAATGGGTGTCGCGATGGGCGTGCGCCTGCCAAGCGCGACGCTCGCGTATAATGCGCGACTTTTCGCATCGTAGCGGCCGCCCGACCGGGCGAACCGCCTGGGAAGGGCCACGGAGCGGTCCTTCGAACGACACAGTGGGAGTTTTCATGCTCGAACAGGCCCGGCGCATCCTCAAAGACGTATTCGGTTACGACGCCTTCCGCGGCAACCAGGCGGCGATCATCGAGCGCGTGGCCAGCGGTGGCGATGCCCTGGTACTGATGCCCACCGGCGGCGGCAAGTCGCTGTGCTACCAGGTGCCGGGCATCCTGCGTGACGGCCTGGCGGTGGTGGTTTCGCCGCTGATCGCGTTGATGGACGACCAGGTGGCGACGCTCGACGAACTGGGCGTAGCTGCCGTGGCGCTGAATTCCACCCTGGGCGCCGACGAGCAGCGGCAGATCGCCGAGCGCATTCGCCGCGGCGAGATCAAGATGCTCTACCTTGCCCCCGAGCGGCTGGTTCAGCCGCGCATGCTGGATTTCCTCAGTCGCCTGCAGGTCGCGCTGTTCGCCATCGACGAAGCCCATTGCGTCTCGCAATGGGGGCACGACTTCCGCCCGGAATACCTGCAGCTCGGGCAACTGGCAGAGCTGTTCCCCGGCGTGCCGCGTATCGCCCTGACCGCCACGGCGGACAAGCGCACCCGCGAGGAAATCGTCCAGCGCCTGCACCTGGAGCAGGCCGAGCGTTTTCTGTCCAGCTTCGACCGGCCGAACATCTTCTACCGCATCGTGCCCAAGGAGCAGCCGCGCAAGCAGTTGCTGGGCTTTCTCGCCGAGCGCAAGGGCGACGCCGGTATCGTCTACTGCATGTCGCGCAAGAAGGTCGACGACATGGCGGCCTTCCTCACGGAGCAGGGCTTCCCGGCGCTGCCCTACCACGCCGGCTTGCCCAGTGAGTTGCGGGCCTACCATCAGAAGCGTTTCCTCAACGAGGAAGGGCTGATCATGGTGGCGACCATCGCTTTCGGCATGGGCATCGACAAGCCCAACGTGCGCTTCGTCGCCCATCTCGACCTGCCCAAGTCGCTGGAGGCCTACTACCAGGAAACCGGCCGCGCCGGCCGCGATGGCCTGCCGGCGGATGCCTGGATGGCCTACGGGCTGCAGGACGTGATCTTCCTCAAGCAGATGCTCAACAACTCCGAGGGGGACGAGCGGCACAAGCGCGTCGAGCAGCACAAGCTGGAGGCCATGCTCGCGCTCTGCGAGGAAACCCGCTGCCGCCGCCAGGCGCTGCTGGCCTACTTCGACGAGGAACTGCCCAAGCCCTGCGGGCATTGCGACAACTGCGTCGACGGCGTGCAGACCTGGGATGCCACCGAGCCGGCCCGCCAGGCGCTGTCGGCGATCTATCGCAGTGGCCAGCGCTATGGCGTCGGTCACCTGGTGGACATCCTGCTCGGCCGCGACAACGACAAGGTGCGCGGCCTGGGCCACCAGCACCTGTCGGTATTCGGGGTTGGCAAGGCGCGCAGCGAGGCCGAGTGGCGCACGTTGTTCCGCCAACTGGTGGCGCGCGGCCTGGCCGACGTCGACCTGGACGGCTTCGGCGGGCTGAGGCTTTCCGAGAGCTGCCGACCGCTGCTGCGCAGCGAGGTCAGTCTGGAACTGCGCCGCGACCTGGCCACCAAGGCACCGAAGGCCACCTCCAGTGCCGCCAGCCAGTTGGTGCGCGGCGAGGAGCGCGAGCAGTGGGAGGCGCTGCGGGCCCTGCGGCGCCGGTTGGCCGAGGAACATTCGGTGCCGCCGTATGTGATCTTCCCTGATGCGACATTGCTGGAGATGTTGCGCAGCAAGCCCTCGTCCATGGCGGAGATGGCGCGGGTCAGCGGGGTCGGTGCGCGCAAGCTGGAGCGCTACGGTGAGGCCTTCCTCGACGTGCTCAACGGTGCCGCCGAGGCGCCGCGCTCGGCCAGCGACCTGCGCCATGAACTGATCAGCCTGGCCCGCGCCGGCATGACGCCGGCGCAGATCGCCCGGCAACTGGACTGCACCGAGAAGAACGTCTATAGCCTGCTGGCCGAGGCTATCGGTCGCCAGCAACTGAGCCTGGAGCAGGCGCTGGACTTGCCCGAGGGCCTGCTTGGCGAGATCCAGGATGCCTTCCTCGACGGCGAGGGCGAGCTGCCGCCGGCGGCGGCCATCGCCGCGCAATTCGCCGGCCGCGTGGATGACGGTGTACTACAGTGTGTCCGTGCGGCCTTGCAGGCTGAGTTCGAACTCTGACGGCCTGCCTTTAGGCCGGTTGAACGCCATTTTGCCGTCGCGACATCGCGACAATGTTGTGACGCATGTCGCGAACGGCTAAGGTGGGTCCAGGCTCCTATCCATGAGGTGAATGTTGCCTCCCCACGCCTGGCTGGACGATGTCCGTCCCAATCCCTATGCCGACCAACTGTTGCTGGGCTTCCCCTGGCTGCGTTTCGTGCGGCCCCTGGAAGACGAGTACCGTGCCTATCTGCGCGACGACAGCTTCGTGCTCAAGCGTATGGCGCTCGGCATCGGCCTGCTGGTATGGCTGGCATTCGCCGCCCTCGACGTGGTGCTGATCGATACCGCCGAGCGTTGGTGGATGCTCACGGTACGCGTCATGGTGCTGGGCCTGCTGGTCGGCTGCGGCTGGCTGATCCTGCAGCGGCGCATGCGGCATCTGCTGGTACCGCTGAGCCTGGCGTGCATCATCGGCCTGGGGCTGGGCGCTGCGGCAGTGGTGGCCATCGCTCATCGGGTGGACCCCAGCTATCCCTATGAAGGCTTGCTGCTGGTGTGCATGTCGGCTTACTTCCTCATCGGCCTGCGCCTGAAGGAGGCGCTCGCCAGCTCGCTGGTGGTGCTGGCGGCCTATATCGTTTTCGAGCTATGGGTCGGGCTGCCGGCGCCGCGGCTGGTCAACAATGTGCTGTTCCTGTTGTTCGGCAACCTGATCGGCGCGGTCGGCTGCTATCTGCTGGAGCACAAGTCCCGCGAGCATTTCCTGGTCAGCCGCCTGATGCGCGAGCTGGCCGACCATGACAGCCTCACCGGGTTGAACAACCGCCGCAGCTTCAACCGCCAGTTGGAGCGCCTATGGCGCCAGGCCCAGCGGGAAGAGTGCCCGCTGGCCCTGCTGCTGTGCGATATCGATCACTTCAAGGCGTTCAACGACCGCTACGGCCACCAGGCCGGCGACCTGGTGCTGCAACGGGTGGGCCAGGTGCTGGCGGATGCGGCGCGGCGGCCGTTGGACATGTCGGTGCGCCTCGGCGGCGAGGAGTTCGCCGTGCTGCTCTACGATATCTCGGAAGCGGAAGCCTGCCAGCGCGGCGAGAGCCTGCGGGCGGCGCTGGAAGCCCTGGATATCGAGCACGCCGGCTCGGATACCGCCCGCATGGTCACCATGTCCATCGGCATCGCCTGCCTGCAACCGGCCCAGGGCGGCGAACTGGACCAGCTCTACGAGCATGCCGACCGTGCGCTCTACGAAGCCAAGGCGTTCGGGCGCAACCAGGTGGTCTGCTAGCGCCAGGCAAGGCGGTTGGCGCCTACAACGGGGCTTCACAGCCCCGACTAAAGTCCGGAAATGCGCCGACTGGCCCGTTCTGCCCCTGTCGCTGGCGCCGTTGGTGAGTCGTCGACCCGGGAGGCGGTGCTAGCATCGCCGTTCTTTGCAGCGAGCAGCCCGCCATGGAGCGATTGATTCAGGCCAACGGCCAACCGCATTACGGCATCTTCGACAGCACGCCCGGCACCATCAACTACCGCGATTTCGACTTTCGCTCGCCGATGGGCCGGCGCCTGGGGGCGCTGGCCAAATGGCGGCGCTTCCACCAGTTCCAATATTTCGGCCTGATCAGCGAGCAACTGATCGGCGGCTGCGCCCTGGCCAATCTCAGCCTGGCCGGAGTCGGTTTCGTCTACCTGTTCCATCCCGCCTCGGGGCGAATGGTCGAGCGCCAGTTCAAGCTGCCGCTGGGACTCGGCTCCCGCTTCTGCCAGACCCCGGACGACGGCGTCTGCGAACTGCGCAGCGGGCGCAATCGCCTGCGCCTGGAAAACCGCGCCGCCACCCGGGAAAAGCGCCTGCTGGTGGAACTGGACGATGGCACCCATATCGACGCCCGCTTCAGCGAGCGCATGCCGGCGTTCGAGCCCATGCGTATCTGCACGCCGACCGCGGTGAACGGCTGGGTCTACGCGCAGAAGGTGGCCGGAGTGCGCTGTAGCGGCGAAGTGCGCAGCACCCTGGGCCAGTTCGACCTGGCGGCGATCGACGCCTTTGCCCACCACGACTGGTCGGCCGGTTACATGCGCCCGGAAACCTGCTGGAACTGGGCCTGCCTGTCCGGCCGGGCGGGCGGCCTGCGCGTGGGCTTGAACCTTTCCTGCGGGGTGAACGAGACCAGCTTCAGCGAGAACTGCTTCTGGCTCGATGGCGAAATGATCAAGGTCGACGGTGTGCGGTTCGAGTTCGACCGCGACCAGCCGCTGCGGCCCTGGCGCCTGCATTCCCACGATGGCCAGGTAGAGCTTGCCTTCGAAGGCAAGGGGCTGCACAAGGAGCGCCTGAACCTCGGCTTCATCGCCAGTAACTTCAAGCAGATCTTCGGGCGTTTCCAGGGGGTGTTGCGTCCCCATGGCCGGCCGGCGATCGCCATCGAGAATCTCTGGGGCTTCGTCGAAGACCAATATGTGAAGTGGTAGGAGCGGGCCGGGCCTTGCCTCCGCGGGCGCGAATATGGTTAGCTGGCTAACAGTTTGTTCCATTCGTGAAGTGCGTATGTCCGCGGAATTCGATCAACACCGTTTCGGTATGCAACTCGCCCAGCTTTCCCGAGGCTGGCGGGCCGAACTGGACCGCCGCCTATCCGGCCTCGGTCTGTCCCAGGCGCGCTGGCTGGTGCTGCTGCACCTGGCGCGCTTTCCCGAGCCGCCGACCCAGCGCGAACTGGCCTGCAGCGTCGCGGTGGAGGGGCCGACCCTGGCGCGGCTACTCGATGGCCTGGAGGCCCAGGGCCTGATCAGCCGGCAGACGGTGGCCGAGGATCGGCGAGCGAAGAAGGTCAGCCTGAGCCCCCCGGCGCTGCCATTGATCGAACAGATCGAGACCATCGCCAGCCAACTGCGCCAGGAGCTGTTCGCCGGTATCGATGCCGAGCAGCTACGGCTCTGCCAACAGGTCCACGCACGCATCCTGGCCAACCTGGAAAAGCGCTGATGGGGCAGGACCTGCCGGCCTTGCAGGCCCGCTTCGGCCCACGTTACCCACAGTGGCTGCTGGCGCTGCTGATGGCCGGCACCATGGCCATGGTGTTGGCGTCCACCAGCGTGAACGTGGCGCTGCCGGCGATCATGGCCCATTTCGACATCGGCCGGCCGCTGGCGCAATGGCTGTCGACCGGCTATCTCGCCGCCATGACCGCCGGCTTGCTGCTTGCGGCCTGGGCCCAGGCGCGGCTCGGCGCACGCCTTACTACCCAGGTCGGTCTGGGTCTGTTCATCCTTGCCTCGTTGCTGGCGCTGGTCGCTACCCAGGCCTGGCAGCTGATTCTTTTACGCATCGTGCTCGGGCTTTGCGCTGGGCTGATCCAGCCGTTGGCGATGATCCTGATCTTCCGCGTGTTTGCCGGTGGCGGCCGGGGCATGGCCCTGGGCATCTACGGCCTCGGCGTGATGATCGCGCCGACCCTGGGGCCGACCATCGGCGGCTATTTGATCGATCATTTCGACTGGGCGGCAGTGTTCTGGCTGCCGCTGCCGCTGTGCCTGGTGGTGTTGGTCGCCGCGCAATGGCTGCTGCCCAGCCGGCGCGAACCGGGCGCCGTGTCTCTCGACCTGTGGGCCTTCCTGCTGCTCGGGGTGGCGCTGTTCGCCTGGCTGGGAGCGCTGGCCGAGGCTCAGCGCTTCGGCGTGCTGACGATGCAGGCCGGCCTGCCGGGGTTGCTCGGGCTGGTTGCCGGCGGCTTGTTCCTGCGTCGCAGCCGGCGCAGCCCTACGCCGCTGCTACCCTTGCGGCTCTGGCGCCACCCGGCGTTTCGCCGGGCGAGCTGGGTATCGCTGGCGCTGGGCATGGGCCTCTACGGCTCGACCTATCTCATTCCGTTGTTCCTGCAGACGGTGGAAGGCTATAGCGCCGGCCGCGCCGGTCTGTTGTTGCTGCCGGCCGGGGTGGTGCTGGGCATTGCCTCGTTTTGCGGCGGCTGGCTGAGTGATCGCCTGGAAGCGCCGTTGCTGCTGATGGCGGGGTTGCTGGTGTTCGCCCTCTCGGCCGCTGGGCTGGGCTGGGCCGGGCAGGGCAGCTCGTTCCTGCAACTGTGCCTGTGGGCATGCCTGGGGCGTGTCGGGCTGGGCCTGTTGCTGCCGGCCTTGAGTACCGGTTCGCTGGACGTCCTGGGCGCGGAGGAGCTGGCCCATGGTGCAGGAGCCATTACCTTCGTGCGTCAACTGGGCGGGGCCTTCGGCGTCAACCTGCTGACCTTCTTCCTCGAATGGCGCCATGCCGCCGAAGGTGGCCACGCGCTGGCCGAGGCACTGGCGTTCCGGCAAAGCTTCTGGCTGGTTGCCGCGCTGTTCCTGCTGGCGGTCTGGCCGGCCCGGGGCATGCGCAGGGCCGGCAGCTGAGCTGGCTTATGCCGACAAGTTTGATGGCATATAGCCTGATTGTCGGACAATGAAGCGTGACGGCGTTCATACTCTGAAGGCCGGGCTTTCCAGGGAGCGGTGTTCCCCCGACACAGTCTTTCATGCGGCGCCCACCTCTCCATCCCTCCCGGATGTCCAGCTAGGAGCTCGAGCGGTAGCGTTTTGCAGAACGTTTCCGGGGAGGCCCCATGGCGCGTGTCAGCCGACTTCTACTTACCCTCGCTTCTGGCTCTGCCCTGTACTCGGGCATGGTGCCCGCGCTGGGATTGGGCGAAATCACCTTGCACTCGGCTCTCAACCAGCCGCTCGAAGCCGAGATCGAATTGCTGGAAATCGGCGACCTCAACGCCGACGAGGTCAAGGTCAGCCTGGCCACCGCCGATGCGTTCCGACGATCCGGCGTCGAGCGCTTCGTGTTCCTCAACGACCTGCGCTTCACCCCGGTACTGCGCGGCGGTCGCGGAGTGATCCGCGTGGTTTCAAACCAGCCGGTGCGCGAGCCCTACCTGAATTTCCTGATCGAGATCCCACGGCCGAACGGCAGCCTGCTGCGCGAATACACCCTGCTGCTCGACCCGCCGGGCTCAACGGCCTACCGCACCACGGCAGCGACACAACCGAGCGTCGTGCCGGACCGCATCGCCGAGCCGCGCCCGGTGCCGCGCAAGCCGCAGCCACAGGTCGCACCGCCCGAGGCGCTGCGGGGCGAGCGCTACAGCGTGGTTCGCGGCGACAGCCTGTGGTCGATCGCCGAGCGGCTGCGCCAGGCCGGCAGCCTGGCCTCCCAGCAGGCGTTAATGAGCGGCATCCAGGCGCTGAACCCGCAGGCGTTCATAGGCGGCGATGCCAGTCGCCTGAAGCTGGGGGCCGAACTGCTGTTGCCGGACATGGCTGTTGCCGAGGCGACCGTCGATGCGGCCGAGCCATTGGTTGAGCCGAGCGCAGCGGTCGAGCCCGTCGTCGAAACGGCGAGCGAAGCCCTGGCAGAACGGGCCCTGGCCGATGGCAGTGCGCAGCAGCTCGCGGATTTGCAACGCCTGGTCGACAACCAGTTGGCGGCGCAGTCGGCCGAGCGCCGGCAACTGAGCGCGCAACTGGGCGACCTGCAGCGGCAGGTAGAAAGCCTGCAACAGCAACTGCACGAGCGCGACAAGCAGATCGCCGCGTTGCAGGCCGAACTGGCCAACGGCACGGCAACCCAGGCCGTGCCGCCGCGGGCCGAGCAACCTGCTCCCTCCTCGCAAAGCCTGCCGGCAAGCCGCGGGCTGGTCGCGGGCGGGGTGCTGCTTCTGCTGCTGGCCGGTGGGCTGTTGCTGCGGCGGCGTTATCTGGATCAGCGCGCCGAGGTCCTGCGCAGCAAGTTGCAGGCCCACCGGGTTCCACCGCTGCGCGAGGCGCCTGCCGAGCCGGCCTCGGGCCCGTTGCGCCTCGACCAGCCACGCCACGCGCTGGCCAGCGATCCGCTGGAGGGCGCAGACATCTACATCGCCTATGGCCGCTTCGAAGAAGCCGCGAGTACCCTGCGCAGCGCCATTCGTCAGGCGCCGCAGCGGCTCGATCTGCAACTGCGCCTGCTGGAGGTACTGGGCATGTTGAACGACAGCGCAGGCTTCGCCGCCCAGGTGGCGGTCGTGGGCGGGCTGGGGGCTGGCGAGCAGCTGGAGACCATCAAGGCGCACTACGCCGAGCAGTGGGCGACTTCAGCCCCGGATCCGCTGGGCGATACCGTGCTGACGCTGGACGACGAGCCGGCTAGCGCTGCGCAGGCCGACGAGGTGCAGCTCAACCTGGAGGATCTGTCGCTGGATGCCGACTGGGACCAGCTCAGCCCGTTCCCGGCGCCGCCGGTGCGCAGCAAGCCCAGTCTGGTGCTGGCCAGCGACTCGACGTTCCGCTCCAACCTGCGGGAGTTCCCCGAGGTGCGCGAGCTGACCGCCGACCGCGAAAACCTCAGCGCCTTCGGCGAGCCGCCGCGGGTCGAGCCGGGCGAGGACGTGCTGACCGAGGAGTTCGCCGCCTGTGCCGAGCCTTCCATCGGCGGGTTGTTGGACCGCGATCTGGAGCATCTGGCCGGCAACCGCGAGCACCTGACCATGCTCAACATGGCGCTGGCGTATATCGAACAGGGCAACCTGGACAGCGCCTGCAATATCCTTAATGAGCTGATCAGCGAGGGCGACGACGAGGAGAAGCAGGTGGCGCGCAAGCTGCTGGCGAGAATCGCCTGAGTCGAACGATGCTTCGCCGCAACGCCGCGCTCGTCCCGCGGCGTTGTCGTGAAGGGCGCCAGCCTAGAAGCTTCGCCCCAGGTTCATGTACAGCGCCTTTTCCCCGTCGTCGTTGCGGCCGTAGCTGAAGTTCAGCGGTCCCAGCGGCGTGTCGTAGCCGATGAAGACGCTGGCGGCGTTCATCGTGCCGCTGTCGAAGTCGCCGTCGCTGTTCCAGATGCGGCCGCGCTCCAGCGAGGCACCCAGGTAGAGCGGGAAATCCAGCGGCAGAAGGGAGCGTTCGGTCAGCCGGCGATAGTAGATCAGCCGCGCCAGGCTGAGGTTCTGACCGCTCAGAGCGTCCTGGCGGAAGCCGGACAACTGGCGCGCGCCGCCGAGCAGGAAGCTGGAGGTGACCACCTCGGTGTCGTCCAGCGTGCGCCCGTAGCGGCCGCCCAGTACCCAGGTGTTCGCTCCGTGGCTGAGAGCCTTGTCCAGGTTGAATTGCCATTGCCGGTAGCGCGCGTCGGAGCCCAGGGCGCTGTCGTACTGGCGCAGGGTCAGGCCGATGTCTTCGCCTTCGCGGGGAAAGTCGACGCTGTCCAGGGTATCGAAGGAATACTTCAGCTCGTAGTAGCCCTCGCTGAAACCGAAGCTCGGCAGGTCCCGCGGACCGACCCGCACGTCCGCTTCGCCCCAGGCCTGGCCGATGCCGAAGCGAATCTCGCCGTTGTTGGCGATCTGCCGGCCGACGCTGAAGCCATAGCCATAGCGTTCCAGCCGGTATTCGGCGATCGGGTCGTTGTTCAGGATCGCCTCGATATTGCGCGCCTCGCCGAACATATAGGGCGCGACGAAGTAGCGCGATCCGGCGTCCAGGGGCTGGTAGAACTCGCTGTACAGCTCCTGGCGGTCCCCGAGCTGCGCGCGGGTCAGCCACTCGGCACCCAGCGTGTTGATGCCATTGATGCGCAGGCTGGCACCGATGTTGAACGCACTATCGCCACGCAGATCGTCGGAGAGAGCCAGCCCGAGGCGAAGGTAGTCGGTGCCGGAGCGCTTGCCGCGGGCGTGGATCACCAGGGTATTGCCGAGGTGGCGGCGCTGCACGCGGTATTCCACCCGCTCGAAATAGTCGAGGCCATAGAGCGTGCCCATGTCCTTCTGCAGGCGATCGAGGTCGAGCGGCTCGCCGATTGGCTGGCGAATGTGTCGGCGGATCACCGCATCGCCCACCTTCGAGTCGTTTTCCACGCGGATCGCAGTAATCACCGGGCTGCGCTGGCCCGGCGCACGGGCCAGGCTCAGCGCCGGCTCCACCACCGGCGGGCGTAGCTCGGCCAGGCGTTCGTCGAGGTAGCGGGTAGCGCGGTAGCCGGTCTCGATCAACTGCTCGGCGCGGGCGAAGTCGGTGACGCCGTAGGCCGCCAGCTGCGGTTGCACCAGCAGGTCGTCGGTGCCCAGCGTCGCCAGCTGCGCTTCGGAATTGCGCCGGGTCATCATGGTGATCGACTGGTTGAGCACGTCGACCACCGTCAGCAGGTCCTTGCGGCCTTTCAGCGGCGTGCCGATGTCCACCACGATCAGCCGATCGACGCCCATCGCCCGCGCCACGTCCACCGGGATGTTGTCGACCATGCCGCCATCCACCAGCAGCCGGCCGTCCAGTTCCACCGGCGCGAACAGTGCCGGGATCGACATGCTCGCGCGGATCGCCAGGGGCAGGTGGCCGTGGTCGAAGACCACCTGCTCGCCGTTGGCGATATCGGTGGCCACGGCGCGGAAGGGAATCGGCAACTGGTCGAAGTCGCGGGTATCGCTGGTGTGCACCAGCAGGCTTTCCAGCAGCAGCGCGAGGTTCTGCCCCTGGATCACCCCCAGCGGCAGGCCGAGGCTGGCATCGTCGCGAAAGCTCAGGCGCTCCTTGATCAGGAAATCACGGTCGTCCTGCTTGCGGCGGAAGGGGATGTCCTTGCGCGGCGGCGCGTCGGACAGCACCTGTTGCCAGTTCAGGGTCAGCGCCAGTTTCTCCAGCTCCTCGACCCGGTAGCCGGAGGCGTAGAGCCCGCCGATCACCGCCCCCATGCTGGTGCCGGCGATGGCGTCGATGGCGATGCCTTGCTCCTCCAGCACCTTGAGCACGCCGATGTGGGCCAGGCCCCGGGCGGCGCCGCCGGACAGTACCAGGCCGACCTTGGGGCGGGCTTCCCCGGCCAGGACGATGAGAGGGAGCATCAGCAGCAGGGCGCAGAGCAGGCGGCGCATGACTCGTTCCAGGGCGGTGGCACAAAGGCCGCTATTATAGGGCGCCCACTTCCCTGGAGCCCTGCCATGCCCGCCGCCAAACCGGAAATCGTCATCACCTATTGCACCCAGTGCCAGTGGCTGCTGCGCGCCGCCTGGCTGGCCCAGGAGCTGCTGTCCACCTTTGCCGACGATCTCGGCCGGGTCTGCCTGGAGCCCTCCACCGGCGGCGTGTTCCGCATCACCTGCGAGGGCGAGCAGGTCTGGGAGCGCAAGGCCGACGGCGGTTTTCCCGAGGCCAAGGTGCTCAAGCAGCGGGTGCGCGACCTGATCGACCCGGCACGCGATCTCGGTCACAACGAGCGCCCGCGCGGCGAGTGAGCCCCTGACCGCCGCCATTCCATTGCACCGAGCATCCGGGAGCGCTCATCTACACTCACAGGCATTTACGGATTCGACTGAGGACATGACCCATGGGCAAGAGCTTCTTTCCCCAGCCATTCGAGCCGGTCGGTTGCGCCGAATGCCGTGCCGGCGACGGCCTGGATTTCGAATTCACCATGGCGTTCCAGCCGATCTTCGACCTGCGCAGCCAGCGCCCCTATGCCTATGAAGCGCTGGTGCGCGGGATGAACGGCGAGCCGGCAGGGGAAATCCTGAGCAAGGTGAACGACAGCAATCGCTACCGCTTCGATCAGGCCTGCCGGGTGCGGGCTATCGAGCTGGCATCGCGGCTGGGTCTGCAGGAAATCGAAGATTGCAAGCTCAGCATCAACTTCCTGCCGAACGCGGTATACCGGCCGGAAACCTGTATCCGCGCCACCCTCGAGGCCAGCCGGCGTTTCGACTTCCCGACCGATCGGCTCATGTTCGAAGTGACCGAGGGAGAAAAGGTCAGTGATCCCGAGCACCTCAAGCGCATTTTCAGCGAGTACGTGCGCCAGGGCTTCACCACCGCCATCGACGACTTCGGCTCGGGCTATTCGGGTCTCAACCTGCTGGCCGACTTCCAGCCCCACGTCATCAAGCTCGACATGGCGCTGCTGCGCAATATCTCGAGCGACCCGGCGCGCCAGGCGATCGTCGCCGGCATTGCCCTGGTGGCCGAGCGGCTGGACATCCAGATCATCGGCGAGGGCATCGAAACCCAGGCGGAAAGCGACACGCTGCAGGAGCTCGGGGTGCATTACATGCAGGGCTACCTGTTCGCCAGGCCCGGGTTCGAATCGCTACCGCGCTGAGCCTTCCAGGCGCGCCGAAACGAAGATCGCCAGGATGATCAGCCCACCGCCGACAAGCATGCGGGCTGTCGGCACCTCGTGGAACAGCCACCAGGCGAAGGCGATGCCGTAGACCGGTTCGAGGGCCAGGATCACCGCCGTAGTACGCGCCTTGAGCACCCGCAGGCTGGCGACCAGCAGGCTGTGTACCACGCCGGTACAGAACACCCCGAGCAGGGCGAACCACAGCCAGTCGAGCGCCGGCACGGCCGGCAGCAGCGACCAGGCGAACGGCAGCAGGCAGGCGAATACCGTGAGGTTCTGCACCAGCGCTGCCTGCACCGGGTCGAGGCCGTGGGTGGTGGCGCGATTGAGCAGTGAGAGCAGGGCGAACAGCAGGCCGGAAAACACCGCCCAGAGCAGGCCGCCGGTGGCCTGGCTGGCCAGGTCGAAATCCGGGGTGACCAGCACCAGGCCGAGGCTGACCAGGCCGACCATGGCGAACTCCGAGGGGCGGGTGCGCTCGCGAAACAGCAGCCCCTCGAGCAGCACGGTAAAGGCGGGAAAACTGGCGAAGCCGAGGGTGGCAATGGCCACGCCAGCGTGTTTTACCGCGGCGAAAAAAGCCAGCCAGTGGCCACCCAGCAACAGGCCGCCGACCACCAGTGCCAGCAATTGGCGCAAGCCGGGGCGTCGCCCCCGCACCTGGGCGAAGAGGCTGGCGAACAGCCCCAGGGCGAGCACTGCGAACAGCGCCCGCACGCAGGCGATCAGCAGCGGCCCGCTCTCGGCCAGCTTGCCGAACACGCCGGCCAGGCCGAACAGCAGGGCGCCCAGGTGAACGGCCAGCAGGGCGGAGCGGTACTGCATCGTTGCGTCCTCATGGCGAACCGGGGCCCGTACTCTACGGGCGATTCGAGCGCGCCGACAGGGGCGAGGCGCAGGCAGGCCTGTCATCGAACTGACCCTGGCCCGTCACGTGCGCTTCACCCGCTGCGCCGATCATCGGCGAAACCCTGGCGGAGAACGCCCATGAGCAGCGCCCAGCTTGTCCAACCGACCCGCAAGCAACGCGTCCGCACGCTGTGGATCTCGGACGTCCACCTCGGTACCCGCGACTGCCAGGCCGAGCACCTGGCGCGCTTTCTCAAGCACTACCATACCGACCGCATCTACCTGGTCGGCGACATCATCGATGGCTGGAAGCTGCGCGGCGGCATCTACTGGCCGCAAGCCCATACCAACGTGATTCGCCGCTTGCTGACCATGAGCAAGCGCGGCACCGAGGTGATCTACGTCACCGGCAACCATGACGAGTTCCTGCGCCGTTATTCCAAGCTGCTGCTGGGCAATATCCAACTGGTGGACGAAGCCGAGCACCTGACCGCCGACGGCCGCCGGCTGCTGGTGATCCATGGCGACCAGTTCGACGTCATCACCCGCTACCACCGCTGGCTGGCGTTTCTCGGCGACTCTGCCTACGAGTTCACCCTGACCCTCAACCGCTGGCTCAACCATTGGCGCGAGCGCTGGGGCTACGGCTACTGGTCGCTGTCCGCCTACCTCAAGCACAAGGTGAAGTCGGCGGTGAACTTCATCAGCGACTTCGAGGAGGCCATCGCCCACGAATGCGTCAAGCGCGGCTTCGACGGTGTGGTCTGCGGGCATATCCACCACGCGGAAATCCGCCAGGTGGGCGCGGTGGAATACCTCAACTGCGGCGACTGGGTGGAATCCTGTACCGCGCTGATCGAGCACTGGGACGGCAGCATCGAGCTCTATCGCCTGGCCGAGCAGCAGGCGCGCCTGGCGCAGGCCGAGCGCGATGTCGCGGTCGAGCCGGCACTATGAGGATTCTCATCGTCAGCGATGCCTGGTTGCCGCAGGTCAATGGCGTGGTGACCAGCCTGCAGGCGCTGGTGGCCGAGCTGCATGGCCTCGGCCACCAGGTCAAGCTGCTGTCGCCGCAAGACTTCCGCGCGCTGCCTTGCCCGACCTACCCGGAAATCCCCTTGGCCTGGAATCTCTGGCGGGTGGGGGCGGCGATTCGCGAGTTTCGTCCGGATTGCGTGCACCTGGCCACCGAAGGGCCGCTGGGATGGGCCGCGCGGCGTTGGCTGAACCGGCGCGGGCTGGCGTTCTCCAGCGCCATTCACACGCGCTTTCCGGAGTATGTGAACACGCGCTGGCCGTGGCTGCCGCTGTCCTGGGGCTACGCCTTCCTGCGCCTGTTCCACCGGCCGAGCCAGGCGGTGCTGGTGACCACCGAACGGCTGCGCGACGAGTTCGCCGGCTGGGGCCTGACTAGGCTCGGTCTGTGGCGCAAGGGCGTCGACGTGCGGTTGTTCCGTCCGCAACCCGAGGTGCCGCGGCCGCTGGCGCCGGTATTTCTCTACGTTGGGCGGATCGCCGCGGAGAAGAACCTGGAGGCCTTTTTTACCCTCGACCTGCCGGGCGAGAAACGGGTGGTTGGTGACGGCCCGCAGCGCCTGGAGCTGGAGGCGCGCTATCCCCAGGTGAAATTCCTTGGCTATCGTCGTGGCCAGGCCCTGGCGCAGGCCTATGCCGAAGCCAGCGTACTGGTGTTTCCCTCGCGCACCGATACCTACGGGCTGGTGATGCTCGAAGCCCTGGCCTGCGGCACGCCGGTGGCGGCGTTCCCGGTACCGGGGCCGCTGGACGTGCTGGAGCAGAGGCTGACCGGGGTCATGCATGAAGACCTCGGGGTGGCTTGCCGCGCTGCCTTGCAACTGAGCCGGGAGGTCTGCGCCGAGCGCGCTGCCCGGCAATCGTGGCGCGCTTCGGCGCTGGAATTCCTCGCCCAGCAGCCGCTACTGGATGGCGAGCCCTGCGTGGTGTTGCAGCCGGCGGTGGAAGGCACGGCCTGCTAGGCTGGCCGTCCATAGCCAGGTGGAGCGATTTCCCCTAAACGAAAAAACCGCCTCCCGGCGGTTCTTTCTTAGAGAATGACCTTGTCCCGCAACTTTTCCGCCGCCACCTGCAGGGCCTGGATCACCCGTTCCTTGTCGACGTTCTGAATGCCGTTGGTATCCAGGTACATGGAGAATCCCGGCAGCTCATGCTCGACATAGCTGGAGCTGGCGCCCAGGTCGCGGCGGAAGTCCACCACCTGGTAGATCTGCACCGGACGGCTGAAGCCCTTGACGGCGATCTGGCCCTTGTCGCGGCACATGATCACATCCTTGATCAGCGAATAGGTCTCGTGGGAGATCAGGATTTCCCCGGCTTCGGCGGCGCTTTCCAGGCGGCTGGCGAGGTTCACGTCGCGGCCGATGATGGTGTAGTCCATGCGCGTGTCGGCGCCGAAGTTGCCCACGGTGCAATAGCCGGTGTTCAGGCCCATGCGGATTTCCAGCGGCTTGGTGATGCCCTGGGCGCGCCATTGCTGCCGCAGCACCTTCATGTGCTTGCGCATGGCGATGGCCATGGAAACGGCCGCCACGGCGTCCTTCTTGGCACCCTGGGTGCTCGGGTCGCCGAAGAAGATCATCACGCAGTCGCCGACGAACTTGTCGATGGTGCCGCCGTACTTGAGGGCGATCTTCGACATTTCGTTGAGGTAGTTGTTGAGCAGGTCGGTGAGGGCCTCGGCTTCCAGTTCCTCGGAAAGCTCGGTGAAGCCCTTGATGTCGGAGAAGAACACCGTGAGCTTCTTGCGCTGGGTTTCCAGGCGCACATGCTTCTTGCCGCTGAAGATCATCTCCCACACCTGCGGGGACAGGTACTTGGCCAGGTTGCGTGCCAGCCGCGCGGCCTTTTCCTGCTCGCGCTTGATCTCGCCGCGGATCTGCGCCAGGCGCAGGCTCTGCTGGTGCACGAAGTAGGCGGTGATACAGACGTACAGCGTGGTGAACAGAATGCTTGCCAGCGCCACCTCGGTGGGCGTGGTGCCCTGCCATTGCGGACGAACCACGGCGGCGGTGATCAGCACCCCGGCCAGTGCGACGATCAGCGCCAGGCACAGGTGGCGCAGGCCGCCCAGGACCAGCGCGCTGTAGGCGAGGGTGAGCAGGAACATCAGGCTCGGCACCACCGAGAAGCCCAGCAGCACGCTGCCGGCACCGGCATGCACGGCGTCGACGAACAGCAGGGTCATCTGGGTGTGTTGCGGGTAGCTGTTCTTGTAGCGGCGGCTCAGGTGATGGGCCAGGTGCGGATAGAGCAGGGCGTAGGGCACCATCCACAGGATGTCGTAGGTGAAATATTGCGTATAGGTGCCGGCGGCGATGCTGGCAGCGCTGGCGATGTAGGCCAGCACCCGGGAGTAATACTCACGAAGCGGCGGAACGGACACACTTTGGGTCTGTCCTGAGGTGACTGCATTCATTGGGTAAAACGATCCCTGCTGTTTGTACGCCTCTGCCGGGCACATGAAGCGATAAGCAAACTTAAGTCGTGCTTATATTGGCCGGGGATCATAACCAAGCGGGTGCTTGGCCGCCAAGTATGCCTGCCGAACGGTGTGGGGATGCGTGCGGACGGTTGTCGTCCGCAACCCCGTCCGTGAGGGTTTGGCGAGGGCTAGAAGCGGATGCGTCCGGTGAAGGCATCCTTGAGCATTACCCAGTCGCCCATGAAGCTGTACAGGGGGTACTTGAAGGTGGCCGGCCGGTTCTTCTCGAAACCGAAGTGACCGATCCAGGCGAAGCCGTAGCCGGCCACCGGCACGGCCAGCAACAGCCACCACTGCTGGCTGATCAACGAGTAGCCCAGCAGGCCGAGTACCAGCAGGCTGCCGACATAGTGCAGGCGACGACAGATCGGGTTGCTGTGTTCCTGCAGATAGAACGGGTAGAACTCGGCGAAGCTGTTGAAGCGCTCGGCGGATTCGTTGTGCATGGCATGCCTCCTGTCGTCGTGGTCGCAGGTGCGACAGGCTCTCAGTGTAGGACAGCCATGCGCCGGGCCAATGACCCTGGGTGCCACATTAGCGGCTCTGCGGGCCGTTACCGACGACGCGTAAAAAAGCCTAATATCCTCGCCCACCGTGACGGATCAGCAGAACTAGAAGGCGCCATGAGCGAACGCACCACCTCTTCGAACTGGGCTTTGGGCATCGTGCAGGCTTTGGAAATGGGCGGAGTCGACTGCCGTGGGCTCTTCGCCGAGCTGGGGCTGGACTATGCCGCCCTCGAAGACTCCGACGCGCGCTTCCCGCAGGACGGCATGACCCGTCTCTGGCAGCGCGCCGTGGAGCTGTCCGGCAATCCGGCGATCGGCCTGAACATGGCCAAGGTGGTGCGTCCGGCGTCCTTCCATGTGGTCGGCTATGCGTTGATGTCCAGCCGCACCCTCAAGGAAGGGTTCACGCGGCTGGTGCGCTACCAGCGCATCATTGCCGAGGGCGCCGACCTGAGCTTTCGGCCGCTGCCGGAGGGCTACGGGCTGCTCCTGGCGATCCATGGCGACCGCCTGCCGCCGGCGCGGCAAAGCGCCGAAGCCTCCCTGGCCTATGCCCTGGCCTTCTGCCGCTGGATGACCGGCAAGCCGATCCAGCCCTTGGAAGTGCGCTTCCAGGGCGCCCCGCCGGCGGACCTTGAGCCCTACCGCCAGGTTTTCCAGGCGCCGTTGAAGTTCAATGCCGACCACTATGCCCTGGTGTTCGACCGGGTCGACCTGGAAAGTCCCTTGCCCACTGCCAATGCCTCGCTGGCGCAGTTGCACGACCGTTTTGCCGGGGAGTACCTGGCGCGTTTCGAGGAAAGCCGGGTGACCCACGTGGTCCGGCAGGTACTGTGCCGCCTGCTGCCCCAGGGCGAGCCCAAGCGCGAAGCGGTGGCGCAGTCGCTGCACCTGTCGCAGCGTACCTTGCAGCGACGCTTGCAGGAGGAGGGCACCAGCTTCCAGCAACTGCTCGACGATACCCGGCGCGAGCTGGCCGAGCAGTACCTGGCGCAGCCCAACCTGACGCTGCTGGAAGTTTCCTACCTGCTGGGCTTCGCCGATCCGAGCAATTTCTTTCGCGCCTTCCGCCGCTGGTTCGACGTCACGCCCGGCGAGTACCGGGCGCGGCTCTGACGGTCAGTGGCGCCAGAAGGAAGAGGTCAGCAGCACCAGCACGGTGATGATTTCCAGGCGACCGAGCAGCATGCCGATGGACAGCAGCCACTTGGCGGCGTCAGGCAGGCTGGCGAAGTTGCCGGCGGGGCCGATGATCGGGCCGAGGCCGGGGCCGACGTTGCACACCGCGGTGGCGGCGCCGGTCAGCGCGGTGATCGGGTCGAGGCCCAGCAGGCTCAGGGCGAGGGCCAGGGCGCCGATGGTGATGGTGAAGAAGAATGAGAAGGTCAGGATCGAGCGAACGATTTCTTCGTCCAGGTTGTGGCCGTTGTACTGCTGCTTGATCACCGCGCGCGGATGCACCAGTTGCTTGAGGGCGCTGCGCAGCAGCGTGTAGGCCACCTGGAAGCGAAACACCTTGATGCCGCCCGAGGTGGACCCGGAGCAGCCGCCCATGAAGGTCAGGTAGAAGAACAGCATGAAGGCGAAGCCGCCCCACTGGCTGTAGTCGCCGACGGCAAAGCCCGTGGTGGTCACTACCGAAATCACGTTGACCGAGGCCAGGCGCAGCGCGTCGAGGAACGGATAGTCGCTGTTCAGCCAGAGCCAGACGCCGGTGGCGACGCAGATCAACAGCATGATGCCGAGGAAGCCGCGCACCTGCTGGTCCTTGTACATCGCCAGGCGATTGCCGCGCAGCATGGAGACGTAGAGCACGAAGGGCAGCGCCCCGAGCAGCATGAACAGCACCGCGACCCAGTGGCTGGCCGGGCTGAAGTTGGCCAGGGAAGCGTCCGAGGTTGAGAAGCCGCCGGTGGCCAGCGTGGTCATCGCGTGGTTGATCGAGTCGAACACGTCCATGCCGCTCAGCCAGAAGCCGATGCCGCAGAGCACGGTGAGCGCCAGGTAAACCAGGGTGATGTACTTGGCCACCATGTGCGAGCGTGGCATCACCTTTTCCCCCCAGTCGGACGATTCGGTCTGGAACAGGCGCATGCCCCCCACGCGCAGCAGCGGCAGGATCGCCACGCCCATGCCGATGAAGCCGATGCCGCCCATCCATTGCAGCAGCGAGCGCCAGATCAGCAGCCCCTCGGAGGCATCGTCCAGTCCGACCAGCACTGTCGAACCAGTGGTGGTGATGCCCGACATGGTCTCGAAGAACGCATCGGTGTAGCTGATGTGCTGCAGGAACATCATCGGCAGGGCGGCGAAGAAGCCCACCACCAGCCAGATCGAGGTGGTCAGCAGGTACATGTCCCGTGGTCGCAGCTGGGCCTGCGCCGGCCGGCCGGGCACCACCAGGGCCAGGCCCGCGACGAAGGTGATCAGGCTGGACCAGAGGAAGGCGTTGAGACTCTCCGGGTGTTGCATGATCAGCAGGGTCAGCATGGGAATGACCATGCTGATGGCCAGGGTGATCAGGAAAATGCCGAGAATGAAACCGATGATGCGCAGAGTCGGCAGGGCCATGGATCGGGCTCGGGCTCGAAATGAGGAAAGGGCGCCATTCTACTCGCGACGGTGCCCCTGTAAACCGCTGGCGGCTCGCGAAAGGGCGGTGGCCAGGTGCATGTTTCGGCGATTTTCGGCGCGTCTTGCCAGCACGAAAATTTTCTTTGGGCGGGGTCCTGGCGCCCCTTCACAAGCGAATGCCGATGCATAGAATAGCCCCTCGGGTGCCGGCCCATTCCGGTTTCTGAGTTTCCTCTCGATGTCCTCCAATCCTTGTCTCGACTGTGGCGCCTGCTGCGCGCATTTCCGTGTGTCTTTCTATTGGGGTGAGTGCCGGGACAACGGCGGCGGCGTACCGGATGAACTGGTGGTGCCGATCAGCCCCTATCACGTCGCCATGCGCGGCACCGAGAGCAAACCGGTGCGCTGCGTCGGCCTGCTGGGCGACGTCGGTTGCGGTGTGCGCTGCACGCTCTATGAGAACCGTTCCAGCACCTGCCGGGACTTCGAGGCGTCCTGGGTCAATGGCGAGCCCAATGCCCATTGCGACATGGCCCGTGCCGCCCATGGCCTGCCACCGCTGACGCCGCCCCTGCAACCGCACCTGGCGCCTGATCGGGTGGCCTGACGCCGCCGGCACGGTACCCTTGCCGATTGGCACGGGAGCGTTTGCCGATCCGGCAATGGGTGCAAGGAACAGCAAGTTTTCGCCCGGAACACTAGAATCCCCCTTCGATTTTTTGAAGGGGAAACGACCGATGCAGGCTCTGGATCTTTTGCTCAACCGCGTGTCCATGGCGCGACTGTGCGAACCGGCACCCACCGCCGAGCAGCGCGACCTGCTTTTTCGCGCCGCCTTGCGTGCGCCCGACCACGGCCAACTGCGGCCATGGCGCTTCCTGACGGTTGAGGGTGAGGCCCGCGTGCGCTTGGGTGAGTTGTTCGCCCAGGCGCTGGCTGCCGGCTCCGGCGAAGCCAAGCCGGAGGCGTTGGAAAAAGCCCGCAAGAACCCGCTGCGTGCGCCCTTGCTGGTGGTGGTGATCGCTCGTTTGCAGGAGCACGCCAAGGTGCCGGAAAGCGAGCAGCTATTGGCCGCTGGCTGTGCCGCCCACGGCTTGCTGTTGGCCGCTCACGCCCAAGGGTTGGGGGCAATGTGGCGTACCGGGCCGCTGGCCTACGATGCCCATGTGATGGCCGGCCTGGGCCTGGGCAGCGAGGAGCGCATCGTCGGCTTCCTTTACCTGGGTACTCCCCAGGGCGATCTGCGTACCCCGGCGACGCTCGATCCGGCAGACTTCGTCGACACCTGGCGCGGTTGAAGCCAGGTCGCCTCAGGCCGGCAGATCCAGGGTCGCGCTGAAGCCGCCATCGAGGCGGTTGGTCAGCACCAGGCGGCCGCCATGGCGTTCGGCGGCGCGGCGGGCGATGGCCAGGCCCAGCCCGTGGCCGGCGCTGTCCTGGTTCGGGGCGCGGAAGAACGGCTCGCCGAGGCGCGGCAGGTACTGCTCGGCGACTCCGGGGCCATGGTCGTGCAGGCTGATCAACAGGCGATCCGCCTGGCGGTGTGCGCTGATCTCGACCGGCTGGCCAGGTGGATTGAAGCGCAGGGCGTTGCGCAGCAGGTTGTCCACCGCCCGCTCGAGCATGTCCGGCCAGCCCTGGAGCTGCAGGCCGGGGTCGACGCTCAGCTCGATGCGCTGGTCGGGCGCGGACAGCCCGGCGTCGTCGCGCAGGCGCGAGAGCATCGCGGCCAGGTCGATCGGGCGAGCGGCGCCGGGGTCGGCGTCCAGGCGGGCAAGGGCGAGGATCTCGCCGATCAGCGCTTCCAGGCGGTCGCATTCCTGGGTCAGGCGCGGCCAGAGCTTTTCCCGCTCGGCCGGCTCGGCGCGCTCGGCCAGTGCCAGGGCGATGCGCAGGCGCGCCAGCGGTGAGCGCAGCTCGTGGGAGACATCCCGCAGCAACTGGCGCTGGCTGGCGATCAGGCTTTGCAGGCGGTCGCCCATGCGATTGAAGTCGCGTGCCAGTACGCCCAGCTCATCGCGCCGGCTGGCCAGGCGGGCCAGGCTGTGCTGCTGGTAGGCGGTCTGGCCGAGGTCGTGCACCGCGCCGCGCAGGCGGTCCAGCGGGCGGGTGATCGACAGGGTCAGCAGCAGGCTGAACAGCGTCAGCACGACCAGCGCGACCGCCAGCGGTATCAGCGGCCAGACCAGGCTGCCGCGGTGCCACTCATCCAGCTCCGGATGGGGGACGCGGTAGATCAACAGATAGGTTTCCCCGCTCGTCGGGCTGGTGTATTCGCTGGTGAGGCGCCGCCAGGGCAGGCGACGTTCGCCCTGGCGCGCCTCGAAGGCGGCGGCCCGTGGCGGAAAGGTGCCCGGCACCAACGCGCGGCCCCGGTCGTCCAGTACCTGCACATGGATGCGAAAGCGCTGGCGGTGTTGCTCCAGATAGCGCTGTGCGGCGCCTTCACCCTGGCTTTCGTAGATCCGCACCCAGTTCTCGTCGAGGTCTTTGAGCCCGGGGTGCTGGCTGAGAATCCAGGAGTCCTGGTTCAGGGCGCGTCCGAATAGCATGGAGAGCCCTGCAACCAGGGCGATGGCCAGCCAGAAGCTGGCGAGGATGCGCCAGAACAGTGAACGCACAAGACCTCCTTGCAGAGCGAAAGCCCAGCGAGCGAGGGCTCCGCTGGGCTGTTCAGGCGGTTCGACGAGCGCCTCGGGTGCCCGCCGGCGGGTTACTCGGGCATCGGCTCGCCGTGTTCGGCGCGGCGCTGCTCCATTTTCTGCCGATGCTGCTCGAAGCGCTCGCGCTGCTCCGGGGTAAGCAGGGCGTCGATGGCTTCGCGGTGCTTGGTCCGGGAGGCTTCCAGCTCATCGCGCATGGCCTTTTTTTCCGCTTCCGGCAGCTTGTCCAGATAGCGTTGGGTAATGTCGCGGTGGGCTTTCATCTGCTCGCCCATCAGCTTCTTGAATTCGCTGCGCTGTTGGTCATTCAGATTCAGCTCCTTGAACAGCTTGTGCGGGCCGTGCTCGCCGCCTTGGCGCGGACCGCCGTCGGGCATGGCGGTGGCGATGCCGGGCAGGAAGGCTGCAAACAGCAGGGCAGTGAAAATCTTGCGCATGGTCATTCTCCTGTCTCGATCCCGGCTGGTTGCCGGATGAGTTCAGTCTAGGGAGATCGAGGTCAACGGCGGTCAGGCCAAGGTAAAGGCTGGGTAAAGGCCGCGGTCAGGCGCTGTAGTAGTAGCCGCGGCTGCGCAAGGAAAGGATGCGCGGGCGGCCATCCGGGTGCGGGCCGAGCTTCTTGCGCAGATTGCTGACGTGCATGTCGAGGCTGCGGTCGTAGAGGGTCAGCTTGCGGCCGAGCGCCACTTGCGCCAGCTCCTGTTTGTCCAGTGGATTGCCCGGTTGCTGCAGCAGGGCTTCCAGCAAGCGGCCTTCGGAGACCGTCAGGCTGATTTCCTGGCCGCCGACGTTGGCCACGCCGCGCGCCGGGCTGAAGCTCAGGTCGCCCAGCTCCAGGCGGGCGGGGGTGGCGGCCGGCACGCTGCGGCGCAGCACGGCGCGCAGGCGCGCGGTCAGCTCGCGGGGGTCGCAGGGCTTGGCCAGGTAGTCATCGGCGCCCAGCTCCAGGCCGAGGATGCGATCCAGCGGCTCGCCGCGGGCGGAGAGCATCAGCACCGGCAGTTCCGGATAGTCGTTGCGCAGTTGCTTGAGCAGTTCCAGGCCGCTGCCGTCGGGCAGCATCACGTCCAGCACCACTGCTGCCGGTGCCTGGGCGGCAAGGGCGGTGCGAGCACTGCCGCCGTCATGGCAGGCGCGCACCTGGAAACCTTCCTGGCTCAGCCAGCGGCTGAGCAGTTCGCAGAGTTCCTGATCGTCGTCGATCAGCAGCAGGTCGCTCATGGGGCGCTCGCGTCAGTTCAACCACTCGCGGTTGGTTCGTCGTCCGCCGCGCAGCAGGGTGCCGCAGATCAGGCCGGTCAAGGCTACGCCCGCACCGATCAGGAACCACAGCTGCTTCTCGCTGAGCAGCCGTGGCGGCTGTCCGGCCTGACTATCGAGGAGTCGCTTGAGCTGCCGGCTCTCCTCGCGCAGTCGCGCTTCCCGCTGGCTGCCGGCCTGCAATTGCGCGCTCAATTCGCTGCGCAGGCGTTCGCTCTCGGCGAGCCGCTGCTCCAGTTCATCGACATGCGCCTCGGGGCTGGTTTCCTCCGCCAGCGGCTGGCGGTCGACCGGAGCGCTTGCCTCTTCCTCGGCCCGCAGGCCGGGAACGGTGAGCAGTACAGCGAACAGCAGAAGCAGCGGAGCTTGACGCATTGGAACTCCTGTTTGCCGGTTTCTGGCCTGGGCGGACGGTGCGTGCTATCGGTTAGGGAAACACCTGCTTGAACGGTTTGACCACCGCGCTGGCGTAGACACCCGCGGCGCGATAGGGGTCGGCATCCGCCCAGGTCTGGGCAGCGATCAGCGATTCGAATTCGGCGACGATCAGGCTGCCGGAAAAGCCAGCCGGGCCGGGGTCGCTGCTGTCCACCGCCGGATGCGGGCCGGCCAGCACCAGGCGGCCTTCGCTCTTGAGCTGCTCCAGGCGGGCGAGATGGGCAGGGCGGGCGGCGAGGCGCTTGTCCAGGGAGCCGGCAACATCGGTGGCAATGATCGCGTAGAGCATGTCAGTCCTTATTGGCTGGGGCAGCGGAGGGTTCGCTCGGCTGCATGTGGCGGGCCAGGTACAGGCCCTGGCCGACCAGGAACAGCAGGGTCATACCGAGGCTGCCGAAGACCTTGAAGTCCACCCAGATGGCCGGGAAGGTGAAAGCGACGAACAAATTGGCACCGCCGCAGATCAGAAAGAAGGCGATCCAGGCCAGGTTCAGCCGCGACCAGATCGGCGCCGGCAGGCTGATGGCATGGCCCATCATGCGCTGGATCAACGGCTTGTCGCCGATGAAGTGGCTGGCGATGAAGGCCAGGGCGAACAGCCAGTTGACCACCGGTGCCTTCCACTTGAGGAAGGTCTCGCTATGGAACGCCAAAGTCAGGCTGCCGAACACCAGGCAGGCGACCAGCGTCAGCCACTGGCCTTTTTCGAGTTTGCGCTGGACCAGGTAAAGGCCGCCGTAGACCAGCAGGGAGCTGGCGATCAGCGCTGCGGTAGCGCTGAAGATGCCCCCCAGGGTGAAGCTGTGGCCAGCCAGTTCGACGGTGCTTGGATCGAGTTTGTAGACGATGAAGAAAAGAATCAGGGGGATGAAATCGATGAATTGTTTCACGGCGGCAGCCAGAAGCGGGATGTGCCGGCATAATAACAAACATCAATGAACGGGAAAGCCATCGTGCGAACCGCCTTATGAAGGTCGATCTGCATTGCCACAGCACCGCTTCGGACGGCGCCCTCGCGCCGGCCGTGCTGGTCGAGCGCGCCCATGCCCAGGGCGTGAGCCTGCTGGCGCTGACCGACCATGACACCCTCGAAGGGCTGGATGAGGCGCGGGCGGCGGCGACGGCGCTGGATATGCAACTGGTCAATGGTATCGAGCTGTCCTGTACCTGGGGTGGCGCGACCATTCATGTGCTCGGCTATGCCTTTTCCGCTGAGGCGCCGGCGCTGCGCCAGGCCCTCGGCGAGCTTTACGAAGGGCGCTGGCTGCGTGCCGAGGAAATCTCCCGGCGCCTGGCCGCCAAGGGCATGCCCGGTGCGCTGGACGGTGCGCGGGCAATCCAACAGGAGCTGGGTGACAGCGGTAACGCGCCGGCCCGCCCGCATTTCGCCGAGTTCCTGGTGCGTGCCGGCCATGTCCAGGATCGCGCCGAGGCGTTTCGCAAGTGGCTGGGCTCGGGCAAGCTCGGCGACGTGAAGCAGCACTGGCCGAGTCTCGAGCAGGCGGTCGGCACGTTGCGCGCGGCGGGTGCCTGGATCAGCCTGGCGCATCCGTGGCAATACGACTTCACTCGTAGCAAGCGACGCAGGCTGGTTGCCGACTTCCTTCAGGCCGGCGGCCATGCGCTGGAAGTGGTCAATGGCATGCAGCCGGCCGAGCAGGTTGGCGGGCTGGCCATTCTGGTTCGAGAATTCGGTTTGCTGGCCAGTGTCGGCAGCGATTTCCACGCACCGGGAGATTGGTCGGAGCTGGGCATGTACCGCCCATTGCCCGACGACCTGCCGCCCCTTTGGGAGCGCTTCTCACATGCACGCGCTACTACTGCCATCTGAGGTCGAGCCAGTGAGTCAATTCTTCCAGGTCCATCCGGAAAACCCCCAGGCGCGCCTGATAAAGCAGGCGGTAGAAATCGTTCGGCGCGGCGGGGTGATCGTCTATCCGACCGACTCTTCCTATGCCGTCGGTTGCCATATCGGCGACAAGGCGGCCATGGAGCGCATTCGCCGCCTGCGCCAGCTGGACGACCGCCACAACTTCACCCTGGTCTGCCGCGACCTGTCTCAGCTGGGCCTGTTCGCCAAGGTGGATACCGCCGCCTTTCGCCTGTTGAAGAACCATACGCCCGGCCCCTACACGTTCATTCTCAACGCCACTCGGGAAGTGCCGCGCATGCTGCTGCATCCCAAGCGACGCACCATCGGCTTGCGGGTGCCGGAGCACGCCATTGCCCAGGCGCTGCTCGAGGAGCTGGGCGAGCCGCTGATGAGCGTCAGCCTGATCCTGCCCGGCGAAACCTTGCCGATGAGCGATCCCTACGAGATGCGCCAGGTGCTGGAGCACCAGGTCGATCTGATCATTGACGGCGGCTACGGCGGCCTCGAAGCGTCCACGGTGATCAACCTGGCCGACGGCGAACCGCAGGTGACGCGGGTCGGTTGCGGCGATCCGTCACCGTTCGGCGGCTAGCGGTACGCCGCCTGTCGCAAACCGGCGGGACAGCCCCGTGAAACCTCGGGCCGCATCGCATTGTCGCTTCGCCGACGGGCCCGCTGCCTTGCGGCGTTTGCCGCTCCGCCCTTGGGCCCCGCTATACTTCGCCCCTTGTCCGTCCGCCAAAGGAAACCCGTTTGAGCCTCACCGATCCCCAGCGCCGCGTGCTGTCCGGCATGCGCCCCAGCGGTCGCCTGCACCTGGGCCACTACCAGGGCGTGCTGAAGAACTGGGTCAAGCTGCAGCATGAGTACGACTGCTATTTCTGCATCGTCGACTGGCACGCGCTAACCACTGACTACGATGAGGTGGGCTCGATCGCCCAGCACGTCATGGACATGGCGGTCGACTGGCTGGCCGCGGGCGTCAGCCCTAGCTCGTCGACGCTGTTCATTCAGTCTCAGGTGCCCGAGCACGCCGAGCTGCATCTGTTGCTGTCGATGATCTGTCCGCTCAGCTGGCTGGAACGCGTGCCTTCCTACAAAGAGCAGCAGGCCCAGCTCGATCACAAGGACCTCGGTACCTTCGGCTTTCTCGGTTATCCGTTGCTGCAGGCGGCGGACATCCTGCTCTACCGCGCCGGGCTGGTGCCGGTGGGCGCCGACCAGCTGCCGCATATCGAGTTCGCTCGCGAGGTGGCAAGGCGTTTCAATCACCAGTACGGGCGCGAGCCGGGGTTCGAAGAGAAGGCCGAGGCGGCCATTCTCAAGCTCGGCAAGAAGACCGCCAAGCTCTACAACAGCCTGCGCAAGGCGTTCCAGGAGCAGGGCGATGGCGAGGCCCTGGAGACCGCCCGGGCGTTGCTCAAGGAGCAGCAGAGCATCACCCTGGGCGACAAGGAGCGGCTGTTCGGCTATCTCGAAGGCGGCGGCAAGGTGATCCTGCCGGAGCCCCAGCCGTTGCTCAGCGACGCCCCGCGCCTGGCCGGGCTGGACGGCCTGAAGATGGCCAAGTCGAACAACAACGCGATCTTCCTGCGCGATGAGCCGGATGCGGTGGCGGAAAAAATCCGGCGCATGCCCACCGACCCGGCGCGGGTACACCGCAGCGATCCGGGCGAGCCGGCGAAATGCCCGGTGTGGGCGTTGCATCAGGTCTATTCGGACGCTGCCACCTGCAACTGGGCGGAACAGGGGTGCCGCAGCGCCGGTATCGGCTGCCTGGATTGCAAGGCGCCGCTGATCGAATCGATCCAGGCGGAGCTGCGCCCATTGCAGGCACGTGCCGCCGAATACGAGGACAATCCCGACCTGGTGCGCAGCATTCTCGCCGAGGGCGCCGAGCGTGCCCGCGACGAGGCCCGCGACACCCTGATCGAGGTTCGCCAGGTCATGGGCCTGAACTACCGCTAGAGAGCCCTATGTCCGACGACGTCCAGACGCATGCGATCGACCAGGCCGGCGCCCAGCAGGAGCTGCCGTTCGCCCTGGTCTACGGCCAGGCGGTCACCGCGCTTCCGCTCGACCTTTACATTCCGCCGGATGCGCTGGAGGTATTCCTCGAGGCCTTCGAGGGCCCACTGGATCTGCTGCTGTACCTGATCCGCAAGCAGAACATCGACATCCTCGATATCCCGGTGGCGGAAATCACCCGCCAGTACATGGGCTACGTCGAACTGATGAAATCGGTGCGCCTGGAGCTGGCCGCCGAATACTTGGTAATGGCCGCCATGCTCGCCGAGATCAAATCGCGCATGCTGTTGCCGCGCTCGGCCGAAGCCGAGGAAGAGGAAGACGACCCGCGTGCCGAGCTGATCCGTCGGCTGCAGGAATACGAGCGCTTCAAGGCCGCCGCCGAGGATCTGGACGAGCAGCCGCGGGTGGGGCGCGACATTACCGTGCCGCGCCTGGAGGCGCCGGAAGCCAGGGCACGCAAGCTGTTGCCGGACGTCAGCCTGGAAGAGCTGCTGCTGTCGATGGCCGAAGTGCTGCGCCGTGCCGACATGTTCGAGAGCCACCAGGTGACCCGCGAGGCGCTGTCGACCCGCGAACGCATGAGCGAGGTGCTGGAGCGCCTCAAGGGTGGGGCGTTCGTGCCTTTCGTCGAACTTTTCACCGCCGAGGAAGGACGCCTCGGGGTGGTGGTGACCTTCATGGCGGTGCTGGAACTGATCAAGGAATCCCTGGTGGAGCTGGTGCAGAATGAGCCCTTTGCGCCCATCCACGTTCGCGCAAGAGCTGAATGATGAACCTGTCCGACCCACAAGACCTCGCTTCGCTGCTGGAAGCCTACCTGCTCGCCTCGGGCAAGCCGCTGTCGCTGGAGCGCCTGGGCGAGCTGTTCGAGGAGGGCGAGCGCCCCGAACCGGCGCAGCTCAGGGCGGCGCTGGAAGTGCTGGGGAAATCCTGCGAAGGGCGAGCGTTCGAACTCAAGGAAGTGGCGACCGGTTACCGGCTGCAAGTGCGCCAGCGCTTCGCGCCCTGGGTCGGTCGACTCTGGGAGGAACGCCCGCAGCGCTATTCGCGGGCAATGCTGGAAACGCTGGCGCTGGTCGCCTATCGCCAGCCGATCACCCGTGGCGAGATCGAGGATATCCGCGGCGTGGCGGTCAACAGCCAGATCGTCAAGACGCTGCTGGAGCGCGAGTGGATTCGCGTCGTTGGCCATCGCGACGTGCCCGGTCGCCCGGCGATGTTCGCTACCACCAAGGCGTTTCTCGACCACTTCAACCTGAAGAGCCTCGAGGAGCTGCCGCCGCTGGCCGAGTTGCGCGAGCTGGAGCCGGAACCGCAGTTGCCGCTGGAGGATGATGTCGCCACGGCACGCCTGACCCTGGAGTTACCGGAAGAGGGCGAGGCCGTCGACGGGGAAGCCGCCGAGCCGCGGGAAGAGAAAAGTTTCCGCAGCCTGCTGGCCGAGCTGGATGCCATGGAGCAGGGGCTCAAGACCGATTTCGACGATCAGCGCCTGTCCGACGAGGCCGGAGCCGAAGCGGCGGACGATGCCCAGGACCACGATCACCCTCAGGAAGACCATCCGTAGGGGCGAATTGATTCGCCAGCCGCGCCCTGGCAAGTTCGCGGCGTCGGTATCCCGGCCTTTGCAGACGGAAACCCGCCGTGTCCTAGCTCCTTCCTTGCAGATAGGCGCTGTAGTCCGGTATCCGGCATGCGTGTTCCTGCTCTAGCAGGCTGCTACTGAGCAGGTAGTCGGCGCTGCTCTCGTTGCAGGCCACCGGAATGTTCCACACCGCCGCGACCCGCAGCAGGGCCTTGATGTCCGGGTCGTGCGGTTGCGGTTCGAACGGGTCCCAGAAGAACACCAGCATGTCCACCCGGCGCTCGGCGATGCGCGCGCCGATCTGCTGGTCGCCACCCAGCGGGCCGCTGATCATGCTCTCCACTGGCAGGTTGAGATGCTGGCTGAGCAGCATGCCGGTGGTGCCGGTGGCAATCAGGTGGTGGCGAGCCAGGCGCTCCTGTTGGCGCTTGGCCCAGTCGAGCAGGAACGCCTTGCAGTGATCGTGGGCCACCAGCGCAATGCGCTTGCGTGCCGGCAGGCTGGCGGTGGTGAAGGCTATGCGGTCCATATTGACCTCTCGGCATCTTTGTAGGAGCGGGCCATGCCCGCGAGACCAGGCGACGCAGGCGCATCGCGGGTATGGCCCGCTCCTGTGATCGCGCTACGGTGCCTTGCACAGGGCCAGGCAGCTTCGTACGGGGTCTTGGCTGTAGGGGCGAATTTATTCGCCCAGCGAAGCCTGGCAGGCGAATGAATTCGCCCCTACCCCAGAGAACCTGGCCGGAGAAGTCCGGATTGCGCTGGCGCTTCTCCGGGCTACGGCGTTGGGATCTGTAGGAGCGGGCCACGCCCGCGAATACCGGGCGATACAGGCGCATCGCAGGCATGTCCCGCTCCTGCGGTTACGTTACGGCGCTTCGCAGAGGGCCAGGCAATTGTCCAGCATGCGGTTGGAGAAGCCCCACTCGTTGTCGTACCAGGCCATTACCTTGAGCAGCTTGCCGCTGGTCTTGGTGTGGTTGGCATCGAAGATGGACGACAGCGGGTTATGGTTGAAGTCGCAGGAAACCAGCGGCAGGGTGTTATAGCCCAGTACCGGCGATTGCTCGCTGGCGGCCTTGAGCAGTGCGTTGACATCCTCGGTGCTGGCTTCCTTCTTCAGGTTCAAAGTCAGGTCCACCAGCGAGACGTTGATCACCGGCACGCGAACGGCCATGCCGGTCAGCTTGCCGGCCATCTCCGGCAACACCAGGCCGACCGCTTCGGCGGCGCCGGTCTTGGTCGGGATCATCGATTGGGTGGCCGAGCGTGCCCGGTACGGATCGCTGTGGTACACGTCGGACAGGTTCTGGTCGTTGGTGTAGGCGTGAATGGTGGTCATCAGGCCATTCTCGATACCCAGTTCGCGGTTCAGCACTTGTGCCACCGGTGCCAGGCAGTTGGTGGTGCAGGAGGCGTTGGAGATGATCTGGTGGCTCTGGCGCAGCACTTGGTGATTGACGCCGTAGACGACGGTGGCGTCGGCCCCCTTGGCCGGAGCGGAGATGATCACCTTGCGGGCGCCGGCGGTCAGGTGGGCAGCCGCCTTGTCGCGGTCGGTGAACAGCCCGGTGCACTCGAACACCACGTCGATGCCCAGTGCTTTCCATGGCAGGTCGGCGGGGTTGCGGATGGCGCTGACGGCGATGCGGTCGCCGTTGACCAGCAGGTTTTCCTGGTCGGCCGACACGCTGCCGTCGAATGCGCCATGCACGCTGTCGAACTGGAACAGGTGGGCATTGATCGCCGTATCGCCCAGGTCGTTGATCGCCACCACCTGCATATGCTGGCGATACTGCTGGGTGTAGAGGGCGCGGAGAACGTTGCGACCGATGCGACCGAAACCGTTGATGGCGATACGTAAAGTCATGGTGAGGTCCTGCTTTTAAAATTTTGTTGTAGGAATTACAAGATTATTGCCTTGAGCATAGAAATCAAGGCTTATTGATGGCAGAATTTTGTAAAAAGTACAATCATGTTGATGGCTAGCCTGGAGGCATTGCATGCACCCCCGAGTTCTTGAGGTCACCGAGCGGCTGATCGAGCGCAGCCGCGCCACCCGCGAGCGCTATCTGGCCCAGATGGGCGCGGCCGCCAGCGAGGGGCCGCAGCGCGGCAAGCTGCAGTGCGCGAACTTCGCCCACGGCGTCGCCGGCTGCAATTCAGCCACCGACAAGCAGCGCCTGCGGCTGATGGACGAGGCCAACGTGGCCATCGTCTCGGCCTATAACGACATGCTGTCGGCCCACCAGCCCTACGAGCACTTCCCGGAAATTATCAAGCAGGCGCTGCGCGAGATCGGTTCGGTCGGCCAGTTCGCCGGCGGTGTGCCGGCCATGTGCGACGGCGTGACCCAGGGCGAGGCGGGCATGGAAATGAGCCTGGCCAGCCGCGAGGTGATCGCCCTGTCCACCGCCGTCGCTCTGTCCCACAACATGTTCGATGCGGCGCTGCTGCTGGGCATCTGCGACAAGATCGTGCCCGGCCTGATGATCGGCGCGCTGCGCTTTGGCCACCTGCCGATGGTGTTCGTGCCGGGCGGGCCGATGCCATCGGGCATTTCCAACAAGGAGAAGGCCGAGGTACGCCAGCTCTACGCCGAGGGCAAGGCGACCCGCGCGCAGCTGCTGGAGTCGGAGATGAAGTCCTACCACAGCCCCGGCACCTGTACCTTCTACGGCACCGCCAACACCAATCAGATGGTCATGGAGATGATGGGCCTGCACCTGCCGGGCTCGTCCTTCGTCAATCCCTACACGCCCCTGCGCGATGCCCTGACTCGCGAGGCGGCGCGCCAGGTGACGCGGATGACCAAGCAGAGCGGTCACTACCTGCCGCTGTGCGAGATCATCGACGAGAAGGTGATCATCAACTCGGTGGTCGCGCTGAACGCCACCGGCGGCTCGTCCAACCATACCCTGCACCTGCCGGCCATGGCCCAGGCCGCCGGCATCCAGTTGACCTGGCAGGACATGGCGGATATTTCCGCCGTGGTGCCGACCCTGGCCAAGGTCTACCCCAACGGCCAGGCCGACGTGAACCACTTCCACGCCGTCGGCGGCGTGCCGTTCCTGGTGCGCACGCTGCTCGACGCCGGCCTGCTGCACGAGGACGTCAATACTGTCATGGGGCGCGGCCTGCGCCGCTACACCCAGGAGCCGTTCCTCGATGGCGACAAGCTGGTCTGGCGCGAAGGCAGCGACCAGAGCCTCGACGAAGCCATCCTGCGACCGGCGGCGCGGCCGTTCTCGCCCGAAGGTGGGCTACGGGTGCTCAGCGGCAACCTCGGCCGTAGCGTCAGCAAGATTTCCGCGGTAGCGCCGGAGCACCGCCTGGTGGAGGCGCCGGCGCGGGTCTTCCATGACCAGAACGAACTGGCCGAGGCATTCAAGGCCGGCGAGCTGGAGCGCGACTTCATCGCAGTGGTGCGCTTCCAGGGGCCCAAGGCCAACGGCATGCCGGAACTGCACAAGCTCACACCCTATCTTGGTGTGTTGCAGGACCGTGGTTTCAAGGTGGCGCTGGTCACCGATGGACGCATGTCCGGCGCCTCCGGCAAGGTGCCGGCGGCCATTCACGTGTGCCCCGAGGCGATCGACGGCGGCCCGCTGGCCAAAGTACGCGACGGCGACCTGATTCGCGTCGATGCGGTCAGCGGCGAGTTGAACGTGTTGGTGGATGCCGCTGAATTCGACGCCCGCGACTGCGTACCGGCGCCGCAGGACCAGGGCATCGGCTGCGGTCGCGAGCTGTTCGCCTTCATGCGTGCCGCCTTCAGTCCGGCCGACCAGGGTGCCAGTGCCTTTACATCCAGCCTGGAGGCGCTCAAGTGAAACTGGCGCTGGTGGGTGATATCGGTGGGACCAACGCGCGCTTCGCGCTATGGCGCAACGAGGCCCTGCATGAGGTGCGGGTGCTGCCGACGGCGGGCTACCCGCGGCCGGAGGATGCGATCCACGCCTACCTGGCGGCAATCGGGCAGGCGTTGAGCGAGGTGGACTCGATCTGCCTGGCCTGTGCCGGGCCGGTTCAGGGCGACGAGTTCGTCTTCACCAACAATCACTGGCGCCTCAGCCGCGAGGCGTTCTGTACCGAGCTGGGGCTGAGCGAGTTGTTGTTGATCAACGATTTCACCGCCATGGCGCTGGGTATGAGCCGGGTACGCGAGGACGAGCTGCTGCAGGTGTGTCCCGGTCAGGTAGAGGAAGATCGCCCGCGCCTGGTGATCGGCCCAGGCACCGGTCTCGGCGTCGGTACCCTGCTGCCGCTCGGCGAGGGGCGCTGGGGCGCCTTGCCGGGGGAGGGCGGGCATGTCGACCTGCCCGTCGGCAGCCTGCGCGAGGCGCAGCTATGGCGGCATCTGCATGGCCAGCTCGGGCACGTCAGCGCGGAAAACATTCTCAGCGGCGGTGGCTTGTTCACGCTCTACCGGGCCAGTTGCGCAGTGGACGGCCGTGAACCCTGGCTGGCCTCCCAGGTCGAGGTGGTGAGCGCGGCGCTGGCCGGCGATGCCTACACCGGTGAGGTGCTGGAGCAGTTCTGCTGCTGGCTCGGGCGCGTCACCGGCAACAACGTGCTGACCCTGGGCGCGCGGGGCGGGGTGTATATCGCCGGTGGCGTGGTGCCGCGCTTCGCCGAATTGTTCCTGCGCAGCGGCTTTGCCCGCAGCTTTGCCGACAAGGGCGTGATGAGCCGCTACTTCGAAGGCATTCCGGTCTGGCTGGTGCTGGCCGAGTTCCCGGGCCTGATGGGCGCAGGCGTGGCGTTGACCCAGGCATCGAGACACTAGGAACGGGCCATGTCCGTCAAAGACCGGCCCTGTGGTGCATCGCGGGCATGGCCTGCGGGGTGCCGGCGCCGCATGCATTCTTTGCAGCGCATGGCGCAGCCCGGTCCGCCCGCCCCGAGGTAAGCTACTGGCCTTGTGACAACAACGAAGGTGGCGCCTGTGAGCCAACCCGGCAAGACCATCCTGCTGGTCGACGACGACCAGGAAATCCGCGAACTGCTGGAAACCTACCTGAGCCGCGCCGGCTTCCAGGTGCGCAGCGTGGGCGACGGCGCCAGCTTCCGCCAGGCGCTGTGCGACGAGCCGGCCGACCTGGTGATTCTCGACGTGATGCTGCCCGACGAGGACGGCTTCAGCCTGTGCCGATGGATCCGCCAGCACAAGCGCCTGGCACAGATGCCGATCATCATGCTCACCGCCAGCTCCGACGAGGCCGACCGGGTGATCGGCCTGGAGCTGGGGGCGGACGACTATCTGGGCAAACCCTTCAGTCCTCGTGAACTGCAGGCGCGTATCAAGGCCTTGTTGCGGCGTACCCAGTTCGCCCAGGAACCACGGGGTGCAGAGGTGTTGGCCTTCGATGAGTGGCGGCTGGATCTGGTCAGCCACCGGCTGTTTCATCAGGACGGTGAAGAGTCGTTCCTCTCCGGGGCCGACTTCGCCCTGCTCAAGCTGTTTCTCGACCATCCGATGCAGATTCTCGACCGCGACACCATCGCCAATGCCACCCGCGGCCGCGAGGTGCTGCCGCTGGAGCGCATCGTCGACATGGCCGTCAGTCGCCTGCGCCAGCGGCTACGCGACACCGGCAAGGCGCCGCGGCTGATCCGCACCGTGCGCGGCGCCGGCTATCTGCTGGCGGCGCAGGTCACGGTCCACAGCGATGCGCACTGAGGGCCGGCGCTGGCGCCTGGTGCCGCGCTCGCTGCTCGGGCGCATGCTACTGCTGACATTGCTGGCGGTGCTGCTGGCGCAGACGCTGTCCAGCGTCATCTGGGTTTCGCAGCTACGCGCCAGCCAGATGGAGGGCCTGCTCACCAGTGCGCGCAGCCTGGCCCACTCGATGGCCGCCAGCGTCAGCTACTTCCGCTCCCTGCCGCTGGGCTACCGGCCGCTGGTGCTCGATCAGTTGCGCAACATGGGCGGCACGCGTTTCTTCGTTTCCCTCAACGACAAGCCCTTGTCCATGCGTGTGTTGCCGGAAACGCCGCGCAAGCGTGCGGTGCTGGACGCGGTGGACGAGGTGCTGCGCGAGCGGTTGGGCAAGGCAGTGGACCTGTCGCTGCAATTCGTCGATCCGGACGATCTGCGCATCTTCAACAGCGAGCTGAAGCTCGACGAACTGCCGCGCTCCTGGGCCCACTACGCACTGAGCCTGGAACCGCTCAATCCGCCGGTATTGGTGACACAGATCCAGATCGCACCGAACGAATGGCTCTACCTCGCCTCGCTGCTGCCGGCGCCCTACGTCAGCCTGGAAGACCAGGGCCTGCCGGCCCAGCAGCTGTGGTTCATCGTGCTGACCAGTGGCTTCCTGCTGCTGTTCATCGGCATCCTGGTGCACTGGCAGAGCCGGCCGCTCAAGCGGCTGGCGGCGGCGGCGCGGGACATGTCCCTGGGCAGCGAAGTCGAGCCGCTGGCCGAGGCGGGCGGCAGCGAGGTGGTGGAGGTGAGTCGCGCCTTCAACGCCATGCGCGACCGCATCGGCCGCTACCTGACCGAGCGCAGTCAGCTGTTCAGTGCCATTTCCCACGACCTGCGCACGCCCATCACCCGGCTGCGCCTGCGCGTCGAGCTGCTGGAGGACGAGGCGCTGCAAGTCAAGTTCAGTCGCGACCTGGACGAGCTGGAATTGCTGGTCAAGGGCGCGTTGCAGTGCGTGAAGGACACCGACATCCACGAAAATATCGAGCCGGTGGATCTCAACCTGCTGATCCAGCACGTCGCCGAGCCCTACCTGGCACCGGCCGGCAATGGCCGGGTGACCCTGCAGGGGCAGGCGCTGGCGACCTATGCCGGTAAGCCGCTGGCGCTCAAGCGCTGCATCGGCAACTTGTTGGACAACGCCTTGAAGTACGGCGAGAAGGCCCACCTGCTGATCGAGGACGACGGAACCACCTTTGTGCTGCATGTCGACGACGAGGGGCCGGGTGTGCCCGAGCAGCGCCTGGAGCAGATCTTCGAACCGCATTTCCGCCTGGCCGGCAACCAGCAGGGCTATGGCCTGGGGCTGGGCATCGCACGCAACATCGCCCACGCCCACGGCGGCGAGCTGGGGCTGCGCAACCTGCGCGAGGGTGGCCTGCGTGTGACGCTGACGTTGCCGCGCCTGTAGTGCCCGGGCAGGGCGCTTGAGCGTTCGCCGGGGTAGGGGCTCGCTGCCCGAGCTTCCACGCCATCCATATTCGCGTGCAGGAATCCATCGGCGGTACTGGTTCGCGTCGGGCCCGGCCCTTCGTTTTGGCAGGGTGGGGGATATTCAGCCGATTGCACAATCCAAGGAGGGCCTCCGGTGAGGACGCTGCACAACGAGGCCCGGTTGCATTGTCTCGCGCTATGTAACAGAACGGTGACCTTTGCCCATCCCTTCGTTACCCCCGCGTCTTTGTCCCGTGCATAGAATCCATGCAACGCAAGCTTCCGACTTGCTTGGCATAACAACAAAAAAGGAAATTCCTTCATGAAAGCGATCCATCGCCTGGCCACTGCCATTTCACTTGCTTCCCTGCTGCCATTCGCTGCCCAAGCCGGCGAGGTCGAAGTGCTGCACTGGTGGACCTCGGGTGGCGAAAAGCGTGCTGCCGATACCCTCAAGCAACTGGTGGAGAAGCAGGGCCATACCTGGAAGGATTTCGCCGTGGCCGGCGGCGGTGGCGAAGCCGCCATGACCGTGCTGAAGACCCGTGCGGTATCCGGTAATCCGCCTGCCGCTGCCCAGATCAAGGGTCCCGACATTCAGGAGTGGGGCGAGCTGGGCCTGCTGGCCGACCTCAACGAGGTGGCCGAGAAAGCCAAGTGGGACGAGCTGTTGCCCAAGCAGGTCGCCGCCGTGATGAAGTACGACGGCGACTACGTGGCCGTGCCGGTCAACGTGCATCGAGTGAACTGGCTGTGGATCAACCCTGAGGTGTTCAAGAAGGCTGGCGCCACGCCGCCGAAGACCCTCGACGAATTCTTCGCCGCCGCCGACAAGCTCAAGGCCGCCGGCTTCATGCCCATCGCCCATGGCGGCCAGCCCTGGCAGGACGGCACCGTGTTCGAAGACCTGGCGTTGAGCATTCTCGGCCCGGAAGACTTTCACAAGGCGTTCGTCGACCTGGACAAGGATGTGCTGACCGGGCCGAAGATGGTCGAGGCGTTCGCTGCGCTGAAGAAGCTGCGTGGCTATGTCGATGCCGACGCCGCCGGACGCGACTGGAACAGCGCCACCGCGATGGTCATCAACGGCAAGGCCGGCATGCAGATCATGGGCGACTGGGCCAAGAGCGAATTCACCGCCGCCGGCAAGGTGGCCGGGCAGGACTATGAATGCCTGGCATTCCCCGGTACCCAGGGCAGCTTCGCCTACAACATTGATTCCCTGGCCATGTTCAAGCTGAGCCGTGAGGAAGACCGCAAGGCGCAGCTCGACCTGGCGCGCACCGTGCTGGAGCCGGAGTTCCAGGAAGTCTTCAACCAGAACAAGGGCTCCATCCCGGTCCGCCTGGACCAGGACATGAGCAACTTCGACGCCTGCGCGCAGAAGTCCATGACCGACTTCAAGCAGGCGGCGCAAGGCCCCGGCCTGCAACCGAGCCTGGCCCACGGCATGGCGGCCTCCAGCTACGTGCAGGGCGCGGTGTTCGACGTGGTCACCAACTTCTTCAACGATCCGAAAGCCGACCCGCAGAAGGCTGCCCAGCAACTGGCGGCGGCGATCCAGGCGGTGCAGTAAGGCATTCGCGACCGCCGTGCGGCGGTCGCTTTCGGAAACCCGCCGGCTCATAGCTTCCAACCCCAGGTGCATGCCCTCCGGTACGCACCGCGGGATCGGCCGCGCCGCTTTTACCCCTCTCCCGGAGGGAGGGGGGGCTAATCGTGCAACCCGCATCAACGGAGTCATCCATGAGTTCAACCGCGGTCTTCGCCAAGCCTTCCCCGCTGGACGCCTTGCAGCGCTGGCTGCCGAAGCTGGTCCTGGCGCCGAGCATGCTGATCGTGCTGGTCGGTTTCTACGGCTACATCCTCTGGACCTTCCTGCTGTCGTTCACCAACTCGCGCTTCATGCCCAGTTACAAATGGGTGGGCCTGCAGCAATACGCGCGCCTGTGGGACAACGACCGCTGGTGGGTGGCCAGCCAGAACCTGCTGGTGTTCGGCGGCCTGTTCATCGCCGTCAGCCTGGCGATCGGCGTGCTCCTCGCCGTGCTGCTGGACCAGCGCATCCGCCGCGAAGGCGCGATCCGCACCATCTACCTGTACCCCATGGCGCTGTCGATGATCGTCACCGGTACCGCCTGGAAGTGGCTGCTCAACCCCGGCCTGGGCCTGGACAAGCTGTTGCGCGACTGGGGCTGGGAGGGTTTTCGCTTCGACTGGCTGGTGGACCCGGACCGGGTCGTCTACTGCCTGGTGATCGCCGCCGTGTGGCAGTCCTCCGGTTTCGTCATGGCGCTGTTCCTCGCCGGCCTTCGCGGGGTCGACCAGTCGATCATCCGTGCGGCCCAGGTGGACGGCGCCAGCCTGCCGAGCATCTACCTGCGCATCGTGCTGCCGAGCCTGCGGCCGGTGTTCTTCAGCGCGCTGATGATCCTCGCGCATATCGCCATCAAGAGCTTCGACCTGGTGGCGGCGATGACCGCCGGCGGCCCAGGCTACTCCTCCGACCTGCCGGCCATGTTCATGTATGCCCATACCTTCACCCGCGGCCAGATGGGCCTCGGCGCCGCCAGCGCGATCCTGATGCTCGGCGCGGTGCTGGCGATCCTGGTGCCGTACCTCTACTCGGAACTGAGGAACAAGCGCCATGACTAGTCGTCCCCTGAGCATCAGCCGTCTGGCGATCTACGCGACCCTGCTCGGCGCCGCCGCGCTCTACCTGGTGCCGCTGGTGGTCATGCTGCTGACCAGCTTCAAGACCCCGGCCGACATTCGCAGCGGCAACCTGCTGTCCTGGCCGGAGGTGTTCACCGCCATCGGCTGGATCAAGGCCTGGGATGGCGTCGGCGGGTTCTTCTGGAATTCGGTGAAGATCACCGTGCCGGCGGTGCTGATCTCCACCATGCTCGGCGCGCTGAACGGTTATGTGCTGTCCATGTGGCGCTTCAAGGGCTCGCAGCTGTTCTTCGGCCTGCTGCTGTTCGGTTGCTTCCTGCCGTTCCAGGTGGTGCTGCTGCCGGCATCCTTCACCCTGGGCCAGCTCGGCCTGGCCAATACCACGCCGGGGCTGGTGCTGATCCACGTGGTTTACGGCCTGGCCTTCACCACCCTGTTCTTCCGCAACTTCTACGTCAGCATCCCCGACGCTCTGGTGCGCGCGGCCCGGCTGGACGGGGCGGGGTTCTTCACCATCTTCGGCCGCATCCTGCTGCCGATGTCGGTGCCGATCATCATGGTCTGCCTGATCTGGCAGTTCACCCAGATCTGGAACGACTTCCTGTTCGGCGTGGTATTCGCCAGCGGCGATACCCAGCCGATCACCGTGGCCCTGAACAACCTGGTGAACACCAGCACCGGGGCCAAGGAATACAACGTCGACATGGCCGCGGCGATGATCGCCGGGCTGCCCACGCTGGTGGTCTACGTACTGGCCGGCAAGTACTTCCTGCGCGGGCTGACCGCCGGCGCCGTCAAAGGTTGAGGTAACGCAAATGGCAACGCTCGAACTGCGCAACGTGCACAAGTCCTATGGCAGCGGCCTGGCGGACACCCTGAAGAACATCAACATCCGGATCGACTCCGGCGAGTTCCTGATCCTGGTCGGCCCTTCCGGGTGCGGCAAGTCGACCCTGATGAACTGCATCGCCGGGCTGGAGGAAATCACCGGCGGCGAGATCCTGGTGGACGACGCCGACATCAGCGGCGTGAGCCCGAAGAACCGCGACATCGCCATGGTGTTCCAGTCCTACGCGCTGTACCCGACCATGAGCGTGCGCGACAACATTGCCTTCGGCCTGAGGATGCGCAAGGTGCCGGCGGCACAGATCGACGCCGAAGTGGAGCGGGTCGCCAAATTGCTGCAGATCGAGCACCTCTTGGCGCGCAAGCCGTCCCAACTGTCCGGCGGCCAGCAGCAGCGCGTGGCCATGGGCCGGGCCCTGGCGCGGCGGCCGAAGATCTATCTGTTCGACGAGCCGCTGTCGAACCTCGACGCCAAGCTGCGAGTCGAAATGCGCACCGAGATCAAGTTGATGCACCAGCGGCTCAAGACCACCACGGTCTATGTCACGCACGACCAGATCGAGGCCATGACCCTCGGCGATAAAGTGGCGGTGATGAAGGATGGCATCATCCAGCAGTTCGGTACTCCCCAGCAGATCTACAACGATCCGGCCAACCTGTTCGTGGCGAGCTTCATCGGCTCGCCGCCGATGAATTTCATTCCCCTGCGCGTCCAGCAGCGCGACGGTCAGTGGCTGGCGCTGCTTGACAGCGGTCAGGCGCGCTGCGAGTTGCCGTTGTATCCGGCGCAGGGCGAAGCCCTGGAGGGGCGTGAGGTCATTCTCGGTATTCGCCCCGAGCAAATCGCTGTGGCCGCGGATGGCGAGACCCAGCCGGGCAGCGTGCGTGCCGAGGTGGAAGTGACCGAGCCCACCGGTCCGGACACCCTGGTGTTCGTCAGCCTCAACCAGACCAAGGTCTGCTGTCGCTTGGCGCCGGATGCGGCGCCGCGGGTCGGGGAAAGCATCGGGCTGCAATTCGATCCGGCCAAGGTGCTGTTGTTCGATGCGCAGAGCGGCGAGCGGCTGGCGTTGCGCGGTCAGCCGCAGTCCTCCGCGGCTGCGGCCAAGGTGGCGCAATTCAAGCCGCGCTAGGAGGCGATGGCACGGAAAAACCCTGTAGGGGCGAATTTATTCGCCAGAAGTGCGCCGGCAGGCGAATGAATTCGCCCCTACAGAAGAAGGCCGGTGAGACCGGGCAGCCTGCTGTCTTGCCGAGCCCGGACGAGCGATCGGGAGTGCGCCCAGCGTGCTCCGTGGGAGTACTGATCGCACAGGGATGTGCACAAAGCAGCAAACAATAAAAACAAAGCGGAGCAGCGAATGAAGACAACAAGAAACCTAACCCTGGCGTTGGCCCTTGCCGGCCTGCCGTTGTCCAGTCAGGCCCTGGAGTTCAGCGGCTACCTGCGCAGCGGCGTGGGCGACTCGGTCAACAGCGACGAGCAGTCCTGTTTCAAACTGCCCGGCGCGCAGAGCAAGTACCGCCTGGGTAACGAATGCGAGCACTACGCCGAGCTCGATCTGCGCCAGGACCTGTTCACCTTCGACGACGGCTCCGTGCTCAGCATCGAGGGTATGGCGGCGCTGTACAACCAGTACGACCATTCGCTGAAATTCACCGGCGACCATGGCTTCGCCCGGATGAACCAGGCCTACCTGGAGTGGAGCAAGGTGCCGGCGCTCAATGGCGGTTCGCTGTGGGCCGGCCGACGCTTCTACAAGCGCAACGACATCCACATCTCCGACTTCTACTACTGGAACCAGAGCGCCACCGGCGCCGGCATCGAGGACTACGAACTGGGCGGGCTGAAATACAGCTACGCCTTCTCGCGCAAGGACAGCGTGTTCCAGGAAGCCTACATCAACCGCCATGATTTCAACGTCGGCGGCTTCGACACCAACCCTGGCGGCGAGCTGGAGTTCGGCCTGAGCTACATCGACAAGCCGGATTCCCGCGATGCCCACAGCGGCTGGGCGTTCACCGCGCAGCACACCCAGAGCGACTTCCTTGGCGGCAAGAACAAGTTCGCCGTGCAGTACGGCAAGGGTCCGGGCACCGGCCTGGGCTACACCGGCGACGTCACCCTGGATCGCGACAACACCAGCTGGCGGGTGGTCGAGTTCTTCGATTGGCAGATGACGCCGCGCTTCGGTGGCCAGTTCGAGGTGGTCTACCAGAAGGACAAGCGCGACGGTGGCGGCGACCAGGACTGGATCTCCGTCGGCGTGCGGCCAAGCTACGCCTTTACCGAGCAGTTCAAGCTGGTTACCGAGCTGGGGCATGACCAGGTGGATGCCGCCGACGGCACGCGCAAGCTGAGCAAGTTCACCATCGCCCCGACCTGGTCGCCGAGCGGGCCGGGCTTCTGGGCGCGCCCGGAAATCCGCCTGTACTACACCTATGCCTCCTGGAACCAGGCGGCGCAGGACGCGGCCGGCCCTGGCGATGCGCTGTCGGACACCGGCGCCTTCGGCAATGCCCGCCACGGTTCCAACTTCGGCGTGCAAGTCGAGCACTGGTGGTAAGGGTCGCTACCCACGGCAATAGAGGCGGGCCATGACTGCGGAGGTCCTCGGACTTTCGCGGGCGTGGCCCGCTTCCCGCTCTCCGGGCATCGGGTCGCCTCCGTGAAGTCGCCTGGAGAGCATCCGCTCGCCGGATTCTTTCCGTTGCCCATGGGGCAGGTATACGCCTGGGCGCAATGCCAAGGGCGCGAGTTGCTGCTGATCGAGCATGCCTGTTTCCGCGCAGCTTTCAGTCGCCAGGGGGCGCAACTGCTGCACTTCCAGCCCAGTGGCGAGCGTCCCTTGCTCTGGTGCGCGGAACAGTGGCCGAAGCTCGGCGCCATTCGCGGGGGAATCGCCGTGTGCTGGCCGTGGTTCGGTCTTCATCCCCAGCAGGCCGGTTGGCCTGCCCACGGCTGGGCCCGTCTGGCTGACTGGACGCTGGACGTGCTTGAAACCGAGGTGGATTCGGTGCGGCTGACCTGGCGGCTCGACCTGCACGACTGGCAGGCACGTCTGGAAGTCGAGTTGGGGCAGGGCCTGTGCGTGCGCCTGATCAGTCGTCACCAGGACCGCCAGCCCTGCCTGCTCAGCCAGGGCCTGCAGCCTTATTGGCGCGTTTCCAATGTGTCCAGGGTGCGGTTGTTCGGCCTGGAGGGTTTCTCGGGCACCGATCGCCAGACCGGGCAGGTGCGGCGGCGCATACAGCCGCTGCGGGCGCATCTGGGCATCGAGCGCCTCTATAGGCACTGCGGTTCGCTGACCCTGCATGACCCCCTTTGGCGTCGTGCCCTGCATATCCGCAAAGCCGACAGCGGCGGGACCCTGGTGCTGCATCCGGGCAACCGCATCATCGGCGAGGTCGGCTTTGCCGAGGCGCTGGGCTTTCTTTGTGTCGGCGGGACCGCAGGCGAGGACAATCGCCTGGCTCTGGAACCAGGACAGGAGGCGCGCCTGGAGCTGCGGGCGGGGTTGGAATGACGGGGCCAGTGCGGCCCGTAGGTTGGTGCTGAGTCTGCGAAGCCCAACACCCGGTGCGCGGAACCTGCTTGCCGAGTGTCATGGGAACGCTGGGCATTCCTCGTTGGGCTTCGCTTCGCTCAACGCCAACCTACGGCGTGCGGGGGGGGGCTCAACGCCGTGCCACATCGGAGAAATAGAACTTGTCCAGGGTATGCCGCGATTCGGTGTATTCGAACTGGCGGCCGTCCTGCAGGAAGGTATGGTTCTTGATCACGATGACATGGCCGAGGCCGTCGAGGTCCAGGTACTGGCGGTCGTCCCTGCTGCAGCGCTGGGCCTCGATGACCCGCTGGGCGTAGCTGATGTTCAGGCCCAGTTGCCCTTCGATGTACTCGTAGATCGAGCCCTGGGCGATCTCTACGCTGAGGCCGGGAATGAGGTCGTCGACGAAGTGGTTGATATCGAGGATCTCGCGCTTGCCCTCGATGCGACGGACCCGCTTGATCTGTGTGATCAGGCTGCCCTCGGCGCCGTGCAGATGCTCCAGCAGCGGGCCCTCCAGCGGCACCTGGCGGAAGTCCACCACCTCGGTGGTGATGCGGTTGCCCAGGCGCTGGTGGATTTCCTGAAAGCTGACGATGCCGCCGAGCTGCAACTCGATATGGCTCGGCGCCAGGACGAAGGCGCCCTTGCCGTGCATCTTCTGCACGAAGCCGCGCTCCTGAAGCATCTCGATGGCCTTGCGCACGGTGCCCCGGCTGGACTGGTAGCTGTCCATCAGCTCGCTCTCGGAGGGCAGGCGAGCGCCCTTGGGCAGGCGTTCGGCAGTGATCTCGGCGAGCAGATCGGTATAGATCTGGTTGTATTTGCTCATGGCGATCCGGCCCTTGGTCTGCAGGCGCGTCCTGGCGCGCCGATAAAAGCCTGGAACGTTACAGAGAGCGCCTGCGCTTTGTCCATTCGTCGGGCCTGTCATTGGCTCGTCTATACGAGTTGTTGCCTTAACTCGTATGTACGAGTAATCTCACCCTCGGCATGCTGCCAATAACAAAAACCTCATCGACAGGAAAAAGCATGAGCCAGGACTACAAGCAATCCGCCGCCGAGATCCTCGAAGCGCTCGGTGGAGCGGACAACCTCGAACAGGCTGCCCACTGCGTCACCCGTCTACGCCTGACCCTCAAGGATCAAAGCCAGGTCAACGCCGCCCGGCTGTCCCAGGTGGAGCTGGTCAAGGGCAGCTTCGTCACCGGTGGCGTGTTCCAGATCGTCATCGGCCCCGGCGAGGTGGAGCGCGTCTACGCTGCGCTGCGTGAGCTGACCGGCCTGGCCGCCGCCAGCATCGCCGACGTCAAGAACCAGGGCGCCGCCAAGGGCAACGCCATGCAGCGCCTGGTGCGAGTGTTCTCCGATGTATTCATGCCGATCCTGCCGGCGATCATCGTGGCCGGCCTGCTGATGGGCATCAACAACCTGCTCGGCGCCGAGGGCATGTTCATCGAGGGCAAGACCCTGTTGGCGGCCTATCCGAATCTGGAAGGCCTGTGGCAGCTGATCAACATGATGGCCAACACGTCCTTCGTGTTCCTCCCGGCGCTGGTCGGCTGGTCGGCGGCCAAGCGCTTCGGCGGTAGCGAGATCCTCGGCATCGTGCTCGGCTTGCTGCTGGTCCACCCGGACCTGCTCAACGCCTGGAACTATGGCAAGGCAGTGGCCGGCCTGGAGGGCGCGAGCCTGCCGTACTTCGATATCTTCGGCCTGTTCAAGATCGAGAAGGTCGGCTACCAGGGGCAGATCCTGCCGATCCTGCTGGCGACCTGGGTGATGAGCCAGATCGAGATGTGGCTGCGTGCCCGCGTGCCGAACGCCATTCAGTTGCTGGTGGTGCCGATCACCACCATCGTCATCACTGGCGTGCTGGCCCTGGCGGTGATCGGCCCGATCACCCGTCACCTGGGCATCCTGATCACCGAGGGCATGGTGCATCTGTTCGAGCTGGCGCCGCTGCTCGGCGGGCTGATCTTCGGCACCCTCTACGCTCCGCTGGTGGTCACCGGCATGCACCACATGTTCATTGCCGTCGACCTACAGCTGATTTCCAGCAGCGGCGGCACCTTCATCTGGCCGATGATCGTGATGTCCAACGTGGCCCAGGGCAGTGCGGCGCTGGCGGTATTCTGCGCCACGCGCAACGCCCGCGAACGCAGCATGGCTTCCACCTCGGCGATCTCCGCCTACTTCGGCATCACCGAGCCGGCGATGTTCGGCGTCAACCTGCGCTACAAGTTCCCGTTCTACTCGGCGCTGTGCGGTTCGGCGGCCGGCTGCATCTTCCTCTCGCTGAGCAAGGTCAAGGCGGCAGCCATCGGCGTCGGCGGGCTGCCGGGGTTCATCTCGATCATTCCGCAGCACATCCCGGTGTTCATGGTCGGCATGTTGATCGCCATCGTCGTGCCCTTCGTCCTCACCTACGGCCTCAGCCGTCGCATCATCCTGCCCGGCTACCGGGTGGCGTGAGTCCAGCGGGGCGGCCGCCGGCCGCCCCTGATCCAACTCGCAATCGAATCAGGAAACCTGCAATGCAAGACTGGAAGCGCTCGGTGGTCTACCAGATCTACCCGAAGAGCTTTTGCAGCCACGCCGGCGGTGCCACCGGCGACCTGCTGGGTGTGGTCGACAAGCTCGACTACCTGCAGTGGCTGGGCGTGGACTACCTGTGGCTGACGCCGTTCCTGCAATCGCCGCAGCGCGACAACGGCTATGACATCAGCGACTACTACGCCATCGACCCCAGCTACGGCAGCATGGCCGACTTCGACCGGCTGGTCGCCGAGGCCGGCAAGCGCGGCATTCGCCTGATGATGGACATCGTGGTCAGCCACACCTCCATCGAGCACCCCTGGTTCCAGCAGGCGCGGCAGGGCCGCGACAACCCGTATCGCGACTTCTATATCTGGCGCGACACGCCGAACAACTGGCAATCCAAGTTCGGCGGCTCGGCCTGGGAGTACGACGCGGTCAGCGGCCAGTACTACCTGCACCTGTTCGACCGCAGCCAGGCCGACCTCAACTGGGACAACCCGCGGGTGCGTGCGGAAGTCTTCAAGATGATGCGCTTCTGGCGCGACAAGGGCGTCGGCAGCTTCCGCCTGGATGTGATCAACCTGATCTCCAAGCCCCACGACTTTCCCGACGGCGACTGCGATGGCCGGCGCTTCTATACCGATGGCCCACGGGTGCATGAGTACCTGCAGCAGATGAACCGCGAGGTGTTCGACGGCCATCCGGTGATCAGCGTTGGCGAGATGTCTTCCACCACCCTGGAACACTGCATCCGCTACTCCCATCCGGAGTCCCGCGAACTGTCGATGACCTTCAACTTCCATCACCTGAAGGTGGATTACCCAGGGCAGCAGAAGTGGGTCTATGCCGATTTCGACTTCGTCGAGCTCAAGCGCATCCTCTCCGACTGGCAGACCGGCATGCAGCAGGGCGGCGGCTGGAACGCGCTGTTCTGGTGTAACCACGACCAGCCGCGGGTGGTGTCGCGCTTCGGCGACGACGGTGAGCACCGCGTGCGCTCGGCGAAGATGCTCGCCACCGCGTTGCATTTCCTGCAGGGCACACCCTACGTCTACCAGGGCGAGGAGATCGGCATGACCGATCCCGGTTTCGCCGATATCCGCCAGTACCGCGACGTCGAGACCCTGAACATTCACCGCCTCAAGCTGGAAGCCGGTGTGCCGGAAGCCGAGATCATGGCGGCGATCCGCCAGAAGTCCCGTGACAACGCGCGCACGCCAATGCAGTGGAACGCCGGGGCCAACGCCGGCTTCAGTCGCGCCCAGCCGTGGATCGAGCTGGCGCCCAATTACCCGCAGATCAACGTCGAAGCGGCCCTGGCCGACCCCGACTCGGTGCTGCATCACTACCGCCGGTTGATCGCCCTGCGCAAGGCCGAGCCGCTGCTCACCAGCGGCGAATACCGCTGCCTGCTGCTCGAACATCCCCAGGTGTGGGCTTACCTGCGCGAGGGCGAAGGGGAGCGGCTGTTGGTGGTGAATAACTTCTACGCCGCCCATTGCGAAGTGCGCTTGCCTGACAACGCATTGCCGGCCGGCTGTAACCAGCGCCTGCTGATCGGCAACTACCCGGACTGCCCGCCGCGGGACACCTGCCTGTACCTGCGGCCCTACGAGTCCTTCGTCCTGCATCTGGAGGACCTGTAGGGGCGAACTCGTTCGCCCGGCGGAGCCTGGCTAGGCGAATAGATTCGCCCCTACACGACGCTAGCCCGGAGTCCCGACGCAATCCGAGAGGCTTTCGAAGAGTGGGCTAGTGGCCAGGAGGCCACAGATGTAGGGGCGAATTCATTCGCCCGAGGGAGCCTGGATGGGCGAACGAATTCGCCTCTACACAGCTGTAGTCCGGATCGGCTTTGGCCAATCCGGAAAAACCAAGCCCGGCCCTTCGCAAAGGCCGGGCTCACAACAACAAAAAAGCGGAGCAGCAATGACAACAACAAGAAACCTCACCCTGGCCCTGGTGCTCGCCGGGCTGCCCTTGAGCGGCCATGCCCTGGAATTTTCCGGCTACCTGCGTAGCGGTGTCGGCGATTCGGTCAACAGCGACGAGCAGTCCTGCTTCAAACTGCCCGGTGCCCAGACCAAGTACCGCCTGGGCAACGAATGCGAACACTACGCCGAACTCGATCTGCGCCAGGACCTGTTCACCCTCGACGACGGTTCGGTGATCAGCGTCGAAGGCATGGCCTCGCTGTACAACGCCTATCATCACTCGCTGAAGTTCACCGGCGATTATGGCTCCGCGCGCATGCCGCAGATGTTCGCCCAGTGGAGCAAGATCCCGGCGTTGAATAACGGCTCGCTGTGGGCCGGCCGCCGCTACTACAAGCGCAACGACATCCACATCTCCGACTTCTACTACTGGAACCAGAGCGCCACCGGTGCCGGCATCGAGGATGTGGAACTGGGCGGGCTGAAGTACAGCTACGCCTTCTCGCGCAAGGACAATCTCTGGCAGGAAGCCTACGTCAACCGCCACGACTTCAACGTCAGCGGCTTTACCCCCAATGCCGGCGGCGCCCTGGAGTTCGGCCTGAGCTACATCGACAAGCCGGATTCCCGCGATGCCCACAGCGGCTGGGCGTTCACCGCGCAGCACACCCAGAGCGACTTCCTCGGCGGCAGGAACAAGTTCGCCGTGCAGTACGGCAAGGGTCCGGGCACCGGCCTGGGCTACACCGGCGACGTCACCCTGGACCGCGACAACACCAGTTGGCGGGTGGTCGAGTTCTTCGATTGGCAGTTGACGCCGCGCTTCGGCGGCCAGTTCGAGGTGGTCTACCAGAAGGACAAGCGCGACGGTGGCGCTGACCAGGACTGGATCTCCGTGGGCGTGCGGCCGACCTATGCCTTCACCGAGCAGTTCAAGCTGGTCACCGAACTCGGCCATGACCAGGTGGATGCCGCCGATGGCACGCGCAAGCTGAGCAAATTCACCATTGCCCCGACCTGGTCGCCAAACGGCCCCGCGTTCTGGGCCCGCCCGGAAATTCGTCTGTACTACACCTATGCGGTATGGAACCAGGCGGCCCAGGACGCTGCCGGCCCCGGCGATGCGCTGTCGGATACCGGCGCCTTCGGCAATGCCCGCCACGGTTCCAACTTCGGCGCGCAGGTCGAGTACTGGTGGTGACAACCCGGAGGTCGGCGGGTTGCTCCGCCGGCCTTCGCCTGACAAGAACAGCAGCAGGTGACGCTATGCCCGCAAGCCAAACCCTGGAACTGCTCGCACCCCTCTCGGGGCTGCTGGTTCCACTCGAACAGGTTCCCGATCCGGTGTTCGCCGGCAAACTCGTCGGCGACGGAATCTCCATCGATCCCACCTCGCAAACCCTCTGCGCGCCGCTGGCTGGCGTGGTCGGGCAGGTGCAGGCTTCCGGTCACGCCTTGAGCGTGATCGGCGAGCAGGGCGTCGAGGTGCTGATGCACATCGGCCTGGATACCGTGCAGCTGGCCGGGCAGGGATTTCGCTGCCTGGTGACCAATGGCGAACGGGTGGCGGCGGGGCAGCCGCTGATCGAGTTCGACGCCGACCACATCGCCCTGAATGCCCGCAGCCTGCTGACCCAGGTGCTGGTGGTCAACGGCGAGCGGGTCGCCGCTTATGTGCCGGCAAGCGGATTGGTCGAGTGCGGCCAGCCGGCGCTGCGCCTGACCCTGGCCGATCCCGCCGTGCCGGCGGTGACGCTGGAGCAGGGCGGCGCCCTGCATCTGTCGGGGCCGGTCGCGGTGCCCAATCCCAGCGGCCTGCATGCGCGGCCGGCGGCCACGCTGGCTCACGCCGCCAAGGCTTTTGCCGCGCGCATTACCCTGCACAAGGGGGAGGTCGAGGCCAACGCCAAGTCGCTGGTGGCGATCATGGCGCTGGAAGTGGCCTGCGGCGATGTGCTGGAAGTGCGCGCGGTCGGCGTGGACGCCGAGCAGGCGGTGGCCAGCCTGCGCGAGCTGATCGCCGAAGGCTGTGGCGAAAGCGGCGCCGCTGCCGAGCAGCTAGCCGACGCGGCTCCCGTTGCCATCGCGGCAGCGGCGGATGAGGGTGGGCCTCTGCGTGGCGTGTGCGCTTCGCCGGGGCTGGCGCTAGGTGTGGCGGTGCAGATTGCCGAGCCGGAGCTGGAAGTGGAAGAGCAGGGCCAGGGCGAGGCGACCGAGCGGCTGGCCTTGCGCAAAGGGCTGAGCAGCGCCTGGGAAGAACTCGCCACGTTACGCCTGGCCCAGGCGGGCGGCCCGCAGGCGGAAATCTTCCAGGCCCATCAGGAACTGCTCGAGGACCCGGATCTGCTGGAGCAGGCCGAGGCGCTGATCGTGCAGGGCAAGAGCGCGGCGTTCGCCTGGCAGAGCGCCTGTCGCTCCACCGCCGAGCGCCTGGCCGGCCTGCACAGCGCCCTGCTGGCCGAGCGCGCCCAGGACCTGCGCGATGTTGGTCGGCGTGTGCTCAAATGCCTGCTTGGCGTGCAGGACGGCCCGCTGGAGCTGCCGGAGCAGGCGATCCTGATCGCCGATCAACTGACGCCGTCGCAAACCGCCGGCCTGGATACGCGCAAGGTGCTGGGCCTGGCCACCGTCGGCGGCGGGCCCACCAGTCACGTGGCGATCCTTGCCCGCGCGCTGAACATTCCCGCGCTGTGCGGTCTGCCGGCGCGGGTTCTGGAACTGGCCAACGGCACCCCTGTACTGCTGGATGCCATCGGTGGCGAACTGCAGGTCGCGCCGAGCGCCGTCGAGATCGACGCCGTGCGCGCCGCGCAGAAGGCCCAGCAGCATCGCCAGCGCCAGGAGCACGATGCGGCCGCGCAGCCGGCGGTGACCCGCGATGGCTGTCGCATCGAGGTGTCGGCCAACGTCGCCTCGCTGGATGAGGTACGTGAGGCGCTGCGCCTGGGCGGAGAAGGTGTCGGTCTGCTGCGTTCGGAGTTCCTCTATTTGCACCGCGACGCCGCGCCTGGCCTGCAGGAGCAGCGCGATACCTATGCCGCCATCGCCGAAGCGCTGGGGCCGCAACGCAACCTGATCGTGCGCACCCTGGATGTCGGCGGCGACAAGCCGTTGTCCTACGTGCCGATGGCGGCGGAAGAAAACCCCTTTCTCGGCATGCGCGGCATCCGCCTGTGCCTGGAACGTCCGGACTTGCTGCGGGATCAGTTGCGCGCGGTACTCGGTGCAGCCGGCAAGGCCCGTTTGCACCTGATGCTGCCGATGGTCGCCAGCCTTGAGGAGTTGCGCCAGGTTCGCGCCATGCTGGAGGTGGAGGCCGCTGCCCTTGGCGTTGCCGAGTTGCCCAAGCTCGGCATCATGATCGAAGTGCCGGCCGCCGCATTGCTCGCCGAGCAATTCGCCGCCGAGGCGGACTTCTTTTCCATCGGCACCAACGATCTCACCCAGTACTGCCTGGCCATGGACCGTGGCCATCCGCGCCTGGCCAGCCAGGCCGATGCCCTGCATCCGGGTGTGCTGCGCCTGATCGAACTCACCGTGCGCGGTGCCCATGTCCATGGCAAGTGGGTTGGCGTCTGCGGCGGGCTGGCCTCCGAGCCGTTGGCGGTGCCGCTGTTGCTGGGGCTGGGGGTCGACGAACTGTCGGTCAGCGTGCCGGCGATCCCGGCAATCAAGGCCGCCGTGCGCCGCCAGCGCCTGAGCGAGTGCCAGGCCCTGGTCCGAGAGGTGCTGGCGCTTGGTACGACCGCCCAGGTCCGCCAGCGTCTGCAGATCGCGGCGCAAAGCATGTGCGAGAGGAGCACCGAATATGTTTGAGCGAGTCAATGCCTGGTTCTGGAAAGCCCTCACTCCCGACCTGGTACCGGATGAAAGCCAGGCCGCATCCTTGGGGCTGGCTCCGGAAATGATCGCCGCTCTCGGCGGGCCGGCCAACGTGAAGTCCTGCCAGCCGGTGGCGCTGACCCGCCTGCGCGTGGAGCTGCGCGATACTGGCCTGTTGCAAAGCGCTGCCCTCGGCCCCGCGGGCGTGCAAGCAGTGATGCCGCTGGAAAACGGTGTGGTCCATCTGTTGTTGGGCGTGCCCAGCGCCAATGCCTAAACCCGCACGTTGGGTGAGGGGGCGTAGGTTGGGTTGAGGTACGAAGCCCAACAGAGCGGAGCTCGGCGGCCATTCCGCAGGTAGGCGCTGCGCTGGAATGTTGGGCTTCGTCGCTACGCACTTCAACGCCAACCTACGATTTCACCCTTGCGGTGCCGTAGGTTGGGTTGAGGCACGAAGCCCAACAAAGCGGAGCCAGGCGGCTATCCCAAGCGCTTCTGCGATTCCCGTTCCCCGGCCGGGAGAATTGCAGCCCATTGCCGGTCTCTTCCCTATAGGAACGGCTCGTAGCAATACCGAGAAAATGCCCCTGACAAAATGTTGTATTTTTACTACTTTGCAGGCTTAATGCTCGAAAGCGATCGGTGTTGACTTCTTATAACTTGCTAATAGAACGAATATATGCCCGCGATTAAGGTTGATTCCTGCACCCTTGCCCTGTTCGGCGCCCTCGGCGACCTGGCCCTGCGCAAGCTGTTTCCCGCGCTCTACCAGCTCGACCGAGCCGGCCTGTTGCACGACGACACGCGCATCCTGGCGCTGGCCCGCGATGCCGGCGAGCCAGGCAAGTACCTGGCCCAGATCGAAGAGCACCTGCGCCGCCATGTACCGGCCAAGGAGCTCGAAGCCGCCTCGCTGCAACGTTTCCAGGCTCGCCTTAGCTACCTGACCATGGACTTCCGTCGCGCCGAGGACTACGCCGTCCTGTCTGAGCAGGCCGTTGGCAGTGAAACGCTGATCGCCTATTTCGCCACGCCGGCATCGGTGTATGGCTCGATCTGCGAAAACCTCGCCGCTGTCGGCCTCGCTGACAACACGCGGGTGGTACTGGAGAAGCCCATCGGCCATGACCTGGAGTCCTCGCGCACGGTCAACGATGCTGTGGCCCGTTACTTCCCGGAAAGCCGCATCTATCGCATCGACCACTACCTGGGCAAGGAAACGGTGCAGAACCTCATCGCCCTGCGCTTCGCCAACAGTCTGTTCGAGACCCAGTGGAACCAGCACCACATCTCCCACGTGGAAATCACCGTGGCCGAGAAGGTCGGTATCGAAGGGCGCTGGGGCTACTTCGACCAGGCCGGACAGTTGCGCGACATGGTGCAGAACCACCTGCTGCAACTGCTCTGCCTGATCGCCATGGACCCGCCCAGCGACCTGTCGGCCGACAGCATTCGCGACGAGAAGGTGAAGGTGCTCAAGGCGCTGGCGCCGATCACTGCCGAAGGCCTGAGTCGTCACGTGGTGCGCGGGCAGTACGTGGCCGGCAGCATCGACGGCAAGCCGGCGCCCGGCTACCTGGAAGAAGAGAACTCCAACACCGAGAGCGACACCGAAACCTTCGTCGCCCTGCGGGCGGACATTCGCAACTGGCGCTGGAGTGGCGTGCCCTTCTACCTGCGTACCGGCAAGCGCATGCCGCAGAAGCTGTCGCAGATCGTCATCCACTTCAAGGAACCGCCGTTCTACATCTTCGCCCCCGAGCAGCGTGCGCTGATCAGCAACAAGCTGATCATCCGCCTGCAGCCGGACGAAGGCATTTCCCTGCAGGTGATGACCAAGGACCAGGGGCTGGACAAGGGCATGCACCTGCGCAGCGGCCCGCTGCAACTGAGTTTTTCCGAAACCTACAAGAGCGCGCGCATTCCCGATGCCTACGAGCGGCTGCTGCTGGAGCTGATGCAGGGCAACCAGTACCTGTTCGTGCGCAAGGACGAGGTCGAATACGCCTGGCACTGGTGCGACCAACTGATCGAGGGCTGGCAGCAGTTGGGCGACAAGCCCAAGCCCTACGCCGCCGGTAGCTGGGGGCCAGTCGCCTCCATCGCGCTCATCACTCGAGATGGGAGGTCCTGGTATGGCGATCTGTGACATCGAACTACCCACCGGGGTGGTCGCCCACAGCCTGAGCGACGCCGCGCAACACGCCGATGCCCTCGCCAAAGCGGTGGCCGGCGCGCTGCGTACGGCCATCGACGCCCACGGCACGGCAAGCCTGGTGGTTTCCGGCGGGCGCAGCCCGATTGCGTTCTTCGAGCGCCTGGCCGAGCAGGAACTGGACTGGCCAAAGGTGCTGGTCAGCCTGGCCGATGAGCGCTGGGTGCCGGTCGAGCATGGCGACAGCAACGAGGGGCTGGTGCGCCGCCACTTGCTGCGCGGCAATGCCGCCGAGGCGCGCTTCCTCGGCTTGTACCGGCCGACGCCGACCCTGGATGAGTCCGCCACGCTCGCCGACCAGGCGCTGGCCGAACTGCCGCAGCCCATCGACGTGCTGGTGCTGGGCATGGGCGACGACGGTCATACCGCCTCGCTGTTCCCCAACAGCCCGAACCTGGCCAGTGCCTTGCAGCCAGGCTGTGCGCGCCGCTGTCTGCCGATGCAGGCGCCCAGCGTGCCGCGCCAGCGGCTGACGCTGACCTTGCCGGTCCTGGCTTCCGCCCACCTGCCGCTGCTGGCGATCCAGGGCGAAGCCAAGCTCGACACCCTGCGGGCCGCGTTGGCGGGCGAAGACGTGCTGGAAATGCCGATCCGCGCCTTCCTGCATCATCCCTTGGAGATTTACTGGTGCCCTTGAGGCCCTGAGATTATCGCTATGAACATGGCCGACAAAATCACCCGAATCGACGAAATCTGCGAGCGCGCCCGCATCCTCCCGGTGATCGTCATCCAGCGCGAGGAGCACATCCTGCCGCTGGCCGATGCGCTGGCCGCCGGTGGCTTGCGCACCCTGGAAATCACCCTGCGTTCGGCCCATGGTCTGACTGCTATTCGCCGCTTGCGCGAGGAGCGTCCCGACCTCTGCGTGGGTGCCGGTACGGTGCTGGACACGCAGATGCTGGCCGATGCCGAGGCTGCCGGCGCCCAGTTCATCGTCACCCCCGGCAGTACCGACGCGTTGCTGCGTGCCAGCCTCGACAGCGAGGTGCCTCTGCTGCCCGGCATCGGTACTGCCTCCGAGCTGATGCAGGGCTATGCCCTTGGCTATCGCCGCTTCAAGCTGTTCCCAGCCGAGATCTGCGGCGGCGTCGCCGCGCTCAAGGCGCTCGGTGGCCCCTTCCCGGGCGTGCGCTTCTGCCCCACCGGCGGCGTCAATGCCGCCAATGCCCGCAGCTACATGGACCAGCCCAACGTGATGTGCGTCGGCGGTACCTGGATGCTCGACAGCGCCTGGATCGAGCGCGGCGACTGGGCCCAGATCGAACGACGCAGTGCCGAGGCCCTGGCCCTGTTTCCCTGAACCCTCGTAAGGTGTTTGCCCGCTTCGGTTGAACGGCTCCGAAGCGGGTTTTTTTATTTGTCGGGCTGCGCGCCGTAGGGGCGAATGTATTCGCCTTGCTTGGCTCGCCCGGACGAATGATTCGCCCCTGCCGGACAGCATCCGGGCAGCGCTAGCGTTCCCACGCTAATCTGAATCCCGTGCGCCTTGTCGGCGATACGCGTATCATCCGCGCCCCATTCAATCGGAACTGCCACACCGGGAGGTGCCCAGATGACCGAACATACAGACAATCCCTCAAGCCCCTACGGCGAAAAGCTGCAGAAGGTCCTGGCCCGCCTCGGGCTGGCCTCGCGCCGTGACGTCGAGGCCTGGATCAGCGAAGGCCGGGTCAAGGTCAACGGCGTCGCCGCCAGCCTCGGCCAGCGCGTCGGCCCGCGGGACGCCATCGCCATCGACGGCCGGCTGATCAAGCGCGAGGAAGTGGCGGAGCATGTCCGCCGCGTGCTGATCTACAACAAGCCGGAAGGCGAAATCTGCACCCGGGACGATCCTGAAGGCCGGCCCACCGTTTTCGATCGACTGCCGCGACCGAAGGAAGGGCGCTGGATCAATATCGGCCGGCTCGACATCAACACCACCGGCCTGCTGCTGTTCACCACCGACGGCGAACTGGCCAACCGCTTGATGCATCCGTCCTACCAGATGGATCGGGAGTACGCCGTGCGGGTGCGCGGCGAAGTCACCGAGGAAATGATCGAACAACTGAAGACCGGCGTGATGCTGGAGGACGGCCCGGCGCGCTTTACCGATATCAAGGAAGCCCCAGGCGGCGAAGGCTTCAACCACTGGTACCACTGCGTGGTGATGGAAGGTCGCAACCGCGAGGTGCGCCGCCTGTGGGAATCCCAGGGGTTGGTGGTCAGTCGCCTGAAGCGCGTGCGCTTCGGTCCGGTCTTCCTGACCTCCGAGCTGAGCATGGGACGCTGGCGCGAAATGTCGCAGCAGGAAGTCGACATTCTCAGCGAAGAGGTCGGCCTCAAGCCGGTGGCTCTGCCGGGCATGAAGGAGAAGCTGCGCGATCGCCTTGACCGCATGCAGCGCAAGTCCGCCAAGCCGGTGCCGCGTGGTCGTGCGCCGCGTCAGGAGGAAGGCGAGCGCCCAGCCCGTGCGCCGCGAGCCCATGAAGACCGCCCGACGCGCGCTCCGCGCAAGAACGACGAGCGTCCCGCCCGTGTCTTGCGCGACGAGCACGGCAAGCCGATGCGCCCTGCGCGGGAGGGCGAGCGCGCGCCGCGCAGCCAGGATGGCCGGCCGGCACGCGCACCGCGCCAGTCGGACGACCGCCCGGTACGCGCTCCCCAGGGCGAGCGCAAGCAGGGCACGCCGCTGGCGGAGCGGCCGAGCAATGTGAATAAGAAGCGCCCGGCCAAGCAGGAGCGTGCCACCCCCGAGCTGGCCGATCGGCCGGCGCGCAAGCCCAAGCCGGCCCCGGCCAAGCGTCGCGGGCCTCCGGCGGGGGAGGGGCAGCGTCCGGGGTTTGGTCGCAAGCGCTGAGACGGCAAAAACGAAAAAGGGGCTCCAGAGAGCCCCTTTTTCGTGTCCGGCGTTTGCTCAGCCGGCCATGGTCAGGCGATTGCGTCCGTTGCGCTTGGCGACATAGAGCGCGTTGTCGGCGCGACGCAGCAGGCTCTCCACCGATTCGGCCGGCAGCAGGGTGGCGCAGCCAAGGCTGATCGACAGATCGACCGGTTTCGCCTGTACCAGGTACTGCAGTTCGAGCACCGCCATGCGCAGGCGCTCGCCCACCATGGAAGCGGATTCGCGGCAGGTATTGGACAGCAGCACGAGGAACTCCTCGCCGCCGTAGCGGAACACCATGTCGACGTTGCGCAACTGGTTCTTCAGTGCGGTTGCCACCGCCTTGAGTACCTCGTCACCGGTGCTGTGGCCGTAGGCGTCGTTGATCTGCTTGAAATGGTCCAGGTCGAGCATCAGCACCGACAGCGGCTGCAGGTGACGGCGCGCCATGTCCACTTCACGGCTAAGAATCTGTTCCATGGCGATGCGGTTGCCGGTGCCGGTCAGCGGGTCGCGCAGGGAAGTCTGGATGGCTGCCCGGTACAGCAGCGCGTTGCGCAGCGGGAACAACAGGCAGGCCAGCAGGGATTCCAGTTGCGAGAGCTCTTCTTCGTTGAAACGCTGGTTGCGGCGGAAGACCAGCTCGCCGAGGTATTCGCCTTCGTTGCTCAGGCGGTAGCCGGCCGAGTGGCTGGCGCGCGCGCCGAATTCCAGGCGCATGTCGTAGGCCGAGTGCTGGTAGGCCAGGCTGTCCAGGGGCACCAGGCGCTGCACTTCATGGAGGAACAGGTCGAGAATGCGCTCTACGTCCAGGCTGGTCTGCAGTTGCAGGCTGAGCTGGCGGTGCAATTCGGCCAGGCTGACGGGTTGCAATGCATTGCGCCGGCTGCTGGCAAAGCCCAGCCGCTGCAGCTTGGCCGCATCGAAATCGATGGTATTGGTCTGAGTTGGCTGAACCATGCATTGAACCTCTGGCGCATAATGCGACGACGACAGCAGTCCTCTAGCGAATTCCATGCCAGGGAATCTTCCGTCTAAAAAGGTCTTATCAATCAGTTGGTTATGCATGTTCCGCAGTCCCGGACGGCAAAGGCTTGCCGAGTACTTGACGTGACAGATGGCAAATTGCTGCCGCTTGCGGATGGGTCGTCGGAAAACTGGCGTGGAACGGCTCGAGTGACCATCGAGCATCGGCGGCCGCAATGGCCGCCGGGAGGGAAGGCTACTGCGCGTCGAAGGCCTGTCCGTTGACGCCGGTGCTGTCCGGGCCCATCAGGTACAAATAGACCGGCATGATCGCTTGTGGTTCCGGGTTGCTGGCCGGGTTTTCCCCGGGATACGCCTGGGCGCGCATGTCGGTGCGGGTGGCGCCCGGGTTGACACTGTTGGCGCGCACGGCACAGGTGCCGTCCAGTTCGTCCGCGAGGGTCTGCATCAGCCCCTCGGTGGCGAACTTGGAGACCGCGTAGGCCCCCCAGTAGGCGCGGCCCTTGCGGCCGACACTGCTGGAAGTGAACACCACCGAGGCGTCGCTCGACAGCTTGAGCAGCGGCAGCATGGTGCTGGTGAGCATGAACATCGCGTTGACGTTGACCTGCATGACGCGCATGAAGTTTTCCCCGGACAACTGCTCCAGCGGCGTGCGAGGGCCGAGGATGGACGCGTTGTGCAGCAGCCCGTCGAGGCGGCCGAACTCGCGCTCGACGGTGGCGGCCAGTTCGTCGTACTGGTGCGGAAGCGCGGTTTCCAGGTTGAACGGAATCACCACCGGCTGCGCATGGCCGGCCGCCTCGATTTCATCGTAGACCTGGTTGAGCGAGGCTTCGGTCTTGCCCAGCAGCAGCACGGTAGCGCCGTGGGCGGCGAAGGTCTTGGCGGCGGCGGCGCCGATCCCGCGGCCGGCTCCGGTGACCAGAATCACCCGGTCCTTAAGCAGGTCGGGGCGGGCGGAATATTGGAACATCTTCTTCTCCTTCGCAGAGCGGCAAGCCGGAGTCAGGGGCAATGGCCGGCTGTAGGGCGGGTGCAGCCCGCCAAGTTGCGTGGCGGCGGGTTCAGCACCCGCACAGGGCCTGGTCGAGCAGTCGGCGCAATTCCAGGGGATGGTCGATCACCGCGTCGGCGCCCCAGGAGCGCGGATTGTCCTGTGGGTGAATGTAGCCGTAGGTGACGGCAACGGTGCGGGTGCCCGCGGCGCGGCCGGACTCGATGTCGCGCAGGTCATCGCCGACGAACAACACGCTTGCCGGGTCCAGCCCGAGCGTGCTGCAGGCGAGCAGCAACGGCTCGGGGTCGGGCTTGCTGTTGGTCACGTGGTCGGGGCAGACCAGCACCGCCGAGCGCTCGGCGAGGCCCAGCTGCTGCATGATCGGCTCGGCGTAGCGCACCGGCTTGTTGGTCACCACGCCCCAGGTCAGGCCGGCGCGCTCGATCTCGGCGAGCAGCTCGGGCATGCCGTCGTAGGGGTGGCTGAGTACCGCGCAGTGCGCTTGGTAGCGCTCGAGGAATTCCAGGCGCAGCGCCTCGAACTCGGCGGCGAACGGGTCCACATCGAAGGCGTTGATCACCATGGCGCGGGCGCCGCCGGAGACCACGTCGCGCACCGTCGCTTCCGTTACTGGCGGCAGTTGCCGAGCGGCACGCATGGCCTGGATCACCGCGATGAAGTCCGGCGCCGTATCCAGCAGGGTGCCGTCCATATCGAAAAGTACTGCTTGTAGACGCATGCGCCTCACTCCTCGCGCAGGGTCTGGATCATGTAGTTGACGTCGACGTCCGCGGCCAGCTTGTAGTGCTTGGTCAGGGGGTTGTAGGTCAGGCCGACGATGTCCTTCAGCGTCAGGCCGGTGGCGCGGCACCAACTGCCGAGCTCCGAGGGGCGGATGAATTTCTTGAAATCGTGGGTGCCACGCGGAAGCAGCTTGAGCAGGTACTCGGCGCCGATCACGGCGAACAGGTAGGCCTTGGGATTGCGGTTGATGGTCGAGAAGAACACCTGCCCGCCAGGCTTGACCAGTGTGTGGCAGGCGCGGATCACCGAGGATGGATCGGGCACGTGCTCGAGCATTTCCAGGCAGGTGACGACGTCGAACTGGCCGGGCATTTCGTCGGCCAGGGCTTCGGCGGTGACCTGCCGATAGTCCACCTCGACCCCGGACTCCAGCTGGTGCAGTCGGGCCACCGCCAGCGGTGCCTCGCCCATGTCGATACCCAGTACCTGGGCGCCGCGCAGGGCCATGGCTTCGCTGAGGATGCCGCCGCCGCAGCCGACGTCCAGCACCTTCTTGCCGGCCAGGCCGGCGCGCTCGTCGATCCAGTTGACGCGCAGCGGGTTGATGTCGTGCAGCGGTTTGAATTCACTCTCGCGGTCCCACCAACGATGGGCCAGGGCTTCGAATTTGGCGATTTCGGCGTGATCGACGTTCATGTTGGTCCTTGGTAAAGCTGAAAGCGGAAAGCCTGGGCGGTGGCATCCAGGCGTCGAATCATCTCTTGGCCGATGGCGGTTCCCGCATGAGCGTCAGGCTGCGGGCTTCGAACTTCCGGCAATCTTTCGGCCCCATTCGCCGGCGGTCGCGATCAGGCGTTGTTCGTCGAGGCGTGTCAGGTGGCCGTCGTCGAGCAGTTGCTTGCCACCAACCCAGACGTGCCTCACGCAGTCCCGGCCGCAGGCGTAGATCAATTGCGACACTGCGTCGTAGACCGGCTGCTGGGCCAGGCCACGAAGGTCGAGGGCGATCACGTCGGCCGCCTTGCCGACCTCCAGCGAGCCGACCTGATCGTCCATGCCCAGCGCGCGGGCGCCGTTCAGCGTCGCCATGCGCAGCGCGCGGTGGGCGTCCAGCGCGACGGCCGAGCCGGCGACGGCCTTGGCCAGCAGGGCGGCGGTACGGGTCTCGCCGAGCAGGTCGAGGTCGTTGTTGCTGGCCGCGCCGTCGGTGCCGATGGCGACGTTGACACCGGCCTGCCACAGGCGTTCCACCGGGCAGAAACCGCTGGCCAGCTTGAGGTTGGATTCAGGGCAATGGATCACGCTGCTGTTGCTTTCTACCAGCAGGGCCAGGTCTTCGTCGTTGATTTGGGTCATGTGCACGGCCTGGAAGCGCGGGCCGAGCAGGCCGAGGCGGGCAAGGCGGGCCAGCGGGCGCTCGCCGTACTGCTGCAAGGCCTGCTCGACCTCGAAGGCAGTCTCGTGCACGTGCATGTGGATACCGGCATCCAGCTGTTCGGCAAGCATGCGGATGTTTTCCAGCTTGTCGTCGCTCACCGTATAGGGCGCATGGGGGCCGAAGGAAACCTTCAGGCGCGGGTGCTGCTTGAGGTCGTCGAATAGTTGCAGGCCGTGGCGGATGGCCTCGTCGGCATCCAGTGCGCCCGGAATCGGGAAGTCCAGTACCGGCACGGTGAGTTGCGCGCGCACCCCGGCGTTGTGCATCGCCTGGCTGGCCACGTGGGGAAAGAAATACATGTCGGAGAAGCAGGTGATGCCGCCCTTGAGCTGTTCGGCGATGGCCAGTTCGGTGCCGTCGCGAACGAAGCTCTCGTCCACCCACTTGGCTTCGGCCGGCCAGATGTGGCCTTCCAGCCAGGTCATCAGCGGCAGGTCGTCGGCCAGGCCGCGGAACAGGCTCATCGCGGCGTGGCCGTGGGCGTTCACCAGGCCGGGCGCGAGCAGCATGCCGGGCAGTTCACGCACTTCCCGGGTCGGATGCTCGAGCGCTTCGGCGCGCGGGGCGATCAGCGCGATGCGGCCGTCGCGAATGCCGAGCCCGTGATCCTGCAATACCACCCCGGCGGGCTCCACCGGCACCAGCCAGGTTGGCAGGAGCAAAAGGTCGAGCGGAGCGGTCTGGTCGAGCATGGCGAAGCGTCCTGATGGCTTATATAAAAGAGACCGAAGTATACCCGAGCGTCTTGGCGGTGGGCTCGCTATAATCGGCGGCTTTTTTGGTTTCTGAATGTGAGGGGTATGCCATGCGCGAGCAACTGCTGGCGGCGGAGAAAGTGAAGGCCATCGATTGGCGCGATGGCGTTCTGTACCTGCTCGACCAGCGCCTGCTGCCTCTGCAGGAGGTGTGGCTGGGCTATTCCGATGCCGCGGGCGTGGCCGAGGCGATCCGCTCCATGGTGGTGCGCGGGGCGCCGGCCATCGGCATCAGTGCGGCGTATGGGGTGGTGCTCGGTGCGCGGGCGCGCCTGGCCGCGGGCGGCGACTGGCGCTCGGCGCTGGCCGAAGACTTCCAGGTGCTGGCCGATTCACGGCCGACGGCGGTCAACCTGTTCTGGGCGCTCAATCACATGCAGGAGCGCCTGGATCGCCTGAAGGAAGGCGACGATGCGCTGGCGGTGCTGGAGGCCGAGGCGATTTCGATTCACCAGAGCGATCGCGAAGCCAACCTGACCATGGCCCAGCTCGGCGTCGACCTGATCCGCAAGCATCAGGGCAACGCGCAGGCGCTGCTCACCCATTGCAATACCGGTGCGCTGGCCACGGGCGGCTTCGGTACCGCGCTGGGGGTTATCCGCGCGGCCTATCTGGAGGGGTTGGTCGAGCGTGTCTATGCCGACGAAACCCGACCCTGGCTGCAGGGGTCGCGGCTCACTGCCTGGGAGTTGGCGGGCGAGGGCATTCCGGTCAGCCTGAATGCCGACTCGGCGGCGGCGCACCTGATGAAGACCAAGGGCATCACCTGGGTCATCGTTGGCGCCGACCGCATCACCGCCAACGGCGACGTGGCCAACAAGATCGGCACCTACCAACTGGCGGTGAACGCCATGCACCACGGCGTGCGCTTCATGGTGGTGGCGCCCAGCTCGACCATCGACATGAGCCTGGAAAGCGGCGAGGACATTCCCATCGAAGAGCGTGATGGCCGCGAACTGTTGGAAGTCGGCGGGCAGCGTATTGCCGCCGACGTGGAGGCGATCAATCCGGTGTTCGATGTCACCCCGGCCGACCTGGTCGATGCCATCGTCACCGAGAAGGGCGTGGTCGAACGCCCCGATGCCGCCAAGATGGCGCAATTGATGTGCCGAAAGCGCTTGCATTGAAGTGCTCGGCCGCCTGGCGATGCTGTTATCCGGATGCTTCCGGCTTGAGGCTTGCCGCCGCCGTCTGTGTTACTATCCGGCGCTTCCCGCTGGACCTCGCGTACTACTAAGGAACCTGGCTTCTTATGGGCGAACTGGCCAAAGAAATCCTCCCGGTCAACATCGAAGACGAGCTGAAACAGTCCTATCTCGACTACGCCATGAGCGTGATTGTCGGGCGTGCCCTGCCGGATGCGCGTGATGGCCTGAAGCCCGTGCACCGCCGCGTGCTGTTCGCCATGAGCGAACTGGGCAACGACTGGAACAAGCCGTACAAGAAATCCGCCCGTGTGGTCGGTGACGTCATCGGTAAATACCATCCCCACGGCGACACCGCGGTGTACGACACCATCGTGCGCATGGCGCAGCCGTTCTCGTTGCGCTACATGCTGGTCGACGGCCAGGGCAACTTCGGTTCGGTGGACGGCGACAACGCCGCGGCCATGCGATATACCGAAGTGCGCATGGCCAAGCTGGCCCATGAGCTGTTGGCCGACCTGGACAAGGAAACCGTCGACTGGGTGCCCAACTACGATGGCACCGAGCAGATCCCGGCGGTCATGCCGACCAAGATTCCCAACCTGCTGGTCAACGGCTCGTCGGGCATCGCGGTGGGCATGGCCACCAACATCCCCCCGCACAACCTCGGCGAAGTGATCGACGGTTGCCTGGCGCTTATCGAAAACCCCGAGCTGACCGTCGATGAGCTGATGCAGTACATCCCCGGTCCGGACTTTCCGACCGCGGGCATCATCAACGGCCGTGCCGGCATCATCGAGGCCTATCGCACCGGTCGCGGGCGCATCTACATGCGTGCCCGCGCCGAGGTCGAGGACATCGACAAGGTTGGCGGCCGCCAGCAGATCGTCATCACCGAGCTGCCCTACCAGCTGAACAAGGCACGCCTGATCGAGAAGATCGCCGAGCTGGTGAAGGAGAAAAAGCTCGAAGGCATCACCGAGCTGCGCGACGAGTCCGACAAGGACGGCATGCGCGTGGTCATCGAGCTGCGTCGCGGCGAAGTGCCGGAGGTGATCCTCAACAACCTCTACGCGCAGACCCAGCTGCAGAGCGTGTTCGGCATCAACGTGGTGGCGCTGGTCGATGGCCAGCCGCGCACCATGAACCTCAAGGACATGCTCGAAGTATTCGTCCGCCACCGCCGCGAAGTGGTGACCCGGCGGACCGTCTACGAGCTGCGCAAGGCCCGCGAGCGCGGTCATATCCTCGAGGGTCAGGCGGTCGCGCTGTCGAACATCGATCCGGTCATAGAAATGATCAAGACCTCGCCGACCCCGGCCGAGGCCAAGGAGCGGCTGATCGCCGCCGCCTGGGAGTCCAGTGCGGTGGAAGCCATGGTCGAGCGCGCCGGTGCCGACTCCTGCCGTCCGGAAGACCTCGATCCGCAGTACGGCCTGCGCGAGGGCAAGTACTACCTGTCTCCGGAGCAGGCCCAGGCGATCCTCGACCTGCGTCTGCATCGCCTGACCGGCCTGGAGCATGAAAAGCTGCTGGCCGAGTACCAGGAAATCCTCGCCCAGATCGGCGAGCTGATCCGCATCCTCACCAATCCCGCGCGGCTGATGGAAGTCATCCGCGAGGAGCTGGAGAAGGTCAAGGCCGAATTCGGCGATGCCCGTCGCACCGAGATCGTCGCCTCCCACGTCGACCTGACCATTGCCGACCTGATCACCGAGGAAGATCGCGTGGTCACCATCTCCCATGGCGGCTATGCCAAGTCCCAGCCGTTGGCCGCCTACCAGGCCCAGCGTCGCGGCGGTCGCGGCAAGTCGGCCACCGGGGTGAAGGACGAGGACTACATCGAGCACCTGCTGGTCGCCAACAGCCATGCCACGCTGCTGCTGTTCTCCAGTAAGGGCAAGGTCTACTGGCTGCGCACCTTCGAGATACCCGAAGCGTCGCGCACCGCCCGTGGCCGCCCACTGGTCAACCTGCTGCCGCTGGACGAGGGCGAGCGCATCACCGCGATGCTGCAGATCGACCTGGAGGCGCTGCAGCGCGAAGCCGGTGACGAGGACGAGATCGAAGACGCCGAGGGCGTGGTGCTCGAAGGCGAGGTGGTCGAAGCCGAGGCTGAGGAGATCGAGGGCGACACGCCCGAACTGGTCGCGGAGCCGACTGGTGCCTACATCTTCATGGCCACTGCCTTCGGCACCGTGAAGAAAACGCCGCTGGCCCACTTCAGCCGGCCGCGTTCCAGCGGCCTGATCGCACTACGCCTGGATGAGGGCGACACGCTGATCGCCGCCGCCATTACCGACGGTGCCAAGGAAGTCATGCTGTTCTCCAGCGGTGGCAAAGTCATCCGCTTCGCCGAGAGCGTAGTGCGCACCATGGGTCGTACGGCCCGTGGCGTGCGCGGCATGCGCCTGGGCAAGGATCAACAGCTGATTTCCATGCTGATCCCGGAAACCGGCGCACAGATCCTCACCGCGTCCGAGCGCGGCTTCGGCAAGCGCACCAGCCTCGGCAAGTTCCCACGTCGTGGCCGTGGCGGCCAGGGCGTGATCGCCATGGTCATCAACGAGCGCAACGGCAAGCTGGTGGGCGCCATCCAGGTTCAGGACGGCGAGGAAATCATGCTGATTTCCGACCAGGGAACCCTGGTCCGGACCCGTGTGGACGAGGTGTCCAGTTCCGGTCGCAACACCCAGGGCGTGACCCTGATCAAGCTGGCCAGCGACGAGAAGCTGGTGGGCCTGGAGCGTGTGCAGGAGCCGTCCATCGAGGAAGAGCTGGAAGGGATCGAGGCCTCGCTCGACGAGGAGCTGCGTGAGAAAGAAATGCCGGTGGTCAGCACCGAGCCCGACGCCGACGAGCTGCTGCCGGGCGGTGTAAGCGATGTGCCGCCGGATGTCGTGCCGACCGATGATGAAGAGTGACCTGTAGATGAGCAGTCAACGCGCCCATAACTTCTGCGCCGGTCCGGCCGCACTGCCCGAGGCGGTGTTGCAGCGTGCCCAGGCGGAACTCCTCGACTGGCAGGGCAAGGGCCTGTCGGTCATGGAAATGAGCCATCGCAGCGACGAGTTCGTCGCCATCGCCGAGAGGGCCGAGCAGGACTTGCGCGATCTGCTCGGCATTCCGTCGAACTACAAGGTGCTGTTCCTCCAGGGTGGCGCCAGCCAGCAGTTCGCCCAGATACCGCTGAACCTGCTGCCCGAAGACGGCAAGGCCGACTACATCGATACCGGCATCTGGTCGAAGAAGGCCATCGAGGAAGCGCAGCGCTACGGTGCGGTAAATATCGCCGCCAGCGCCAAGTCGTTCGACTACTTCACCATTCCCGGGCAGAACGACTGGCAGCTATCGAAGGACGCCGCCTACGTGCATTACACGCCGAACGAAACCATCGGCGGCCTGGAGTTCGGCTGGATACCCGAGGTGGGCGACGTGCCGCTGGTGGCGGATATGTCTTCCACCATCCTTTCGCGACCGCTGGACGTCTCGCGCTTCGGCCTGATCTATGCCGGCGCGCAGAAGAACATCGGCCCGTCCGGCCTGGTCGTGGTGATCGTGCGCGAAGACCTGCTCGGTCGTGCCCGCGCCATCTGCCCGACCATGCTCGACTACAAGGTCGCCGCCGACAACGGCTCCATGTACAACACCCCGCCAACCCTGGCCTGGTACCTGGCCGGCCTGATCTTCCAGTGGCTGAAGGAACAGGGCGGTGTCGAGGCCATGGGCAAGGTCAACGAGCGCAAGCAGCGCAAGCTGTACGACTTCATCGACGCCAGCGGCCTGTACACCAACCCCATCGCCAGGAACGACCGGTCCTGGATGAACATTCCATTCCGCCTGGCCGACGAGAAGCTCGACAAGCCGTTCCTCGCCGGCGCCGAGGCTCGTGGCCTGCTCAATCTCAAGGGGCACCGCTCGGTCGGTGGCATGCGCGCCTCGATCTACAACGCCGTTGGCGAGGCGTCTGTCGATGCCCTGCTGGCCTACATGGCGGAGTTCGAGAAGGAGCACGGCTGATGAGCGAGAAAGACCAGCTCAATGCGCTGCGCCTGCGCATCGATAACCTGGACGAGAAGATTCTCGACCTGATCAGCGAGCGTGCCCGCTGTGCCCAGGACGTCGCGCGGGTGAAGATGCAGTCGCTGCCGGAAGGCGAGAAGCCGGTGTTCTATCGGCCCGAGCGCGAAGCCTGGGTGCTCAAGCACATCATGGAGCGCAACCAGGGGCCGCTGGACAATGAGGAAATGGCGCGGTTGTTCCGCGAAATCATGTCCTCCTGCCTGGCGCTTGAGCAGCCGCTGAAGGTCGCCTACCTCGGTCCGGAAGGTACCTTCTCCCAGGCGGCGGCGACCAAGCATTTCGGCCACGCGGTGATCAGCGTGCCGATGGCGGCCATCGACGAGGTATTCCGCGAAGTCGCCGCCGGTGCGGTCAACTTTGGCGTGGTGCCGGTGGAGAACTCCACCGAAGGCGCGATCAACCACACCCTCGACAGCTTCCTCGAGCACGACATGGTGATCTGCGGCGAGGTCGAGCTGCGCATCCACCACCACCTGTTGGTGGGCGAGAACACCAAGACCGACAAGATCACTCGTATCTATTCCCACGCCCAGTCCCTGGCCCAGTGCCGCAAGTGGCTGGACTCGCACTACCCGAGCGTCGAGCGGGTGGCGGTGTCGAGCAACGCCGATGCGGCCAAGCGGGTGAAGAGCGAGTGGAACTCGGCAGCCATCGCCGGTGATATGGCAGCCAATCTCTACGGCCTGACCAAGCTCGCCGAAAAAATCGAGGACCGCCCGGACAACTCCACGCGCTTCCTTATCATCGGCAGCCAGGAAGTGCCGCCGACCGGCGACGACAAGACCTCGGTCATCGTTTCCATGTGCAACAAGCCGGGTGCGTTGCATGAGCTGCTTGTGCCGTTCCACAACAACGGCATCGACCTGACCCGTATCGAAACCCGCCCGTCCCGCAGTGGCAAATGGACCTACGTGTTCTTCATCGACTTCATCGGCCACCACAAGGACCCGCTGATCAAGGACGTGCTGGAAAAGATCAACCAGGAAGCCGTGGCGCTCAAGGTGCTGGGGTCCTATCCGAAGGCGGTACTTTAAACACAGCCGCAAGCTCCAAGCGACAAGCCCCAAGCGGTCCCGCCCGGCTTTTCCTGCAGCTTGCCGCTCGAGGTTCGAGGCTTGCGATGAGTTGCGACTTTCTGACCCTGGCTCAGCCAGGGGTGCAAAAGCTGTCCCCCTATGTGCCGGGCAAACCGGTGGACGAATTGGCCCGCGAGCTGGGCCTGGACCCGGCGAAGATCGTCAAGCTGGCCAGCAACGAGAACCCACTGGGCCCCAGCCCCAGCGCGCTTGAAGCGATTCGCGGCGAACTCGCCGAGCTGACCCGCTATCCCGATGGCAACGGTTTCGACCTCAAGCGCAAGCTGGCCGAGCGCTGCGGTGTGGCCCCGCCCCAGGTGACCCTCGGCAACGGCTCCAACGACATCCTCGAACTGGTCGCCCGCGCCTATCTGGCGCCGGGGCTCAATGCCGTGTTCAGCCAGCACGCCTTTGCCGTCTACCCGATCGTCACCCAGGCCGTCGGTGCCGAAGGGCGGGCGGTGCCGGCCAAGAACTGGGGGCACGACCTTGAAGCCATGCTCGCCGCCATCGACGACCACACCCGGGTGGTGTTCGTCGCCAACCCGAACAACCCCACCGGCACCTGGTTCGGCGCCCAGGCGTTGGCCGACTTCCTCGCCCGGGTACCCGAGCAGGTATTGGTGGTGCTGGACGAGGCCTACATCGAGTACGCCGAGGGTAGTGAGCTGCCGGACGGGCTGGACTACCTGGCCCAGTACGGCAACCTGCTGGTCTCGCGCACCTTCTCCAAGGCGTTCGGTCTCGCCGCGCTGCGGGTCGGCTACGGCATTTCCTCCGCGGCCACTGCCGACGTGCTCAACCGTGTGCGCCAGCCGTTCAACGTCAACAGCCTGGCGCTGGCAGCCGCCTGCGCCGCGCTGGACGACACCGATTACCTCGCCGAAAGCCGGCGGCTCAACGATGCGGGCATGGCGCAGTTGGAGGCAGGGTTTCGAGAGCTGGGTCTCGACTGGATACCGTCCAAGGGCAACTTCATTGCCGTTGATCTGGGGCGCGATGCCGCGCCCCTTTACCAGGCACTCTTGCGCGAGGGCGTGATCGTGCGTCCGGTGGCCAGCTACGGCATGCCGAGCTTCCTGCGCATTTCCATCGGCCTGCCGGAGGAGAATGCCCGCTGCCTGGAGGCGCTGGCCAAGGTGCTCGGTCGTGGTTGATGTCATGCCGCTGCAACAGGGTGCGCCTATCTTCGGCCGCCTGGTGGTCATCGGTCTCGGGTTGATCGGCGGATCCTTTGCCAAGGGCTTGCGTGAGCGCGGGCTGTTCTTCGAGGTGGTCGGCGTCGACCTGGACCCGGAGTCCTGCCGCATCGCCGTCGAGCGTGGCGTGGTGGACCGCTGCGAGAGCGATCTGGCGACCGCCTGTCGCGGCGCCGATGTGATCCAGATGGCGGTGCCGATCCTGGCGATGGAGCGCCTGTTGGCGGAGATGGCCAGGATCGATCTCGGCGATGCCGTGCTTACCGATGTCGGTAGCGCCAAGGGCAATGTGGTGCGCGCGGCGCGGCTGGCATTCGGCGGCATGCCGGCGCGCTTCGTGCCGGGGCATCCGATAGCCGGTTCCGAACAAAGCGGGGTGGAGGCGGCCAAAGGCAGTCTGTTTCGGCGGCACAAGGTCATCCTGACTCCCCAGGACAATGTCGACCCGGCAGCGCTGACCCGGGTCGAGTTGCTCTGGCGGGAGCTGGGTGCCGACGTCGAGCGCATGCAGGTCGAGCATCATGACGAGGTGCTCGCGGCGACCAGCCACCTGCCCCATCTGCTGGCCTTTGGGTTGGTGGACTCGCTGGCCAAGCGCAGTGAGAATTTGGAGATTTTCCGCTATGCCGCCGGGGGGTTTCGCGACTTCACGCGAATCGCCGGCAGCGATCCGGTGATGTGGCACGACATCTTCCTCGCCAACCGCGAGGCGGTGCTGCGCATCCTGGACGCGTTTCGCGGCGACCTGGACGCTTTGCGCGCGGCGGTCGACGCAGGGGATGGGCATCAACTGCTGGGCGTGTTCACCCGCGCCCGGGTGGCCCGCGAGCATTTCAGCAAAATTTTGGCCCGTCGGGCCTATGTGGACGCCATGCATTCGAACAATCTGATTTTCCTCGCCCAGCCGGGCGGCAGCCTCTCCGGTCGCATTCGCGTGCCGGGCGACAAGTCCATCTCCCACCGCTCGATCATGCTCGGCTCGCTGGCCGAAGGTACCACCGAGGTGGAAGGCTTCCTGGAAGGCGAGGATGCCCTGGCGACCCTGCAGGCGTTTCGCGACATGGGCGTGGTGATCGAAGGCCCCCACCACGGTCGGGTGACCATCCATGGCGTCGGCCTGCATGGCCTCCAACCGCCGCCCGGGCCGCTCTACCTCGGTAACTCGGGCACTTCCATGCGCCTGCTCGCTGGCCTGCTCGCCGCCCAGTCGTTCGACACCACCCTGACCGGCGACGCCTCCCTGTCGAAACGGCCAATGAATCGCGTGGCCAAGCCGCTGCGGGAGATGGGCGCGCAGATCGAGACCGCCCCGGAAGGTCGCCCGCCGCTGACTATCCGCGGTGGCCGCCGCCTCGGCGGCATGACCTACGAGATGCCGATGGCCAGCGCCCAGGTGAAATCCTGCCTGCTGCTGGCCGGCCTCTATGCTGCCGGCTCCACCACCGTCATCGAACCGGCGCCGACCCGTGACCACACCGAGCGCATGCTGCGCGGCTTCGGCTATCCAGTGCAGGTCGAGGGCAATGCTGCGACCGTCGAGTCCGGGCACACGCTCAAAGCCAGCCACATCGAAGTGCCTGCGGACATCTCCTCGGCTGCCTTCTTCCTGGTCGCGGCGAGCATCGCTGACGGCTCCGAACTGGTGTTGGAGCACGTCGGTATCAATCCGACCCGCACCGGGGTGATCGACATCCTGCGCCTGATGGGTGGCGACATCACCCTGGAAAACCAGCGCGAAGTCGGCGGTGAGCCCGTGGCGGACCTGCGCGTGCGCAGCGCCAGGCTCAAGGGCATCGACATCCCCGAGCACCTTGTGCCGCTGGCCATCGACGAGTTCCCGGTGCTGTTCGTCGCCGCGTCCTGCGCCGACGGGCGGACCGTGCTGCGCGGTGCCGAGGAGCTGCGAGTCAAGGAGTCGGACCGCATCCAGGTGATGGCAGACGGGCTGCAGACCCTGGGGATCCGTGCCGAGCCGACGCCGGACGGCATCGTTATCGAAGGCGGCCAGCTCGGCGGCGGCGAAGTCTACAGTCACGGCGATCATCGCATCGCCATGGCCTTCAGCGTCGCCTCGCTGCGTGCCGGCGCCCCGATTCGCATCCATGATTGCGCCAACGTCGCCACCTCCTTCCCGAATTTCCTTGGCTTGGCCGCTCAGGCCGGCATCCGCGTGGCCGAGGAGGGCAAGTGATGACTGCTCCGGTTCCGGTCATCGCCATCGACGGGCCCAGCGGTTCGGGCAAGGGCACCATTGCCGGCATCCTCGCCAGGAAACTGGGCTGGAGCCTGCTGGACTCAGGGGCCCTGTACCGCCTGCTGGCGTTTGCCGCGCGCAACCATGGCGTCGATCTGACCAACGAGGAAGCGCTCAAGGTCCTGGCCGCGCATCTGGACGTGCAGTTCGTCGCCGCGGGGAAAGGGCAGGGCCAGCGCATCGTTCTCGAAGGCGAAGAGGTGACCGAGTCGATTCGCAACGAGCAGGTCGGCGCCGGTGCCTCCCAGGTCGCCGCGCTGCCAGCGGTGCGCGAAGCCCTTCTGCAGCGCCAGCGGGCCTTCCTTGAGGCACCGGGCCTGGTGGCCGATGGTCGGGACATGGGCACCGTCGTGTTCCCCGATGCACCGCTGAAGGTTTTTCTCACCGCCAGCGCCGAAGAACGCGCCAGGCGGCGCTACCTTCAGTTGAAGGCCAAGGGGGATGATGTTAGTCTGAGTAGTCTGCTAGACGAGATTCGTGCGCGTGACGAACGCGACACCCAGCGAGCCGTCGCCCCGCTGAAGCCGGCGCCCGACGCCATTCAGCTGGATTCCACGGAACTCTCCATCGAGCAGGTGCTGGAAAGAATTCTGAGCGAAGTCGCCAATCGCGATCTCGCCGGATGACCAGGCCGCAGGAATTCTTCCCGGTCTGACAAGGAGGCGTGCGGGGGACCAGTCCGAGTCCCGCAGGCCTTTTTTACATAACGAACCCACATTGTCTGGAGTGTGGTTTGGGCAGATTCCCTGCCCTTGATCAACAGGAATCAACATGAGCGAAAGCTTTGCAGAACTTTTTGAAGAAAGCCTGAAATCCCTCGACATGCAGCCGGGTGCCATCATCACCGGCATCGTGGTCGACATCGACGGTGACTGGGTCACCGTGCATGCCGGCCTCAAGTCCGAGGGCGTCATCCCGGTCGAGCAGTTCTACAACGAACAAGGCGAATTGACCATCAGCGTGGGTGACGAAGTTCACGTTGCGCTGGATGCGGTTGAAGATGGCTTCGGTGAAACCAAGCTGTCCCGCGAAAAAGCCAAGCGCGCCGAGTGCTGGATTGTTCTGGAAGCTGCTTTCGCTGCTGAAGAAGTGGTCAAGGGCGTTATCAACGGCAAGGTTAAAGGCGGCTTCACCGTTGATGTCAACGGCATCCGCGCGTTCCTGCCGGGCTCCCTGGTTGATGTCCGCCCGGTGCGTGATACCACTCACCTGGAAGGCAAAGAGCTGGAGTTCAAGGTCATCAAGCTCGACCAGAAGCGCAACAACGTTGTCGTTTCCCGTCGCAGCGTGCTGGAAGCCGAGAACAGCGCCGAGCGCGAAGCCCTGCTGGAATCCCTGCAGGAAGGCCAGCAGGTCAAAGGTATCGTCAAGAACCTCACCGACTACGGTGCGTTCGTCGACCTGGGCGGCGTAGACGGCCTGCTGCACATCACCGACATGGCCTGGAAGCGCATCAAGCATCCGTCCGAGATCGTCAATGTGGGTGACGAGATCGACGTCAAGGTCCTGAAGTTCGACCGCGAGCGCAACCGCGTCTCCCTGGGTCTGAAGCAACTGGGCGAAGATCCGTGGGTCGCCATCAAGGCCCGCTATCCGGAAGGCACCCGCGTTACCGCGCGCGTTACCAACCTCACCGACTACGGCTGCTTCGCCGAGCTGGAAGAGGGCGTGGAAGGTCTGGTGCACGTTTCCGAAATGGATTGGACCAACAAGAACATCCACCCGTCCAAGGTCGTTCAGGTCGGCGACGAAGTGGAAGTTCAGGTTCTGGACATCGACGAAGAGCGTCGTCGTATCTCCCTGGGCATCAAGCAGTGCAAGTCCAACCCGTGGGAAGACTTCTCCAGCCGCTTCAACAAGGGCGACAAGATCTCCGGCACCATCAAGTCGATCACCGATTTCGGTATCTTCATCGGCCTGGAAGGCGGCATCGATGGTCTGGTTCACCTGTCCGACATCTCCTGGAACGAAGCCGGTGAAGAAGCCGTGCGTCGCTTCAAGAAGGGCGACGAGCTGGATACCGTCATCCTCTCCGTCGATCCGGAGCGCGAGCGCATTTCCCTGGGCATCAAGCAGCTGGAAGACGATCCGTTCTCCAACTACGCGTCGCTCAACGAGAAGGGCACCATCGTTCGCGGTACCGTCAAGTCGGTAGACGCCAAGGGCGCCATCATCGACCTCGGCAACGATATCGAAGCGACCCTGAAAGCCTCCGAAATCAGTCGTGACCGCGTTGAAGATGCGCGCAACGTGCTGAAGGAAGGCGAGGAAGTCGAAGCCAAGATCATCAGCATCGACCGCAAGTCCCGCGTGATCAGCCTGTCCATCAAGTCCAAAGACGTCGAAGACGAGAAGGATGCGATGAAAGAGCTGCGCACCAAGCAGGAAGTAGAAAGCACTGGTCCGACCACCATCGGTGATCTGATCCGCGCGCAGATGGAAAATCAGGGCTAATCCTGACGATCCGCAAAAAGGGTGACTTCGGTCGCCCTTTTTTGTGCCCGCGCGGTGCGATGCATTTCGCTTGGCGTTACCTGGTCATGGTTCCACTCTCGTTCTTCAGGCCTGTATCTCCCTCTGGGCAAGCGCTTCGCGGTTAGGCTGTTCAAACCCTGGCGAGCATGCTAAAACCACTACCAGCTGATCTAGCCGCTTGAAAAAGAAGGGAAAACCATGACCAAGTCGGAGTTGATCGAACGAATAGTCACCCACCAGGGGCTGCTCTCGTCGAAGGATGTGGAGCTGGCCATCAAGACCATGCTGGAGCAGATGTCCCAGGCATTGGCGACGGGGGACCGTATCGAAATCCGCGGTTTCGGCAGTTTTTCTTTGCACTACCGTGCGCCGCGAGTGGGGCGCAATCCGAAGACCGGCCAGGCTGTGCGCCTGGACGGCAAGTTCGTTCCCCACTTCAAGCCGGGCAAGGAGTTGCGTGACCGGGTCAATGAAGACGAATAAACGCGCCGTTGCGCTCTTTCTATCTCGCCCAGGGAGCCGCTGATGCAGGGAATCAAGCGAATCATCCTCACGGCAGCTGCTCTGCTGCTTGCCCTCGTTACCTTGATCTTCATTCTGGAGAACCAGCAGCCGGTCGGGCTGGTGTTCTTCGGGTGGTCTGCGCCGGCCTTGCCGGTGGCCGTCTACATCGCCTGTGCCTTTTTGCTGGGTTTTTTGCTGGTGCTCCTGCTCGACTGGCTGCGGCTTGGCCGTTTGCGCATGAAGCTGTCGTCGCAGCAACGCGAACTGCAGGCCTACCACAAGCGCCTGGAGGAGCTGTCGACCCGGCAGCAGGTCGAACAGCATTGATATGCATGACGTGCTCTGGCTAGGGCTGTTCGTCCTGGCGATAGCTTGCGGCTGGCTGCTCGGCCGCTTCGATCCCTTGCGCTTGTCGCGTTCCCGGTCTCCAACCAGTTCCCCTCCACCGTATGCCTATCTGCTGGACAACCAGCCGGACGAGGCATTGCAACGCATGCTCGAGGGGCTCGAAATCAACGAACAGACCCTGGACACCCATTTCGCCGTAGGCCGTTTGTTGCGCAAGCGTGGCGAGGTCGGCAAGGCGATCCAGGTGCATCAGAACCTGCTGCTCGCTCCCCAGCTTACGCAGGCGCAGTCGATTCAGGTTCGGTTGGCGCTGGCGGAAGACTTTCTCGCCGCCGGGGTATTGTCGCGCGCCGAGAAGCTGTTTCTTGAACTGATAGAGCATCAGGAGGTGCTGAAGCCGGCCAGCAAGGGGCTGTTGCGCATCTACGAGCAAGAACGGGAATGGCCCAGGGCGATTGCTATTGCCGAGTCGCTGGTGGCGAAGGATGGCGTCTATCGCACGGTGTGCGCCCACTACCATTGCGAACTGGCCGAGCGCTGTCTGCGCCGTGGCGAATACCTCGAATGCCGGCAGCACTTGGCGCACGCGTTGCGTGCCGATCCATCCTGCGTGCGTGCCAGCCTGCTCCTGGCCGCGCTGGAAGAGCGCCAGGGGCGCTATGCCGAGGCGCTGGATGCGTTGATCGAGGTGCGCCTTCAACAGCCGATTTTCGTTGGCGAATCCCTGGAGGCACTGCAGCGCTGCGCCGAACAGTTGGGGGCTCGTTTTGATCTGCAGGCCTACCTGCACGAGGTGCTGGCCGCAAACAGGCAGTGCGCGCCTGCCGTGAGCCTGCTGTTGGCGAGGCAGGCTGCCGGGCGCAACCCAGTGGAAGCGAGCCAGCTGCTGCAGGAGCAACTTCGTCGCAGCCCGTCCTTGGAGGGCATGAAGAGCCTACTCGAGCTGAGCATCGAGCAGACCGCCGTCGGCAGCCAGCAGGATGTCCTGGCTACCCTCGCAGAGGCCATCGAGCGACTGGCGGCGACGCAGCCGCGCTATCGCTGTGAGCGCTGTGGATTTGCCGGGAAGCTATTGCACTGGCAGTGCCCGGCGTGTCATGGCTGGGGTGTGCTCAAGCCATCGATGGGCGAGGAACCGGGCAAGACCAGGGTGCTTTCGCTGCACTAGGCGCGGTTTACTCATTTGGCCGACATGACCTGTTTCTTCTCGGCGTTCTGCACGCTCAAGGCGGCAGGCGCTATCGCCTCGCATTCGTCCACGCAGTGCTGGCAGGTCTGCGCGCATTGTCGGCAGTGATCGTGTGCGTGCTTGGTGCACTCCTCGACGCAGGCCTGGCAGGCAATGGCGCTGAGCCGGCAGATCTCGTCCACCAGCACACTTTCCCGGGCCATCAGGCGGGCGGCGAGTCGACACATGTCGGCACAGTCGCGGGCGAGCCCGATGCAAGTGGTCAGGTCTTTCAGATTGCCTTCCTGCAGGCAGGCCGCGGCACAGTGTTCACAGGCGATGGCGCAGGCGTTGCAGGCTTGGATGCAGGAGGCATAGCGTTGCGGAGTCATACGCGGTTCTCCGATTGCGGGTGGCAATAGATAGTGGACTGGCAGCGGTTGCGAGGGTTCGCATGCAACTGACGGGCGGGCCAGGGCGACCGGGGTGGGTGTCGCCGGGCCGTACTGGTGCTCGCTGGTGTGTAGTCGGCTTGGAAAGTTCCTGGGGAGTTCGCACGCTTCTCATCTTCCGCGACTTCTGCACGCGATGACGTTTCATGTAGCCCGTTGCTCCGGTGGGCTGCTCTTCGCGCGGGTAAATCTGTCAACAGACCCTAGGGATGGTCAGGCGGCGCTTCACCCATCTGGGCGATGGGGGAGGGCGGGGCTACCCCATAGACTTGCCTCCACACCGGATGCCGTTCCCCGGTGCTCACAAAAATAAAGGAGGCATTCATGCGTCGCGTACTCTCCATAAGTCTTGCCGCCATGGCCCTCGCCGGGGCTGTCGAGGCCCAGGCTGGCTATACCCAGACCAAGTATCCAATCGTCCTGGTCCACGGTGTCACCGGTTTCGACACCATTGGTGGCCTGGTCAACTACTTTCATACCGTGCCCTGGAATCTCGAGCGCGATGGTGCCAAGGTCTACCTGGCCAGCGTCGCGGCATTCAACGACAGCGAACAGCGTGGCGCAGAGCTGGCCCGGCAGATAGTGCCCTGGGCTACCGCCAACGGCGGCAAGGTCAACCTGATCGGACACAGCCAGGGTTCGCCGACGTCGCGAGTAGCCGCCTCGCTGCGCCCTGACCTGGTGGCTTCGGTGACCTCGGTCAACGGCGTCAACAAGGGCTCCAAGGTGGCCGACGTGGTGCGCGGCATCATCCCGCCAGGCAGCTACATCGAGGGCGGTGCAGCTGCCGTCGCGAATGCCCTGGGCGCGATGATCAATCTGCTCTCCGGCGGCGGGAATCAGCAGAATGCCCTGGCCGCGCTGTACACCCTGACCACCCCCGGCACCGCCGCGCTGAACAGTCGCCATCCCTGGGGCGTCAACAATTCCAGTTACTGTGCGCAATCGACCGAGATGCAGAACGTGCGCGGCCACAGCATTCGCTACTACTCCTGGACCGGCAACACCTCCTACACCAACGTGTTCGATGGCATCGATCCGTTCCTGGCCATCACCGGCCTGGCGTTTGGCAGCGAGAAGAACGACGGTCTGGTCGGCACCTGCTCCACCTATCTCGGGCAGATGCTTGGCGACAGCTACAACATGAACCATGCCGATGCGGTGAACCACCTGTTCGGTATTCGTGGCTGGACCGATCCGGTATCGCTCTACCGCCAACACGCCAACCGCTTGAAGAACAAGGGCATTTGATCCGGTAAACAGGTTTCGCTGGTCACTACCGGTGACCAGTGGATGAAGGGTGCTTGCGTTGGCAGGAAGCCACGCAGGCTCCTGGCCGGACTTGGAGAGTGATCGATGTCGCCGCGTAGTCTGTTTGCTTCCGCCGTGCTGCTGACCCTGGTCGGTGCCGGCTTGACTCTTTACTGGCAATGGCCCGAGCCGCCTGCCATGCCCGCCGCCCAGGCGCCTGCGGTGCCCGCTCAGCCCACTCCCCGGCAGCCGCTCGTGCAGATCCGGCCGGACCCGGCGGGCTCGCACTCCCTTCGTCAGCCGCTGGTACCGGCCATGGCCGATACCGAGGTCGACGGAGAGTTGAAAACCGATGCCGCGGGCAACCTGGTGCTCGACCTTGCGGTGCGGGATTACCTTGACTACTTCCTCAGCGCCGTGGACCAGGTCGGACTGGAGGCAGCGATCGGTGCCATGGTGGAAGACGCCAGCGGCCGCCTGCAGGAGCCTGCCTTGGGGCAGTTCTCGCGCCTGCTCGCCGATTACCTTGATTACAAACGAGCCAGCATGGAATTGCTGCAGCAACCACTGAGCATGGCCCAGCAGAGCCAGCCGCAAGAGCAACTGATTGCCTTGCAACAGGCGTTCGACCGTCTTGCCCAATTGCGTCGAGCTCACCTGAACGCGGCTGCGGTGGAGGCGTTCTTCGGTGCGGAGGAGGCCTACGCCCGCTATACCCTTGAGAGCCTGGCCATACAGAGCCGCGAGGACCTGTCCCCGGGTGCCAAGGCCGCTGCCGTCGAGGCGGTACGAGGGCAGCTGCCCGAAGCCCTGCGTGCCAGCGAAGTGCGCCAGGCCGAGATCGCGGAACGCCAAGCGCAAGGCGAGCGGATGTTGCGCCAAGGCGCCAGCGAAGAACAGATGCGAAGCTTCCTTGCCATGACCTATGATCCCCCCACTGTCGAGCGTCTGCTCGCCGAACAGCGAGCCGAGCGCGACTGGCAGCGCCGCTATGACGACTACCGCAAGGAAGTCGCGGCACTGCAGAAGAGCGGCTTGAGCGAGGCGGATCGGGCACAGGAAGGCCAGCGCTTGCGCCAGCGCCTGTTCGACGCCGATGACTTGCACCGGGTGGAGACCTATGACGCGATTGCCGCGAAGCAGACCGCTCTCGCCAATTCCAGCCCCTAGCTGCCTGGCGGCGGGCTGTCGATGAGCCTGGGCCAGGAACAGGAAGAACGCCTTCTGCTGGCCCAACAGCGCAGCGGCTACCGCGGGCTGCGTTTCGTCGACGAACTGGAGCGCCTGTTCGCCGAACATCGCATGCAGCGCATCCGCCGGCGCCTGCTGCTGATCGCCAGCGCCGCTGGCGGTTTTCAGTTGGTCTACACGCTGCTGGATTTTCTGCTGATGCCGCTGTCGGTGGCCCGGTCGGTGCTGCCGCTGCGCCTGCTCGCCTTGGGCAGCGTACTGCTGGTGTATTTCTACTGCCGCGAGGCGCAGCGTTCGCCACGCTCGGCGCAATGGGCCTATGCGGCCGCCTATGGGGTCAATGGAGCCTGCGTGGCGGCAATCATCCATGTCTGCTGGTCGCAGGGCGTACCCATGCCTTACGAGGGACTGTTCCTGATCCTGCTGTTCGGCTACGTGCTGCTCGGCCTATCTTTCCGTGCCGCCAGCAGTTCCGCCTGGGCCTTCTGCGGGTTCTTCCTGTTGCTCGGGCTACTGTTCACCGATGGCGGCCCCAGCCTGGGCTACCAGGGGCTGTTCCTCGGTTGTGCCAATCTGATCGGCAGCGTGGGTGCCTACATTCAGGAGCATGGCCAGCGCGGCGCCTGGCTGAATCTTCGCCTGCTCGATCTGGCCCGTCAGCGAGCCGAGGCGGACGACGCGCGCAAGCTGCGCCTGCTCGCCGCAGCCAGCCACGATCTGCGGCAGCCGTTGAATGCCATGGGGCTGTATGCCCAGCACTTGCTCGAGCGGGTGCGCGAACCGCATACCCGTCAGATCAGTGCGCGTCTGGCGACCTCGGTGGAGCAGCTCGGGCGTCTCCTGCAATCCCTGCTCGACTACACCCGTCTGACTTTGCCCGGCGGGGTGCAGGCCAAGCCCGAGCCGTTGCCGCTGTGGCCTTTATTGACCCGGCTGTTGGCCGAGGCGCGGGCGGAGAAAGGCGATGCGGGCAGCGACCTGCAGTTGCGCTGCCAGGGCGAACTCTGGGTGCGTAGCGATCCACTGCTGCTGGAACGCCTGCTGCGCAACCTGCTCAACAATGCGCTGCGGCATGCCCAGGCCAGGCACGTCTGGTTGCACGCGGAGAAGGACGGCCATCAAGTGCGTATCGAGGTCGGCGACGATGGCCGCGGGCTGACTGAGGCAGAGCAGAAGTTGGTGTTCGAAGAGTTCCGCCAGTTGAACAATCCGGGGCGCAATTCGGAACTTGGCCTGGGCCTGGGCCTGGCCATCGTCCAGCAGCTCACGGCGCTGCTCGGTCATCGGTTGCGGTTGCTGTCCAGTCCAGGGCAGGGGGCGCGCTTTCAGCTCTGGTTGCCACTGACCAGCGCCGGCCCGACGCCGCCACAGGCCGCTCCCAGCCAGGTGCTGAGCGGCCGCATCCTCTTGCTGGAGGATGATGCGGCCGGGCGCGAAGCGCTTCAGGGGCTATTGCAGCGCTGGGGTTGCGAGGTCTGGGCCTGTGCCGACCTGCAGCAGGCGCTCACTCGTCTCGACGAGGCGCAACCGCAGGTGCTGATCAGCGACTACCGCCTGGCTGCGGAGGAGGATGGCTTGCGCGCTATCGAGCGCCTGCGCGAAGCTGCCGGCTGCATGTTGCCGGCGTTGTTGATCAGCGCCGATATCAGTCCCGAACTGCACGAGCGCTGCGTTCCGGCCCACATCACCCTGCTGGCCAAGCCGTTGCTGCCGGCGCGGCTGCGCCAGGCCCTGGCCGTGCTGGTCAGATCCACCCCCGCTGGCGTGCCGAGCTGACGCAGGCGGTGCGGGTGTGCACATCCAGCTCTTGGAACAGTGCCTTGAGATGCGTCTTTACCGTGTCCTCCGAGAGACCCAGCTGGCGGCTGATCGACTTGTTCGGCAGGCCCTGGGCCAATAGCAGCAGGATTTCCCGCTGGCGCGGCGTCAGTTGCGCGTGATCCGCCGGGGCTGGGGGCGGCAGGGTTTCGCCGAGTAGCACGCGGGTGACCGCCTGGCGCAGATCGTCGCCATCGGCGCTCTTCGGAATGAAGCCGAGGGCGCCGGCGGCCAGTGCCGCCTGGGCGTCCTGGCTGGAGTCGCTGGCGCTGAGAATGGCGACCGGGACCAGCCGGCCCTGCTGTTGCCAGCGTTGTAGCAGTGCCAGGCCGGGCATGTCCGGCAGGCGCAGATCGAGCAGGATCAGGTCGAAGTCGCGCCCTTCGAGCAGGGCCTCGGCTTCGGCGGCGCTTTGTGCGGTATGGATCTGCAGGCTGGGGCTGAGTTGGCCAAGGGCGAGGGCCAGGCCGTCGAGAAAGATTCGGTGGTCATCCACCAGTAGCAGGGAGAGATGCTCGGGCAGGCTGGTGCAAAGGGCAGTCATAGGTGTCTCTTGGCGACATTTATTATGTTTATTTGGCGCGACGCAAGTGTAACTCAGGTGGCGGCGAAGCCATTCTCCACAATGAAAAAACGCCTTCGTGCAACCGTTCCTGTCTCGGCGGACCTTGCAGATGCTGCTGTGCCCGGCCTGCGGACAATGACTTCGCCGGGCCAGCAGGGCGAGAGCCGGTATTGCCTCGGTGCGTCATCCCGCATTTTGGCAGAGGGCATGATGCCCATTGGCTGACCCCGGTTAAATGCGAAAGGTTCCCAGGTCAGCGGAGCTGTGGCAGGAAGGTTGTGATGCCGTGCTCGCGTTAAGGCACGGAGCTGCCTAGGGACGGCGCGAAAGGTCAGGCCAGGCAGGAACCGCCGGGAAAGTGGCTGGGGATGTATTCGACGTCGCGTACTGCCGGTGGGCAGCGCCTAGGCGGCGTGGCTGAGGTCGCCCACACAGCGCCGCCAGGCTTCGATGAAATCGCGCGGTCGGCCTTGGGGCTGGAATACCTGACGCCAGATCAGCGCCATGCCGAGCAGATCGTTATCTGCCGGCAGCTGCGTCCGGGTGGCTTCGACCAACAGCCAGGCAATGGCGGTTGCGTAACGCAGGTTAACGGTCAGTTCCAGATGCGGCGCGGCGAGAAACGCGTGCTGGCTGGCCAGGCCGCGGACGCGGCTGGCAAGCTCGGGGTCGAGTGCCAGGTGGTTGTCCCAGAGCAGTTGGTGGCGGCTGGCGGCGATGCGATAGAGGCCATGGCCTCGGCAGTCATCGAGCGCTGCGCCCAGCGCCGACTGGCTGGCCGCGGTGCCCAGCAGGAGCGTCTCGGCGCTTGTGGAGTGCCGCCCCAGATAAACCAATGTCGGGCGGATAACGTGTTTGCACAGCTCGCTCGCAGCAATACCCATAGAAGCCCCCAGGTAGGGTGACCGGCGGGGGCCGGGCGTTTGGCAGCTTCTCGTTCTGGATAAGGCCCCGCCGGAAGCGCGGTTAGGCGCTTGTCTTGAAGTGTAGTGGGACCTTTCCTTTGTAAAAGCCTGTTTTTAAATTGTTTTCGGCTTTCGGGCATAACCGATATGACGACTGGCGATTAGCCCCCACCCGAGGCGGTTCATTCCAGGGCTTCGAGCTGCTCGGCGGCCTCTTCATGACCCTGGTCGGCAGCACTGCGATACCAGCGGCGAGCCAGCTCGAGATCCTTCTTGGTGCCGCGGCCCCTGGCGTAGTAGTTGGCAACTTCGAACTGCGCATCGGAGTCACCCTGTTCGGCTGATTTGCGATACCAGCTGAACGCTTTGGCGTAGCTTTGCTCGACGCCCGTGCCTTCTTCATAGCTCACCGCCAGGTTGTACTGGGCATCGCGGTCACCCTGTTCGGCCGATTTCTGATACCAGTAAGCGGCCTTGTCGTAGTCCTGCTCCACGCCCTGGCCGTTTTCGTAGCTGACAGCCAGGTTGTACTGGGCGCAGGCATGGCCTTGCTCGGCGGCCATGCCGTACCAGTGAATGGCTTGCTGGAAATCCTGCTCGATTTCATCGTCGCCGTATTCGTATTCCAGGGCGAGGTTGTACTGGGCAGTGGCGTGGCCATCCTCGGCAGCCTCGATCATGGCCGCACCGACCAGGTCCGAGTACTGGTCTTCGATGTCGCAGGGGCTGGCGTCGAGTTCCGCGGCGGTGGCGGCGGTGGCGTTCAGCAGCAGGCCGAGCAGCAGCGATCGGAACAAGGTGCGGGGCGGGAAAAGATCCATCTCGAAGTCTCCATGAGGACGTGGGTGCGAAAGCGCATAGCTTGTGCGAGGGCCAGCGAAGCGGCAAGCGCACGAACCACCGCTTTGTGCGTTGCCGCACTAAAAAACGCGACTGCAGGCAAGCCCTCGACCAGCGGGGAAGACTGGCCGGAGGCCGGGCAAGCGAGGTCTAGTCGCCCGTCGCCACCGGTCGCTGCGGGTCGGTGATCCATTCGCTCCAGGAGCCGGCATAGAGTGCGCCCAGCGGATAACCGGTGAGCGCCAGGGCGAACAGGTTGTGGCAGGCGGTGACGCCGGACCCGCAGTAGGCCACCAACTGTTCGGCGGGTTTGCCGGCGAGCAGCCCGGCGAAGCGCTGGCGCAGTTGCTCGACGGGCAGAAAGCGCCCGTCGCTACCGAGATTGTCGGTGAAGGCGGCGCAGCGTGCGCCGGGGATATGCCCGGCCACCGGGTCGATGGGTTCCACCTCGCCGCGAAAGCGCGCCAGCGCGCGGGCATCGAGCAGCGTCAGCCGGGCCTCGCCGAGGCGCTGTTGCAAGGTCTCGGCGTCGATCAGCAAGCTCGGGTCCGGCTGGCCGTCGAAGGTTCCCCGGTCGCTCGGGGGCGTTTGCCGGGTCAACGGGAATCCGGCCTCGCGCCAGGCCTTCAGGCTGCCGTCGAGCAGGAAGACGCCGTCGCGCTTGCCGAGCCAGGTCAGCAGCCACCAGGCACGTGCGGCGAAGGCGCCGGGGCCGTCGTCGTACAGCACCACCTCGCTGTCATTATCGATACCCCAGTCGCGCAGGCGCTGGATCAGGCGCCGTGCCTCCGGCAAGGGATGTCGCCCGGTGCGACCTTTGCTCACCGGTCCGGAGAGGTCCTGCTCCAGGTCGGCGAACCGGGCGCCGGGCAGGTGCCCTTCGGCATAGCTCCGGGCGCCGTAGGTCGGATCTTCCAGGGCGAAGCGGCAGTCGAGGATGACCAGGCCCGGCTGATCCAGGCGGGCGGCCAATTGCTGGGGGCTTAGTAGTTGCGCGAGGGGCATGCCGGGCTCCTGTGTCGTATCGGTGGCAGGGCGCATCATAAGACAGCCGCGTAGCCGTCGCGCGGCGTCTGCCGAGGAATAACGAGAAATGTCGAACCTGCAGTCGGTATTGACGCGTTTTATTCTGCTTCGCCGTTTGGGCGTAGTCTTGGGGTCGCTGGCGGTGACCCTGTGGATCTGTTGCCTGGTACTGCTCCGCGCCGCCTGTGGACGTCTCGACCGCGCCCGTGTGGATGCCTATTGCCGCTGGTGGTCGGTTCGCTTGCTGCGGTTGGTGCGCATGCGCCTGAGCGTGCAGGGCACGCTGCCGGACTTCACCGATGGGCGCCGCTATCTGATCCTCTGCAATCATTCCAGTCACTACGACATTCCGGCCAGCTTCGTCGCGCTGCCGGGCTCGATCCGCATGCTGGCGAAGAAGGAGCTGTTCCGCGTGCCCTTCCTCGGCAAGGCCATGCGGGCCGCCGAATTTCCCTTCATCGACCGGCGCAACCGCCGCCAGGCCCTGGCCGACCTGGCAGCCGCACGGCGCATGATGGAGGGTGGCATCGTGCTCTGGGCCGCGCCCGAGGGCACGCGCTCAAGTGATGGTCAGCTGCTGCCGTTCAAGAAGGGATGTTTCCATTTGGCCGTGGATACCGGCGCGATCATCGTGCCGGTGGCCATTCGCGATATCCATCGGGTGCTGCCCGCGCGCAGCTGGCGTTTCAATCTCGCTCAGCGGGTCCAGCTTCACATTGGCGAGCCGATCGATGCCAGCCGCTATGACGCTGAGCATCTGCACGTTCTGATGAGCGAAACGCGCACGTGCATGCAGGCGCTGCTCGAAGGCGGCAACCGCTCGCAGCTGGTCGAACCGTTGCGTGTTCCTGCACTGGCGCTGGCCGACTGATCAGCGCCGTGACTGCAGTGTCTGCCGCAACGCCTCGATGCGCTTGCGGTTGACCCCGAGGTCGGAATAGCCCAGCCGCGACGCCGAGCGCACCTGCACCGCCTGCGGGCCGATCAGGAACTCCACATCGTCGACGAAGCGCAGCAGGCGGCTGGTGAATTCCGCACGCAGGTAGTTCTCCTTCTGCACCACCACATTCACCCGGGGGAGGTCGGCCAGCGTTGCAAGCAGCAGGCGGTGGGTCTCGGCCGGGCTGCCGAGCAGAGGCAGCGGTTCGACGTGATGCTCATCGTCGCTGGCCTGGCTGCTGACACAATTGGGCGAGGACGGGCAGGGCGCCAGTTGCCCATCGGTGAGGCCAAGGTTTGCTGGCGGACTGCCGCCACAGGCACCCAAGGCAGTCAACAGCAGCAGACCAAGCACCTTGTAGCCGATGTCGGCAACTCGTATAAGGGCGTTTTGCCGATCAGGAAGCTGGCTCATGCGTCTCTCCGCGCTCTATCGTTTTCCGCTCAAATCCGCCATTGGCGAACCGCTGCAAAGGGTCCCGCTGGACGCCCAGGGCTTGCGGGGCGACCGTCGCTGGATGGTAGTCGATGCCGAAAGCGGCCGCTTCCTCACCCAGCGTCTGCTGCCGCAGATGACTCAGCTCGGTGCCCGCTGGCACGGTAGCGAACAATTGCTCCTGACCGCGCCGGGCATGGATCCGCTGATGGTCGACCTACCCGGAGCGGAGGCACCGTTGCGCGGCGTGACCGTCTGGCGCGACAGCTTGCAGGTGCCGGACGCCGGCGACGCGGCGGCGTCCTGGTTGAGCCGCTGGTTGCAGCGATCTTGCCGCTTGGTACATGTCCCCGTGGAGCGCGCGCGCACGGTCGAGGCCGGCTATGGCTTACCCGGAGATAAAGTGGGTTTCGCCGATGGCTTTCCCCTGCTGCTGATCGGTCAGGCCTCGCTGGACGACCTGTCGAATCGTGTCGGGCGGCCCCTGGAAATGCTGCGCTTTCGCCCGAATCTGGTGATCGAGGGCGGCGAGCCCTACGCCGAAGACGGTTGGAAGCGCATCCGTATCGGTGACCTGCAGTTCCGTGTGGTCAAAGGCTGTTCGCGCTGCATCATGACCACGCTGGACCCGGCCACCGGCGAGCGCAGCAGCGACCGCGAGCCGCTGGCCACACTGCAGACCTACCGTGAGCGGGAGGGCAACGTCTACTTCGGCCAGAACCTGATTCCCGACGGTTGCGGCGAGCTGGCGGTCGGCATGCCGGTGGAGGTGCTTGAGTAGGTCGATCCCTGTCTCCCGCGGAAAAGGCCCTGCTTGGTGGCCCTGGGAGTGTTCCAGCCGGGACGAGCTCGCATCGCACGGCAGCCTTTCGCACCGCCTTGGCAACTATTCTTTACGCATTCCCAGGTCGCGCGTCACCAGTTCGCAGGGTCTTCTATGCTGTAAGGAATAGTTGCCAGTCGCGCTGGCAAGGAAGCCGGCAACGCCTCTGAACCGAGCTTGTCCGGGCTTCGGTCGTCGGTTGTGATGAACCCAGTCACAGCGCCTTGCGCGGTTCGCACAACAATCAACAAGGAGGCCGGATGAACACCGTGGCCAGAATCGAACAGCACAACCCCATCGGCACCGACGGCTTCGAATTCGTCGAGTACACCGCCCCGACCCCGGAGGGCATCGAACAACTGCGCACGCTGTTCGTCGCCATGGGCTTCACCGAGACCGCCAAGCACCGCTCCAAGGAAGTCTGGCTGTTCCAGCAGAACGGTGTGAATTTCGTGCTCAACGGCAGCCCCACCGGCCATGTCCGCGAGTTCGGCGAGAAGCACGGGCCCAGCGCCTGCGCCATGGCCTTCCGTGTGCAGAACGCGGCCCAGGCGGCGAGCTATGTCGAGTCCCAGGGCGCCAAGCTGGTGGGCAGCCATGCCAACTTCGGCGAGCTGAACATTCCCTGCGTGGAAGGCATTGGCGGTTCGTTGCTGTATCTGGTGGACCGCTATGGCGACAAGAGCATCTACGACGTCGACTTCGAATTCATTCCCGGTCGCAGCGCCAACGACAACGCCGTGGGCCTGATGGAGATCGACCACCTGACCCACAACGTCAAGCGTGGCCACATGGACGTCTGGTCGGGCTTCTATGAACGCATCGCCAACTTCCGCGAGATCCGCTACTTCGATATCGAAGGCAAGCTCACCGGGCTGCTGTCGCGCGCCATGACCGCGCCCTGCGGCAAAATCCGCATTCCGATCAACGAATCGGCAGACGAGAATTCGCAGATCGAGGAATTCATTCGCGAGTACCACGGCGAGGGCATCCAGCACATCGCCCTGTCCACCGACGACATCTACGAGACCGTGCGCCGCCTGCGTGCCAACGGGGTGGAGTTCATGCATACCCCGGACACCTACTACGACAAGGTGGACACTCGCGTGGCCGGTCACGGCGAGCCGCTCGACAAACTGCGCGAGCTGAACATCCTGATCGATGGCGCGCCGGGCGACGACGGCATCCTGCTGCAGATATTCACCAACACGGTAATCGGCCCGATCTTCTTCGAGATCATTCAGCGCAAGGGCAATCAGGGCTTCGGCGAGGGTAACTTCAAGGCCCTGTTCGAATCCATCGAGGAAGACCAGATCAAGCGCGGCGTGCTCAAGGCCGAGTGAGACCGAGCGGGAGACAGCGATGAGTCGTAAATGGATCAGTTTTCCCATCCGCGAGGGTGAATGCTCCCGCCAGGCGCACTGCGATTTCCCGCAGGGCACCTACGAGCGAGAGATGGGGCGCGAAGGTTTTTTCGGCCCGGCGGCGCACCTGCACCACAAGCATCCGCCGACCGGCTGGGTGGACTGGCAGGGACCGTTGCGGCCCCATGCGTTCAATTTCAACCAGGTTTCCAGCGAGCGCGACTGCCCGCTGGAGGCGCCTGTCACCCTGCACAACCACGACCTTCGCCTGCGGGTCTGGAAGACCAACGGCGCCATGCGCCATCTGGTGCGCAACAGCGACGGCGACGAACTGTTGTTCGTGCACGAAGGCGCAGGGCACTTTTATTGTGATTTTGGCCATCTCGAATTCCGCGATGGCGACTATCTGGTGATTCCCCGTGGTACTGCCTGGCGTGTGGAGCCCAGCGCACCGTGTTTCATGCTGTTGATCGAGAACACCGACGGTGCTTACCAGTTGCCGGACAAGGGCCTGGTCGGGCCCCACGCGATCTTCGATCCGGCGGTGCTCGATCACCCGAAACTGGACGATGCCTTCAAGGCCCAGCAGGACGAAAACACCTGGCAGATCCGCATCAAGCGCCGCAACCAGATCAGCACCGTCACCTACCCGTACAACCCGTTGGACGTGGTCGGCTGGCACGGTGACAACACCGTGGTACGCCTCAACTGGCGCGACATCCGGCCGCTGATGAGCCATCGCTACCATCTGCCGCCGTCGGCGCACACCACCTTCGTCGCGAATGGCTTCGTGGTGTGTACCTTCTGCCCGCGCCCGGTGGAGTCCGATCCGGGCGCATTGAAGGTGCCGTTCTACCACAACAACGACGACTACGATGAAGTGCTGTTCTATCACCGCGGTAACTTCTTCAGTCGCGACAACATCGAAGCGGGCATGGTTACCCTGCATCCTTGCGGTTTCCCCCATGGCCCGCACCCGAAGGCCCTGAAGAAGAGCCAGGAAAGCCCCGCAACCTTCGCCGACGAGGTGGCGGTGATGATCGATACCCGCCGCGCCCTGGAAATCGGCGAAGCGGCGGCCGCGGTGGATGTGCCCGAATACGTGAATTCCTGGCGCGCGCCGGGCAAAGCCTGAATCTGACAGCGGCGGGGTGTCCGCCGAAGCATCGCGGGCACGGCCCGCTCCTACCGGAATCCAAGGATCGTTAGATGAAACTCGCATCGTTGAACCAAGGCCGTGACGGCGTACTCCTGGTGGTCTCCCGCGATCTCGTGCGTGCAGTGAAGGTGCCGCAGATCGCCACGACCCTCCAGGCCGCCCTGGACGACTGGAGCCACTGCAAGCCGAAGCTGGAGGCCGTCTACCAGCGCCTCAACGATGGCCTCTGCGGGGAGGCCTTCCCGTTCGACCAGAGCGCCTGCCACAGCCCCCTGCCGCGTGCCTACCACTGGGCCGATGGCAGTGCCTACGTGAACCACGTGGAACTGGTGCGCAAGGCGCGTGGCGCGGAAATGCCGGAGTCGTTCTGGCACGATCCGCTGATGTACCAGGGTGGCGCGGACGCCTTCATTCCTCCGCAGGCGCCGATCCGCCTGGCGGACGAAGCGTGGGGCATCGACCTGGAAGCCGAGCTGGCGGTCATCACCGACGACGTGCCCATGGGTGCCACGCCCGCCGAGGCGGCTTCCCACATACAGTTGCTGATGCTGGTCAATGACGTGTCGTTGCGCAACCTGATCCCCGGCGAGTTGGCCAAGGGCTTCGGCTTCTACCAGAGCAAACCGTCGTCCAGCTTCTCTCCTGTGGCGGTCACTCCGGACGAGCTGGGCGAAGCCTGGAAGGAGGGTAAGGTGCACCTGCCCCTGGTTTCCCACATCAACGGCGCCTTGTTCGGCAAGCCGGACGCCGGCGTCGATATGACATTCAATTTTCCGACTCTGGTGGCCCACGCCAGCAAGACTCGTCCGCTGGGCTGCGGCACCATCATCGGCTCGGGCACCGTGTCCAATTACGACCGCAGTGCCGGTTCTTCCTGCCTGGCGGAGAAGCGTATGCTGGAGATCGTCGAGCATGGCGAGGCGAAGACGCCGTTCCTCAAGTTCGGTGATCGCGTGCGCATCGAGATGTTCGACGCTGCAGGCCACAGCATCTTCGGCGCCATCGACCAGAAGGTGGAGCGCTATGAGCGCTGAGCTTCAAACCACCTGTATCAAGCGGCGTCAAGCCGTGCTCTTGACTGCAGCCAGTAGCTGGTCGCTTGCGGCAGGAGGCGAAACCGGATGCTGACCCTCTATTCCTACTGGCGCTCCAGCGCTGCCTACCGGGTGCGCATCGCCCTCAACCTCAAGGGCCTGGCGTATCGCCAGGAGCCTGTACATCTGGTCAGGGATGGGGGGCAGCAACATTCGGCGGAGTACAGGGCGCTCAATCCCCAGGCCTTGCTCCCGCTGCTGGTGGATGGCGACCACCGAATTCCGCAGTCGCTGGCGATTCTGGAGTATCTGGAGGAAGTCTTTCCGGTGCCGGCCCTGCTGCCGGCCGATACCGCCGAGCGTGCGCGGGTACGCTCGTTGGCGCTGCATATCGCCTGCGACATCCATCCGCTGAATAACCTGCGCGTTTTACAGTACCTATCCGGCCCGCTGGGGGTCGATGACGAGGCGAAGAACGCCTGGTACCGGCACTGGGTAGAAACCGGGCTGGCGGCGGTGGAGCAGGGGCTCGACGCATTCGACGGGAGACTGTCCCTCGGCCAGCGTCCCGGCTATCTGGAGGCATGCCTGATCCCGCAGGTCTACAACGCTCGCCGTTTCGACTGCGACCTGCAGTACTTCCCGCGCATTCTCGCCATGACCGACCGCTGCGAAGCCCTCGACGCTTTCAGGAACGCAGCGCCTGAAGCCCAGCCGGACGCCCAGTAGAGCCCTGGGGCGGTGCGCGCCGCCGCGACGGTAAATGCCGCGCAAACAAAAAGGGGATGCCAGTCGGCATCCCCTTTTTGCTGGACAGAATTGCATCAGGCGTGCGGTTTGACCTCTTCCGCGTCCTGCTGCTCTTCTTCGGCCGGCCCTTGTGCTTCATCCACCGCCGGCTCGCTGGCCTGCGACGGTTGTTCGGCCTTGACCGGCTCCTCAGCCTCGACAGCGGGCTCGGTCGCTTCTACCTGCGGCGCTTCCGCGACCGGAGACGCTTGTTCTTCCGGTGCGGGTGCCGGCTCGACCGGAGCGGCTTGGGCCTGCGCCTCAGCATTCGCCGCGGCTTCGCGGGCCAGGCGCTCGGCTTCGCGTTGACGACGACGCACTTCGCGCGGGTCGTTGGCGGCACGGCCGGTGCTGGTTACGCCGGCAGCCGGTTGCTCGGCAGGTGCTGCCGGAGCGGGCTCCTGCGGTGCGGCAGGCGTAGGCGCGGCGACTTCAGTGGGTTGTTCCACTTCGGGCGTTGCCACGGGCGCGGCGGCCTGCGGCTCTTCGACAGGAGCCTCGGCTACGGCTTCTTGCGCAACGAAGGTGACCGCCTCGGCTTCGGCGACGCCGGCTGCCGGGCTAACTTCGGCGGGCTTTTCCTCGGTTTCGGCAGTGGCAGGTTCCGGAGTGTCGGCCAGCATGCCACTGACAGCGGCACTGGTAACAGCCGCGGCAGCAGCCTGTTCGCTCTTGTCTTCCGTACCGCTGGTCTCCTCGGTCGCCAGCTCTTCGCCGTTGACGTCGCGCTGACGCTCACGACGGTTGCTGCGACGACGCTGGCCGCGGGAACGGCGGCGCGGACGCTCGCTGCCTTCGGTGTGCTCCTGGCCTTCCTCTTGCGACTCTTCGTCCAGCAGTTCCTCTTCGTTCACGGCTTGCTCGGCACGCGGTTGACGTTCTTCGCGCGGCGGACGCGGCTGGCGCTCTTCGCGCGGCTGGCGGGCCGGACGCTCTTCGCGGCTGGCTTCCTGGCCGTCGAGCGGCTCACGCAGTTCGCGGACGCGCTCCTCGCGTGGTTTGCGCTCCTCGCGCTGCGGACGCTCGCGACCTTCGCGTGCCTCGACCGCGGCGGCTTCGCGCGGCTGGCGTGGCTGGCGCTCTTCACGCGGTTGGCGCTCTTCGCGCGGCTCGCGGGCTTCGCGTGGTTGACGCTCCTCGCGAGGTTCGCGAGGTTCGCGGGCTTCACGCGGCTGGCGTTCTTCACGCGGCTTGCGCTCTTCGTCACGGCCACGGCCATCGCGGCGGCGATTCTGCTGGCGGCCACCACGGCGCTCGTCGCCACGGGGCTGGCGCGGGGTGGTCGGCTTCTCGATGACCACCGGCTCCGCCTCTTCCTTGGCGAACAGGCTCACCAGGGACTTCACCAGGCCCTTGAACAGACTCGGCTCGGGAGTGGGGGCGGGGGCCGCCACCGGCTCGGCCGGAATCGGCGCGCTGCGCTGCGGAGCGGTCTTCACCGCGGCTTCCTGGCGGGCCAGGGTGCGGGTGGCGCTGATCGGCTGCACTTCCTCGGCTTCGCTCGGGGCCATTTCATAGCTGGACTGGCCGGCCATGACTTCCGGGCTGTCGTCGCGCAGGCGCTGTACTTCGAAGTGCGGAGTTTCCAGGTGGTCGTCCGGCAGGATGAAGATGCGCGCGCGGGTGCGCAGCTCGATCTTGGTGATCGCGTTGCGCTTTTCGTTGAGCAGGAAGGCGGCAACCTGGAAGGGTACGCGGGCGCGGACTTCGGCGGTGCGGTCCTTCAGGGCTTCTTCCTCGATCAGGCGCAGGATCGCCAGCGACAACGATTCGACATCGCGGATGATGCCTTGGCCATTGCAGCGCGGGCAGACGATGCCGCTGGTCTCGCCGAGGGATGGACGCAGACGCTGGCGGGACATTTCCAGCAGGCCGAAGCGCGAGATGCGACCGACCTGGACGCGGGCACGGTCGGCCTCCAAGGCTTCGCGGACTTTCTCTTCCACGGCGCGCTGGTTTTTCGCCGGGGTCATGTCGATGAAGTCGATGACGATCAGGCCACCGATGTCGCGCAGGCGCAGCTGGCGGGCGATTTCTTCGGCCGCTTCCAGGTTGGTCTGCAGCGCGGTTTCTTCGATGTCGCCGCCTTTGGTCGCACGTGCCGAGTTGATGTCGATGGACACCAGGGCTTCGGTCGGGTCGATGACGATGGAGCCGCCGGACGGCAGCTTCACTTCGCGCTGGAAGGCGGTTTCGATCTGGCTTTCGATCTGGAAGCGGTTGAACAGCGGCACGCTGTCTTCGTACAGCTTGATCTTGCTCGCGTACTGCGGCATCACTTGGCGGATGAAACTCAGCGCTTCTTCCTGGGCTTCGACGCTATCGACCAGCACTTCACCGATGTCTTGGCGCAGGTAGTCGCGGATCGCACGGATGATGACGTTGGATTCCTGGTAGATCAGGAACGGCGCGGCGCGCTCGCCGGAGGCTTCCTTGATGGCGCTCCACAGTTGCAGCAGGTAGTCGAGGTCCCACTGCAGCTCTTCGCTGCTGCGGCCAAGGCCCGCAGTGCGAACGATCAGGCCCATGTCGGCCGGGGCGTCGAGGCCGTTCAGCGCTTCGCGCAATTCGTTGCGTTCTTCGCCTTCGATACGACGGGAAATGCCGCCGGCGCGGGGATTGTTCGGCATCAGTACCAGGTAGCGCCCAGCGAGACTGATGAAGGTGGTCAGGGCAGCGCCTTTGTTGCCGCGCTCTTCCTTCTCGACCTGGACGATGACTTCCTGGCCTTCGGAAAGCACTTCCTTGATGTTGATGCGGCCTTCCGGCGCCTTTTTGAAGTATTCGCGGGAAATTTCTTTGAGGGGGAGGAAGCCGTGGCGCTCGGCGCCGAAGTCGACGAAGGCGGCTTCGAGGCTGGGCTCGACGCGAGTGATGCGGCCCTTGTAGATGTTGGCCTTCTTCTGCTCGCGGGCGCCGGACTCGATGTCCAGATCGTAGAGCTTCTGGCCGTCTACCAGGGCGACACGCAACTCTTCAGGCTGAGTTGCGTTAATGAGCATTCTTTTCATGTAGTACCGTCGGTTCCGGGCTGCCGGAAACGCGTTCGGCACACACGACTCTCGCGGTCGGTGTCAGGGCGCGTCAGAAACGGTTGTCAGTCGTTCCAGTGTCTAGCGATGTCGAGCCAGTTGGGCCGGCGTCGCGACTACGTCTCCTGCTTTGCTGTGGGTGACAGAAAGCACTTTAGTCAGGAGGAGGAATCAACCAGTCGGCGGAGGACGAGATAAAGCGTCTTGAATAAAGCCTGTGCTACGCAGTCCGACGGTTGTGCATCTCCACCCTACACGTATCCTTTGAAAATCGGGTGCCGCTCGCAGAATCCGCAGCGGGTTGGCATTTACCGCAACCGCCCACCTGGGTGATTGCGCGTCATGGCTCAAGGCTTTTATTTCCGGGTATCTCGCGGCCTTTTGCGGCGAAAACCCGTCGGACGGCCTTACGTCCCGAATGGGTTGCGCTCGGTCGGGATGGCAGTTTTGTCGATCATCCCCGAACCGGGCCGCTTTTGGCGGCGTTCTCAACTATAGCAGCAATCATTAAGTGCTTCAATTGCATGAAAAATTGTTATCATGCCCGGATGACTATTTCCCCCTCCCAAACCTCCGGCGTGCAATTGCTCGAGGTTGCGCCGGAACTCGCCGGTCAGCGCATCGACAACTTCCTGCGCGCCCAGCTCAAGGGCGTGCCCAAGACCCTGATCTACCGCATCCTGCGCAAGGGCGAAGTGCGGGTCAACAAGGGTCGGATAAAGCCCGAATACAAGTTGCAGGCCGGCGATATCGTGCGTGTGCCGCCGTTGCGGCTGGCCGAACGCGATGAGCCGGTACCGCTCGCCCAGGGGCTGTTGGAGCGCCTCGAGGCGGCCATCCTGTACGAGGACAAGGCGCTCATCGTGCTCAACAAGCCGACCGGAATCGCCGTTCATGGCGGCAGCGGGCTCAGCTACGGCGTGATCGAGGCATTTCGCCAGCTGCGACCGGATGCCAAGGAGTTGGAATTGGTCCATCGTCTGGATCGCGATACCTCGGGGCTTCTGATGATCGCCAAGAAGCGCAGCATGCTGCGCCATCTGCACGAGGCGCTGAGAGGCGATGGCGTGGACAAGCGCTATCTCGCTCTCGTGCGTGACAGTTGGCCGGCGGCCAAGAAGCAGGTGTGCGCACCGCTGCTCAAGAGCAATCTGCGTTCGGGTGAGCGCATGGTGGAGGTGAATCAGGAGGGCAAGGAGGCGCTGACCGTATTTCGCGTGCTGCGTCGATTCGGTGAGTTCGCCACGCTGGTCGAGGCCAGCCCGATTACCGGGCGCACCCATCAGATTCGCGTGCATGCCAAGCATGCCGGCCATCCCATCGCGGGCGATCCGAAGTACGGTGACGATGATTTCACGCGGGAGATCCGCGAACTGGGTGGTAAGCGCCTGTTCCTACATGCCCATGCGCTGAAAGTGACGCTGCCGGATGGCGGTGAGTTGCACCTCGAGGCGCCGGTGGATGAGATGTGGGCGACCACTCTGGAGCGCCTGGATGCCTGATTATCGACTGCTGATCTTCGATTGGGACGGCACGCTGGTCGACTCGATCGGGCGCATCGTCGAGTCGATGCATCTTGCGGCGGCGGCGTGTGACCTGCCGCGCCGCGCCGATGCGCAGATTCGCGGCATCATCGGGCTGGGGTTGCCGGAAGCGATCCGCGAGCTTTATCCGGAGTTGCAGGAACTCTCGCGTGTCGAGCGTTTTCGTCGGCTCTACAGCGAGCACTATCTGGCGCTGGAAAGCGAGCCTTCGGTGTTGTTTCCTGGCGTTGCCGATGCGTTGGAGGCCTTTCGGGCCGAGGGTTATCTCCTGGCTGTGGCGACCGGTAAGGGGCGTCATGGGCTGGATCGTGTGCTTGCCGGTCGTGGCTGGCTGGATTACTTCGATATCACCCGTTGCGCCGATGAAACCGCGAGCAAGCCCGATCCTCTGATGCTGCATGAGATTCTTGTGCACTGCGGGGTTGGTGTGGAGCAGGCGGTGATGGTCGGGGATTCGTCGTTCGATCTGCTGATGGCGCGCAGCGCTGGCATGGATTCGGTGGCGGTTGGCTATGGTGCGCAGCCGCTGGAAACTTTGCGCCGGTACGGGCCGAGGTTGGCGATCGAGCGTTTTTCGGAATTGCGGGCCTGGCTGGCCGGCAGTCCAAATGGACAAACCAGAGAGGTGGGTGAGTATGTCGGATGAGTGGAAGGCATCGGCCGGCGGCAGCGGTGACGAGCGGAGTTGGGCGCTGCTGGAGAAGGCGGTGCTGGCGGGGGTTCAGGAACAGCGTCGGTCTCGTCGCTGGGGTATTTTCTTCAAGCTGCTGACCTTCACCTATCTGTTCGTTGCCCTGGCTCTGGTGATTCCCGGGTTGGATCTGTCCAAGGGCGCTGCGCGCAGCGAAAGCCATACGGCGTTAATCGAGGTGCGCGGGGTTATCGCCGATCAGGAGTTGGCTAGCGCCGACAATATCGTGGGCAGCTTGCGCGAGGCCTTTGAGGACAAGAAGACCAAGGGCGTGATCCTGCGCATCAATAGCCCAGGCGGCAGCCCGGTGCAGTCCGGCTACATCTATGACGAGATTCGCCGCTTGCGCGCGTTGCACCCGGATATCAAAGTCTACGCCGTGATAACCGACGTGGGTGCCTCCGGGGCCTACTACATCGCCAGTGCGGCTGATGAGATCTATGCGGACAAGTCGAGCTTGGTCGGGTCCATTGGCGTAACGGCAGCAACGTTCGGTTTCGTCGGCACGATGGATAAGCTCGGTGTCGAGCGTCGGGTGTACACCTCCGGCGAGCACAAGGCGTTCCTCGATCCGTTCCAGCCGGAAAAGGAAGAGGAAACCCGTTTCTGGAAAGAAGTGCTGGAAACCACGCATCGCCAGTTCATTGCCAGCGTGAAGCAGGGGCGCGGAGAGCGCTTGAAGGTCGAGCAGCATCCGGAGCTCTTTTCCGGCTTGATCTGGTCTGGCGAGCAGGCGTTGGAGCTGGGTCTGATCGATGCGCTGGGCAATGCCAGCTATGTGGCGCGCGAGGTAATCGGCGAGAAGCAAATGATTGACTACAGCGTCAAGGAAACCCCGTTCGACCGTTTCACCAAGCGCCTGGGTGTCAGCGTGGCGGAGCGCCTGGCGCTTTGGGCTGGATTGCAAGGGCCGACATTGCGCTGAGGTTCGGTGCATGAGGAAAAGCCCTGCTCTTGGTTGTATGCAGTTCGCTTAAGCATCTGAGTCCCGACGGGGTTTTCCCCGGAAATCCGATGCCAGGTCTCTGGCATCGGATTTTTTGTCTCTCCAAAGCAGGTGACCCTGCAAGGCTAGGTCGAAGGGCTGGTCTGTCAGGATGTGTGGGGTGGCCTACAGCACCATCCGTCGTGAGACGAGCTGCGCCGTGGTGGGCTGTTTCTGGATCACCGTCCAGGGCCCTCAAAAACCGGGACGGCGACGATTTCCAAGACACGCTATTCAATGGATCGGAAGGCAGCTTCGCTTGAGTGAGCAGCGCTGCGGCTCCTGGTCGGGCTTTTGCCTGGGGTCAGGGGATTTGTACACCTTCCGCCAGCAGCATGTCGACCAGGCGTATGAGCGGCAGGCCGATCAGGCTGGTGGCGTCCGGGCCTTCGGTGCTGCGAAACAGTGAGACTCCTAGTCCTTCCGCTTTGAAGCTGCCTGCGCAGTCGAAGGGCTTTTCGGCTTCCAGGTAACGCCTGATGCGTGCCTCGTCCAGCTTGCGGAAGTGCACGGTGAACGGTACGCAGTCCACCTGGCAGTCGCCGGTCAGGGTATTGATCAGCGCCAGCCCGGTCAGGAAGGTCACGCTGGTGCCGCTGGCCGCGCTCAGTTGGGCTTGTGCGCGGTGCATGTTGTGGGGCTTGCCGAGGATTTGCCCTTCCAGCACGGCAACCTGGTCGGAGCCGATGATCAGGTGTGCCGGATGAAATGCCGCCAGGGCGCGGGCTTTTTCTTCCGCCAGACGGCGCACCAGGGGTTCGGCATCCTCGTGGGGGTGGCGCGTTTCGTCGATGGCGGGAGCGCTCCAGGTGAACGGCAGGCGCAGGCGGGAGAGCAGTTCGCGGCGATAGGTCGAGCTGGAGGCGAGCACCAGGGGCAGCATGGGATTCTCCTTTAGTCGAGCGGCGATTCTAGGAGGAATGCCTTACGGCGGACAGGGCGGAATTTCCTTTGACAGGGGCGGGGGGCATCCCTAGAATGCGGCGCCTATGTTGAATGGGCCGATTCCAACTCACGTTGACCCGCGCAAGCTGGCTGATCGTGGCGCCACCCTCGAAGGGGATATGCCGCTAGCCAACCTGTCGCGACTCTGCGATCCGCTTGCGGATCAGGCAGGGGCGGTGCACGCGAAAATGACTTTCGAACGCGATGAACAGCGTGCCGTGGTCATTCAGAGCGAGCTCGACGTTGAGGTCAAAATGGTTTGTCAGCGTTGCCTGGAACTGGTCTCCCTGCCGATCCACAGCGAATGTACTTACGTCGTGGTGAAGGAAGGGGCGGACACTGGGTCGCTGCCGAAGGGCTATGACGCACTGGAAGTGGGCGAAGATCCGGTGGATCTGATTGGATTGATCGAGGATGAGCTGTTGCTCGCCCTGCCGATCGTCCCGCTTCACGACCCCGAAATTTGCCAGCAGCCGGCGGGGCTCGAAGAGCCTGAGCCGAGCGAGGACGAGGTGTCGCGGTCCAACCCGTTCAGCGTACTGGCACAGTTAAAGCGTGACCCAAACGTTTAGGAGTTAATTAGTTATGGCTGTTCAGCAGAACAAAAAATCCCGCTCCGCGCGCGACATGCGTCGCTCCCACGATGCTCTCGAGGCGAGCGCCCTGTCCGTCGAGAAGAGCACCGGTGAAGTGCACCTGCGTCATCACGTGTCGCCGGATGGCTTCTACCGTGGTCGCAAAGTGATCGACAAGGGCGCTGACGAGTAATCTTGTCCGCTCCGGTCATCGCGATTGATGCAATGGGTGGGGACTTCGGTCCCCACTGCGTTGTTCCGGCTTGCGTTTCCTGCCTGGCCGAAAACCCCTCGCTCCATCTGGTCCTCGTTGGCCAAGCTCCCCTTCTCGAAGAATTAATTGCCCTCCATCATGGCGTGGATCGTGCGCGCCTGCGCGTCGAACATGCGAGCGAGGCGGTGGCTATGGATGAGCGCCCGGCCCAGGCGCTGCGCGGCAAGCCGGACTCCTCCATGCGCGTGGCGCTGGAGTTGCTGCGTGACAGGCGCGCGCACGCCTGCGTGAGTGCCGGCAATACCGGTGCGTTGATGGCGCTGTCGCGCTACGTGCTGAAGACCCTGCCGGGCATCGACCGGCCGGCCATGGTGGCGGCCATTCCCGCCGGTCGCAGCAGGTGTCTGTTGCTCGATCTGGGGGCGAATGTCGATTGCAGTGCCGAGCATCTCTACCAGTTCGCAATCATGGGTGCCGTGGCTGCCGAAGCGCTGGGTGTCGCCAGGCCGCGGGTGGCGCTATTGAATGTCGGCACCGAAGAAATCAAAGGCAACCAGCAGGTCAAGCTGGCGGCCAGCCTCCTGCAGCAGGCCGAAGGGCTCAACTACGTGGGTTTCGTCGAGGGTGACGGCCTCTATCGAGGCGAGGCGGATGTAGTGGTTTGCGATGGTTTCGTCGGCAATATCCTGCTGAAGTCCAGCGAAGGTCTGGCGAGCATGATTTCCGCGCGGGTCGAGGCGCTATTCAAGTCGGGCATTTCGGCGCGCCTGGTCGGTGCCTTGGCGATGCCCCTGCTGCGCCGGTTGCAGGGCGAACTGGCGCCTGCGCGCTACAATGGCGCCAGTTTTCTCGGCTTGCAGGGCATCGTCGTGAAAAGCCACGGCGCTGCGGGGGCCGAGGGTTTTCAGAGCGCCATTCGGCTGGCGCTGGCGGAGGTGCATGAAAACCTTCCGCAGCGTTTACATGGTCGACTGGAGCACCTGCTCCTCTAAACAGGGCAAGTCTACTGTTGTCGCTTTCGAGTTGGTGGATGTGACTGCTCAGGTAGGCTCGCCATCCAACTGTCAGCTCGAAGCGCTCGCTCAGTCGGCGCTTCCTTTGGTGACCAGACCCTTAGGGACCCGTTCATATGTCTGCATCCTTTGCATTTGTCTTTCCTGGCCAGGGTTCGCAATCCCTGGGTATGCTCGCTGAACAGGGCGCGCAGCAGCGGTTGATCCTCGATACGTTTCAAGAGGCTTCCGAAGCGCTCGGTTACGATCTGTGGGCGTTGACTCAGGAGGGGCCGGAAGAGCAACTCAACCAGACCGACAAGACCCAGCCGGCGATACTTGCCGCTTCCATTGCGCTCTGGCGCCTCTGGCTGGCCGAGTCGGGCTCGCGTCCAGCGTATGTTGCAGGTCACAGTCTAGGTGAGTATTCCGCACTGGTGGCTGCGGGTAGCCTGGGTTTTGCCGACGCCGTCAAGCTTGTTGAGCGTCGCGGCCAGCTGATGCAGGAGGCCGTGCCGGCCGGGCAGGGCGGTATGGCCGCGATTCTGGGGTTGGAGGATGCCGACGTGCTGGCCGCCTGTGCCGAGGCGGCACAAGGCGAAGTCGTCAGTGCGGTGAACTTCAACGCTCCCGGGCAAGTGGTAATCGCTGGCGCGGCTGCTGCGGTCGAGCGGGCCATCGAGGCATGCAAGGCGCGCGGCGCCAAGCGGGCCATGGCGTTGCCGGTCAGCGTGCCGTCCCACTGTGCGCTGATGCGTCCTGCGGCCGAACGCTTCGCCGAGTCCATCGAGGCGTTGAGCTGGCAGGCGCCGCAGATTCCGCTGGTGCAGAATGTCAGCGCAGCGGTGGTCGCCGATCTGGATACGCTCAAGCGTGATTTGCTGGCGCAGTTATACAACCCGGTGCGTTGGGTGGAGTCCATGGTTTGCCTGGCCGACAACGGTGTGGCGAACCTGGTCGAGTGTGGTCCTGGTAAGGTGTTGTCGGGCCTGAACAAGCGGTGTGTCAAAGGTATTGGCACACTCAATCTGGATACCCCGGATGCCTTCGTCGCCACTCGCGCGGCGTTGGCTTGAACAAGGAGAAGCTTATGAGTCTGCAAGGCAAGGTCGCACTGGTGACTGGGGCGAGTCGTGGCATTGGCCAGGCGATCGCTCTGGAGTTGGGTCGCCAGGGGGTCGTGGTGATCGGTACCGCGACCTCGGCCAGTGGCGCCGAGCGCATTGCCGAGACGCTGAAGGCCAATGGCATCGAAGGTGCAGGCCTGGTGCTGGACGTCGGCAACGACGAGTCGGTGGCCAGCACCTTGGAACACATTCAGCAGCACCTCGGCCAGCCGCTGATTCTGGTCAACAATGCCGGCATCACGCGCGACAACCTGATGCTGCGCATGAAGGATGAGGAGTGGCACGATGTCATCAATACCAACCTCAGCAGTCTCTATCGCTTGTCGAAGGCGGTTCTGCGCGGCATGACCAAAGCTCGTTGGGGTCGGATCATCAATATCGGTTCAGTCGTCGGCGCCATGGGCAATGCCGGGCAGGTGAACTACGCGGCTGCCAAGGCCGGGCTGGAGGGCTTCGGCCGGGCGCTGGCCCGTGAAGTGGGTTCGCGCTCGATCACCGTCAACTCGGTGGCCCCCGGCTTCATCGACACCGACATGACCCGTGAGCTGCCGGATGCCCAGCGTGAAGCCATGCTGTCCCAGATCCCGCTGGGGCGCCTGGGCCAGGCCGATGAGATTGCCAAGGTCGTCGCGTTTCTCGCTTCGGATGGCGCGGCTTACGTCACTGGGGCTACTATCCCGGTGAATGGCGGAATGTATATGGCTTGAATGTGACGAAACCCTTCGAATAACTGTCATACGAGCTGTCTAAAATCCGTTATAAAGCTGCAACAGGTTTATAGGCTGATCGTTGTACATGGTCTTCCAAGGGTTCAGCATTCAGCTTGAAAAGCAGAAAACCCTTTCTATACACTTGGCCGCAGACTAGCTGCCTCGACTTTTCCATAGGAGTGAAAACAAGGTATGAGCACCATCGAAGAACGCGTCAAGAAGATCGTTGCCGAGCAACTTGGCGTCAAAGAAGAGGAAGTAACCAACAGCGCTTCCTTCGTCGAGGACCTGGGTGCCGACTCTCTTGACACTGTTGAGCTGGTGATGGCTCTGGAAGAAGAGTTCGAAACCGAAATCCCGGACGAGCAAGCTGAAAAAATCACCACAGTTCAGGAGGCCATCGATTACATCAACGCGCATGCGCAATAAGATGTAATCGTCGGTTCCCGACTCGGAAAAGCCGCACTGCCCTAACCAGGCGTGCGGTTTTTTCTTTAGACGCGCAGTGATGCGCGGTAATGGATGAGAGGAGATTGCTGTGTCGCGTAGACGCGTTGTGGTCACCGGAATGGGTATGTTGTCGCCACTGGGCACCGATGTGCCAAGCAGTTGGCAGGGCATTCTGGCCGGTCGCAGTGGTATCGGTCTGATCGAGCATGTGGATCTTTCCGCCTATTCCACCCGTTTTGGCGGCTCGGTAAAGGGTTTCGATGTCGAGCAATACCTTTCGGCGAAAGAGGCCCGTAAGCTCGACCTATTCATTCAGTATGGTCTGGCGGCCAGTTTTCAGGCCGTGCGCGACTCGGGCCTGGAGGTCACCGATGACAACCGAGAGCGCATTGGCGTGGCGATTGGCTCCGGTATCGGCGGTCTGACCAATATCGAGAACAACTGCCAATCGCTTCACGAGCAAGGGCCGCGGCGGATTTCGCCGTTCTTCGTGCCGGGCTCGATCATCAACATGGTTTCCGGATTCCTGTCGATTCATCTGGGTGTCCAAGGGCCGAACTATGCCGTCGCCACGGCCTGTACCACGGGCACCCATTGCATCGGGTTGGCGGCGCGCAACATCGCCTATGGCGAAGCTGACGTGATGATCGCCGGCGGCGCTGAGATGGCGTCCTGCGGTCTGGGCCTGGGCGGCTTTGGTGCGGCTCGTGCGCTCTCCACGCGCAACGACGATCCGACCCGCGCCAGCCGCCCTTGGGACAAGGGACGTGATGGCTTCGTCCTGGCCGATGGGGCTGGTGCGCTGGTACTCGAGGAGCTCGAGCACGCCAAGGCCCGTGGGGCGACGATCTATGCCGAGTTGATCGGCTTTGGCATGAGCGGTGACGCCTACCACATGACTGCCCCGCCGGAAGACGGAGCCGGTGCCGCGCGTTGCGTTCGTAATGCCTTGCGGGATGCCGGGTTGAATGTCGACCAGGTGCAATATGTGAACGCCCATGGCACCTCGACTCCGGCCGGCGATATTGCCGAAGCCACGGCACTCAAGACCGTGTTCGGCGAACATGCCTATCGGCTGGCGGTCAGTTCCACAAAGTCAATGACCGGCCATTTGCTCGGCGCTGCCGGTGCGGTGGAAGCCATCTTCAGCATCCTGGCGATCCGCGACCAGGTCGCCCCGCCGACCATCAACCTGGATGAGCCGGACGAGGGCTGCGACCTGGATTTCGTGCCGCACCAGGCCAAGAGCCTGCCGATCGACGTGGCGCTGTCGAACTCCTTCGGTTTCGGCGGTACCAACGGCACGCTGGTGTTCCGCCGGTTTGCCGAGTGATGCCAGGGCTGCCTGCGTGGGTCGATGGTCGCCCCGCTGAAGGGGTTGCCCTCATGGATCGCGGCCTGGCCTACGGCGATGGTTTGTTCGAAACCATCGCCGTCAGGGCCGGCCGACCACTCTTGCTCGACAGGCACCTGGCGCGCTTGCTCGAGGGTTGCGCACGCCTGGGCATTGCCTGCGATGGCGCGTGGGTCCGGAAAGAGCTAGAAGCTTTTTGCGCCGAACTGGTCGAGGGGGTCGCCAAGCTGATCCTCACCCGTGGCGACGGCCTCCGTGGGTACGCCCCGCCAGCGTCCGCGCGGCCGCGTCGCATCCTCCTGGCGAGCCCCTTGCCGGCATGGCCATTGACCTATGCACAGCAGGGCGTTCGCTTGTATGCCTGTAGCACTCGACTGAGCGAACAACCGCTGTTGGCGGGACTCAAGCACCTCAATCGCCTCGAGCAGGTGTTGGCTCGTGCCGAATGGCAGGATGCCGAGCATGCCGAAGGCTTGATGCGGGATGTTTCCGGGCGGGTCATCGAGGGCGTGTTCAGCAATCTGTTCCTGGTCCGTGACGGTACCCTGCTGACCGCCGACCTGTCCCGCTGCGGTGTTGCCGGGGTGATGCGGGCGGAGTTGCTGGCGCGAGCCGAAGCGCAGGGTATCGCGATCGCCGTCAGGGATATCGCCTATGCTGAGCTGCTGGCCGCGGACGAGGTGTTTCTCTGCAACAGTCTCTATGGAATCTGGCCAGTTCGCACATTGGGCGAGCACGGCTGGCCGCTGGGTCCGTTGACCCGTAAACTGCAGGCCCTGGCTGGCGATCTTCTGGATTCTTAGTGTTGATACGCAAATTCTTGCTGCTGCTGGAAAGCGCTGTGCTGCTCGCTGGTTTGATGCTGGCGCTGGTGGCCTGGCAGCAGCGCACGGCCCTAGAGCAGCCTCTGCAATTGAGCGACGACTATCTGCTGGAAGTGCCGGTGGGCTCTACGCCAAGCGGTCTGCTCAATCACCTGCAGAGCGAGGGTGTGCTGAGTGGAGCGTTCTGGCTGCGCCAGTATTGGCGCTTCAATCTGGCCGGACAGACGCTGCATAGCGGCGAATATCGCCTTAGCCCTGGCATGAGCGCCGGTGAGTTGATCGAACTGTGGCGCCGTGGCGAGGTGGTGCAATACAGCCTGACCCTGGTCGAGGGCTGGAATTTCCGCCAGGTGCGCGCAGCGCTGGCGCGGGAGAGCAAGTTGGAGCAGACCCTCGATGGGCTCAGCGACGCCGAACTGATGAAGCGGCTGGGCCAGCCCGGCAAGCACCCGGAAGGCCGGTTTTTCCCCGATACCTATCGCTTCGTCCGCGGCATGAGCGATCTGGACCTGCTCAAACAGGCCTATGCGCGCCTGGAAATGGTTCTCGACGAGGAATGGCAACAGCGCGCCGCCGACTTGCCCTACCGCAAGCCGTATCAAGCATTGATCATGGCGTCGATCATCGAAAAGGAAACCGGGGTCCCGGAGGAGCGTGGGCAGATCGCCGGCGTGTTCATTCGACGCTTGAAGCTGGGCATGTTGCTGCAGACCGACCCCACTGTGATCTACGGGCTCGGCGAACGGTTCAACGGCAAGTTGACCCGTGCCATGCTTCTGGCGCCGACGCCCTACAACACCTACGTCAAGCCCGGCCTGCCGCCGACGCCGATTGCCATGGTCGGGCGGGAGGCGATTCATGCCGCTCTGAACCCGGTGGATGGCAAGAGCCTGTATTTCGTCGCGCGTGGCGATGGCAGTCATGTCTTTTCCGACAGCCTCGACGCGCATAATCGAGCGGTTCGCGAATACCAACTCAAGCGCCGCGCCGATTACCGTTCGAGTCCGGCGCCCTTGCCGCGGGCGCGCAATGAATAAGGACTATCCGTGAGCGGTCTGTTCATCACCCTCGAAGGCCCTGAAGGTGCGGGCAAGAGCACCAACCGCGAGTACCTGGCGGCACGCCTGCGTGAGCAGGGCATCGAGGTCTTGCTTACCCGCGAGCCCGGCGGCACACCCTTGGCCGAGCGCATTCGCGAGTTGCTACTGGCGCCCGGCGATGAGCCGATGGCTGCCGATACCGAATTGCTGTTGATGTTCGCCGCTCGCGCCCAGCATCTCGCTTCGGTCATCCGGCCAGCGCTGGCTCGCGGTTGCAGCGTGCTTTGCGATCGGTTTACCGACGCCACCTACGCCTACCAGGGCGGTGGGCGGGGCGTGGACATGGCGCGCATCGCCGCACTGGAGACCTTCGTGCAAGGCGACCTGCGCCCCGATCTCTGCCTGGTCTTCGACTTGCCGGTGGAGGTGGGATTGGCGCGTGCTTCGGCTCGCGGTGTGCTGGACCGCTTCGAGCGGGAAGATCGGAGTTTCTTCGAAGCAGTGCGTCGCACCTATCTGGACCGCGCCGCCGTAGCTCCTGAGCGGTATCGCGTGCTGGATGCGGCGCAGCCGCTGGAACGCGTGCAGCAGGCGCTGGATGCGCTGTTGCCGGAGTTGCTGGAGCGTTGCAATGGCTGAAGCATTTCCCTGGCAGGAGTCGCTCTGGCAGCAGCTGGCGAGCCGCGCCCAGCACGCCCATGCCTATTTGCTGCATGGTCCGGCGGGGATCGGCAAGCGTGCGCTGGCCGAGCGCCTGATGGCTCGGCTGCTCTGCCAGCAGCCCGCCGGGCTCGAAGCCTGCGGCCGATGCAAGGCGTGCCATCTGCTGGCGGCCGGCACGCATCCGGATAACTTCGTGCTCGAGCCGGAAGAGGTGGACAAGGCGATCCGCGTCGATCAGGTTCGCGAGCTGGTGGCCTTCGTCACCCAGACCGCCCAGCTCGGAGGGCGCAAGGTCGTGTTGCTGGAGCCAGCCGAGGCCATGAACCTGAATGCCGCCAATGCCTTGCTGAAAAGCCTGGAAGAGCCGTCCGGGGATACCGTGTTGTTGCTGATCAGCCACCAGCCCAGCCGGCTTCTGCCGACGGTGAAGAGTCGCTGCGTGCAGCAGGCCTGTCCGTTGCCCGGCGACGACGCCAGCCTGGCCTGGCTGGCGTCGTCACTGCCCGATTGCAGCGAGGAGCAGCGTCGCGAGTTGTTGGCCCTGGCCGGAGGGTCGCCGCTCAGCGCCGTGAGCCTGCATGGGCAGGGAGTGCTCGAGCAGCGTGCCCAGGTAGTGGATGGCGTGAAGCGGCTGCTGAAGCAGCAGGCTGGCGCCAGTCAGCTCGCGGAAAGTTGGAAGGAGGTCTCGCTGATTCTCCTGTTCGACTGGTTCTGTGACTGGGCGCAGCTGATGCTGCGCTATCAGTTGGCGCGCGACGAACAGGCCCTGGGTCTGGCCGATATGCGCAAGGTGGTGCAGTACCTGGCGGACAAGACGCCCCAGGCCAAGTTGTTGAGCACGCAGGACTGGCTGCTGGAGCAGCGGCAGAAAGTGCTCGGCAAGGCCAACCTCAACCGTGTCTTGCTTCTCGAAGCCTTGCTGGTGCGGTGGGCAAGTCTGCCTGGACCGGGCTAGAATCAACCATTGCCATTTGTGAGCTAGGACCCTTCAATGAGCTTGCCACCCAATCTGGGCCCGCGTAACGGCATCCTGTCCCTGACCATCAAGGACAAGTCCGTGCTGTATGCCGCTTATATGCCCTTTATCAAGAATGGCGGCCTGTTTATCCCCACCAACAAGAGCTACAAGCTCGGCGACGAAGTCTTCATGCTGCTCAATCTGATGGATGAGCCGGAGAAGATTCCGGTGGCCGGCAAGGTGGTCTGGATCACTCCCAAGGGTGCCCAGGGCAACCGCGCCGCCGGTGTCGGCGTGCAGTTCAACGACGGCGACAATACCGCGCGCAACAAGATCGAGACCTATTTGGCCGGTGCGCTGAAGTCCGACCGTCCCACCCATACGATGTAACGGCAGCCACACGCTCCGAGCTGCAAGCCGTCAACGAGCCATCGCTCTTCGCTTCGGGTTTCGCGCTTGGAGTTCGGTGCCGCCTGAGGTTCTTGCATGCTTGTAGATTCCCATTGCCATCTCGACCGGCTCGATCTGACCGTCCACGGCGGTTCCCTCGACGCCGCCCTGGAGGCCGCCCGGGCCCGCGGTGTCGGGCATTTTCTCTGCATCGGGGTAAGCGCCGACAATGCGGGCGCGGTCAAATCCCTGGCCGAGCGCTATGCCGATGTGCACTGTTCGGTCGGCGTGCACCCATTGGATCTTGAACCCGGCGCGGCGCCAGCGCTGGACTGGCTGCTGGGTGAGCTGGACCATCCACGCGTGGTCGCCATTGGCGAAACCGGCCTCGATTATCATTACGAGCCGGAGGCCGCCGAACTTCAGCAGCAGGCGTTTCGCCTGCACCTGCGGGCCGCGCAGATCACCGGCAAACCGGTGATCGTGCATACCCGCGAGGCGCGCGCCGATACCCTGGCATTGCTCCGCGAAGCCGCGCTATCCCAGGCCGGCGTCCTGCACTGCTTCACCGAAGATTGGCCGATGGCCAAGGCCGCGCTTGACCTGGGCTTCTACATCTCGTTGTCCGGGATCGTCACCTTTCGCAATGCGGAGGCGCTGCGCGACGTCGCCCGCCAGGTGCCGGCCGACCGACTGCTGGTAGAAACCGACTCGCCGTACCTGGCGCCAGTGCCTCACCGGGGTAAGTCCAACCTGCCGCAGTACGTGCGCGAGGTAGCGGAATGTCTTGCCGAACTGCGCGGGGTGAATCTCGAAACGCTGGCCAGGCAGACAACCGAAAACTTCCATCGACTGTTCCCGTTGGCAAAGGGTATGCAATGAAGCGCTCGTGCCAAATTGCGGGCAAAAAAAACCCGGGTTCTGGGGGATGAATCCGGGTTAAGACCATTAGGAGTAAAACAAAAGGTACGCGGTCCACGGTACCTTCGCTGACGGGGCACTTGGGGGGAGATGCCGCACGTCAGTAAGTAGAAGTATTGGCGAAGATTGCTGAGCGTCCAGGCGGGTTCGCCTCGTTTTTAAACAAATTTGGAATACCGCGTGTACTGCTGAGCACTCAGCCCCTCGCGATCTGGTGCAGCAGTGCCAGGGTTTCCTCGATCACCTGGGGTTCGGTGTAGAAGTGTGGCGAGAAGCGAATGCCTCCGCCGCGCTGGGCGCAAACCACCTGTTCGGACTTCAGGCGTTCAAAGAGGGCTTGCTTGTCCCAGCCATCCAGGCTGAATGTCAGGATGCCCGCCCGCCGTGCCGGGTCGCCTGGGCTGTGCAGCTGGCAGCCGGGCAGGCTCCGCAGGCCGTCTTCCAGCCGCTGTACGCGCTCGACGAGGGCCTTGCCGACGGCGACCATGCCTATTTCCTCCAGTAGCGACAGGCTGGCTTCCAGGGCCATGGCGCCGAGCATGTTCGGGCTGCCGCATTCGAAGCGCCGTGCGGTGCGCGCCGGTTGCCAGTCGAGGCGGTCGTAGTCGCCGGCGTGTTCGAGCATGTGCCAGCCGTACTCGTGCAGCTTCAGTTGCTCGCGTAGATCGCGATGGCAGTAGAACACTCCCAGTCCCTCCGGCCCCATCAGCCATTTGTGTCCATCCGCCATTGCAAAGGCGCAGTCGGCGGCGCGCACGTCGAAGGGCAGGGCGCCCAGTTGCTGGATGGCATCCACGCAAAACAGCACACTGCGCTGGCGGCAGCCGCTGCCCAGCCGTGCCAGGTCCAGGCGCAGGCCACTGGCGTATTGCACTGCGCTGATCGACAGCAGCCGCGTGCGCGGCCCGCAAGCGGCGAGCAGATCCGCTTCCGGATCGTCGCCTTGCAGGCTGACCTGGACGACTTCCACTCCCAGCGGCTCGAGTGCCTGCCATACCACGCGGTTCGACGGGAACTCCTCGTCGCTGATGACTACCTGGTCGCCCTTTCTCCAGTCCAGACCAAAGGCGACGAAGGATAGGGCCTCCGAGGTGTTCTTGACCAAGGCGATATCTGCGGTACTGTACGCGTTCAACAGGTGCGCCAGGCGTTCGCGCAGGCGGTGTTCGACTTTCAGCCAGTCCGGGTAGTCCCGTGCTCCGACGATCGAGTTCTGTTCAGCGAAGGCTCGCACCGCCAGCGTCGCGCGTCTCGGCCAGGGCGCGACGGCCGCGTGGTTCAGATAACGTAGCCCGTGGGCCAGGGGAAATTCGTCTTGAAAGGCATACATGGTCGGATGATCCGTGCAATTTGGCGCTAAATAGGCATAATACGCCGCTTCGAAATTTGACCCCGCAGTCCCTTTATGCAGAAAGAACCCCGTAAGGTTCGCGAGTTTCGTCGCCGCGAGCAGGAAATCCTCGATACCGCGCTCAAACTGTTCCTGGAGCAGGGCGAGGACAGCGTTACCGTAGAGATGATCGCCGACGCCGTCGGTATCGGCAAAGGCACCATCTACAAGCATTTCAAATCCAAGGCGGAGATCTACCTGCGCCTGATGCTCGACTATGAACGCGACCTGAACGAGCTGCTGCTCTCTGCCGATGTGGATCAGGACAAAGAAGCCTTGTCCCGAGCCTATTTCGAGTTCCGCATGCGCGATCCGCAGCGCTATCGCTTGTTCGACCGCCTCGAAGAGAAGGTGGTCAAGGGCAATCAGGTACCGGAAATGGTCGAGCAGTTGCACAAGATCCGTGCGTCCAACTTCGAGCACCTGACCCAGTTGATCAAGGGGCGCATTGCCGAAGGAAAGCTGGAGGACGTGCCGCCGTATTTCCACTACTGCGCCGCCTGGGCGCTGGTGCACGGTGCCGTGGCGCTGTACCACTCGCCATTCTGGAGCAACGTTCTGGAAGACCAGGAGGGCTTCTTCCAGTTCCTCATGGACATCGGTGTGCGCATGGGCAACAAGCGCAAGCGTGACTGATCCAGCCACCGTTTATCGATATTCAGACCGCCTATAACGGCAGGCGCCGTCTGCTGGCGGGGCGGTCCTGGGGATATACTCGGGATCTTCACCCGTCGGAGCGCGCCATGATCGTCGACCGCCAGGGCAGGCGCTTCCGCAATCTGCGGGTCAGCCTGACCGCCGCCTGCAACTACGCCTGCACCTATTGCGTGCCGGATGGCAAACGCCTGGTGGCGGCCCAGGACGAGCTTTCCGCCGAAGCCATGGCCCGCGGTGTGGCCTACCTGATCGAAGCCGCTGGCATCGAGCGCTTGCGCATTACCGGCGGCGAGCCACTGGTCAGTCCCAAGCTGGACGTGTTTCTACGCCAGGTTTGCGATCTGGGTCTGCAGGACATCAGCCTGACCACCAACGGCCAGCTGTTGGCGCGCAAGCTGCCGCTGCTGCTGGATGCCGGCCTTCGCCGATTGAATGTCTCCCTGGATACCCTGGACCCGGATGCCTTCCGCCGTATCGCCCGCGGCGGGGACCTGGCGGGGGTGCTGCAGGGGTTGGAGCTGGCGCGTGCCGCGGGGCTGAAGATCAAGGTCAATATGGTGCCGCTACGCGGGCAGAACCTGGATCAGGTGCTGCCGCTGCTGGACTATTGCCTGGAGCGTGGCTTCGAATTGCGTTTCATCGAGTTGATGCGCATGGGCCACCTGGCGCGTGATGCCAATGCCTTCCGTCAGCAATTCGCCGGGATGCCGGAGTTGCTGAGCCTGATTGGCGAGCGCCATGAGTTCGTTCAGGCGGATGCGCCGCTGGATGCCACTGCACTGCGTTATGAGATACCCGGTCGCGGCTGCTTTGGCGTGATCGCCAACGAGAGCGTACCGTTCTGTCGGACCTGCTCGCGCCTGCGGCTGTCTTCCACCGGCTGGCTGTATGGCTGCCTGTCTTCCGGCAACCGGCACTATGTCGGCGATCTGCTGGACAAGCCGCGGCACCAGGCGCTACCGGCTCTGCAGCGGCTGCTGGTCAAGGCGCTTGCCGACAAGCAGGACCTGGCCTTCGCTGGTGGCGTCACGGTCATGAAAATCATCGGCGGCTGAGTTGCCGCCCGTCAGTGAGTTGGTATGTCGATAGCCGAATTTCCCATCGCTTACATCGAGCCGGTATTCCGTCCGCCGAGCGAGGCTCACTCGCTGATCTTGCCGGTCACTAACGGCTGCTCCTGGAACAAGTGCACGTTCTGCGAGATGTATACCGCACCGCAGAAGAAATTCCGTGCCCGCGACGAGGCCGAGGTGCTGGAGGAGATCCGCCGCTGCGGCGAACGCATGATCGTGCAGCGGGTATTCCTTGCCGATGGCGATGCGCTGGTGCTGCCAACCCGGCGGTTGCTGACCATTCTCCAGGCGATTCGCCAGCACATGCCCGAGGTGGAGCGCGTCTCCAGCTACTGCTTGCCGCGCAACCTGCGCAAGAAGTCGGTCGATGAACTGAAAGAGCTGGCCGATGCGGGCCTGAAGATGGCTTATGTGGGCTGCGAGTCCGGCGATGACGAGGTGCTGGCGCGTATCAGCAAGGGCGAGACCTTCGACTCCAGCCTGGGTGCGCTGGACAAATTGGGGCAGGCCGGGATCACCCGTTCGGTGATGATTCTCAACGGGCTCGGCGGCAGGGCGCTGAGCGCCCAGCATGCGGACAACTCGGCACGGCTGATGAATGCGGCGCAGCCGGAATTCCTGTCCATCCTGGTGGTCAGCTTCCCCATGGGCGACGCTCGCCTTCGTGAGGGGTTCCCCGACTTCGAGGTGCTCGATCAGCCGGCATTGTTCGTCGAGCTGGAGCGCCTGCTGCAGGGGTTGGAGTTGCGCGATACGGTGTTTCGTAGCGACCACGCCTCCAACTATCTGGTGCTCAAGGGGCTGTTGGGGGCCGACAAGGCGCGCTTGCTGGCCCAGGTCCGTGAGGCCATCGAGCGTCCGGAGCAGGCGCGCTTGCGCGAGGAGTGGCAGCGCGGACTTTGATGGCGCGGAAGCTGCATCGGTCGTCTATCCGCCGGTTTTCCGTCGCCGGCGCATGGAGGAACTGCAATGCGTAGCTTGATCCTGTCACTGTTGTTGTCGGTCTTGGGCGGCTGCATGAATGTCAGCGATATGGCCGAAGTCGGGCGCTATCACCTGGGCGATGTTGGTGTGCTCGACCACAGTGAAATCCGTCGCGCCAGCCCCTGGCGTCTGCAGGCGGATTCGTTCATCTATATCGCCCAGGGGCATTTCGTGCCGCCGGGCACGGCCTACCCGCGGCCGAATGTGGTGGCCGAAGAGGCGTTCAAAGGGTTCGTCGAGTATTTCCCTTTGGTGCGGCGGGCCAAGGCGCCTGCCGGGCTGGAGGAGTCTCTTGCGGAGGCCCGCCGTGTTGGCGCGCATTATCTGTTGTACACGCGTTTCGCCAGCGCCGATGACCGCATCGGCAACTGGGACGAGTGGTCAGATGAGGAGGCGTTGGATCGCCTCGGTATTGACCGTGGTGTGATCCAATTGATGTTGATCGAAACCGGCACCCGTTATCTCGTGGATACCGCGCGCATCAGTAGTCGCGGTGGTTTCCTGACGTTTTACAATGCCAAGCCGGAAGACCTGCTGGGCCCGCCGCTGCGCGACTATGCCCGGCGCCTGCTTGGCCTGAGCCGCTAAGGAGCACGCAATGAACGATTCGGGCAAGGCCGGCGACCTGCTGTCGCAGATTCCCAAGGGCGAGAAGAAGGGGTTGCCGCCCGTGCATCTGTGGAATCCCGATTTCTGCGGCACCATCGACATGCGCATTGCCCGCGACGGCACCTGGTATTACCTGGGCACGCCGATTGGTCGCAAGCCGATGGTTCGCTTGTTTTCCACGATCATCCGTCGCGACGGCGACGACTATTTTCTGGTCACGCCGGTAGAGAAGGTCGGTATCACGGTCGATGACGCACCGTTCGTGGCGGTCAGTGTGCAGGTGGAGGGCGAGGGAGAAGGTCAGGTCCTGCACTTCACCACCAATGTCGAGGATGAGGTGACGGCAGGCCGGGAGCATGCAATCCGGGTCGAACTGGACCCCACTACCGACGAGCCGGCGCCCTACGTTCATGTGCGCAGCAATCTGGAGGCCCTGATCCATCGCAACGTGTTCTACCAACTGGTGGAACTGGCGGTGCCTCGGGAAGTCGACGGTAAACAGTGGCTGGGGCTATGGAGCGACGGGCAGTTCTTCCCGATAGGGCCGCTACCGGACTGATATCCGCAGGCAAGAAAAAGGCTCCCGAAGGAGCCTTTTTCATATCGCTATGTTGTTACATGTTCGGATAGTTCGGACCGCCGGAGCCTTCCGGGGCCACCCAGGTGATGTTCTGGGCCGGATCCTTGATGTCGCAGGTCTTGCAGTGCACGCAGTTCTGCGCGTTGATCTGGAAGCGCTTGCTTCCGTCCTCGTTGCTCACCACTTCATATACGCCGGCCGGGCAGTAGCGCTGCGCGGGCTCGTCGTAGAGCGGCAGGTTCTGCTCGATCGGAATGCTCGGATCGGTGAGCTTGAGGTGGCAGGGTTGTTCCTCTTCATGGTTGGTGTTGGAGAGGAATACCGAGCTGAGCTTGTCGAAGCTGAGCTTGCCGTCCGGCTTCGGATAATCGATCTTCGGCGCCGCGGCGGCGGTCTTCAGGCAGGCATGGTCAGGCTTGTTGTCATGCAAGGTGACCGGAATCTTGCCGCCGAAGATGTTCTGGTCGATGTAGTTGAACGCTGCGCCAGCCAATACGCCGAACTTGTGGATCGCCGCACCGAAGTTGCGGCTGCGGAACAGCTCGTCGTACAGCCAACTGGCCTTGAACGCATCGACGTACCCGGTCAGTTCGTCTCCGCCATCCTTGCCGGCGAACAGTGCATCGGCCACCGCTTCGGCGGCGAGCATGCCGGATTTCATCGCGGTGTGGCTGCCCTTGATCTTGGCGAAGTTCAGGGTGCCCAGGTCGCAACCGATCAGCGCACCGCCATTGAAGACCATCTTCGGCAGCGAGTTGAGGCCGCCCTTGCAAATGGCGCGGGCACCGTAGGACACGCGCTTGCCGCCTTCCAGGTACTGCTTGACCACCGGGTGGTGCTTGTAGCGCTGGAACTCGTCGAACGGCGACAGGTGCGGGTTGCTGTAGGACAGGTCGACGATCAGGCCGACGACGACCTGGTTGTTTTCCAGGTGGTAGAGGAACGAGCCGCCGGTGTTATCATTGCCGACCAGATCCAGCGGCCAGCCGGCAGTGTGCACCACCAGGCCCTGCTTGTGCTTGGACGGGTCGATATCCCAGATTTCCTTGATGCCGATGCCGTAGTGCTGGGCATCGGCCTCGGACGCCAGGTCGTATTTATTGATCAGTTGCTTGCCGATGTGGCCGCGGCAGCCCTCGGCGAACAGCGTGTACTTGGCGCGCAGCTCCATGCCGGGGGTGTAGTAGCCTTCCTTCGGGTGGCCCTCGCGGTCGACGCCGAGGTCGCCGGTGATGATGCCGCGAACTGCACCGTTCTCGTCGATCAGCGCTTCCTGGGCAGCGAAGCCCGGGTAGATTTCCACGCCGAGGTTCTCGGCCTGCTGCGCCAGCCAGCGGCACAGGTTGCCGAGGGAAATGATGTAGTTGCCTTCGTTGTGCATGGTCTTGGGCACAAAGAAGTTGGGAACCTTGATGGCGCTCTCGGCGTCCTTGAGCATGTAGATGTCATCGCCGGTGACGGCGGTGTTGAGCGGGGCGCCCAGCTCCTTCCAGTTGGGGAACAGCTCGTTCAGGGCGCGCGGCTCGAAGACTGCGCCGGAGAGGATGTGGGCGCCGACTTCGGAACCTTTCTCGACCACGCAGACACTGATTTCTTGGCCCGCTTCGGCGGCCTTCTGCTTCAGTCGGCAAGCGGCGGACAGGCCAGCCGGGCCAGCGCCGACGATGACGACGTCGAATTCCATGTATTCGCGTTCCACAGGCTATCTCCTCAAGGCTTTTCGCTGTTTTATGGTGGAGGGCCAGGCTCGTTCCTTGACCTGAGCGAGGGCATTATATCCGGAGCCTCTGAAGGGTCCAATACAAACGTTTGTTTGAATTTCGTAAAAGCCTGATAGAATCAGGCTTCGGCGGCTTATGACGGGGTATTCGCCTTATTGACCGTGATGGGTGATGCGGTCAAGATACGGGCGGTTTTGCGCTCGCCGTATGGGCTCATCGTCGGTTCCGGCCGACCTGCATCACCGGCCAGGCTCGCCTTGGCGACATTCTTATTCACCGGAGAGTAACGAGGAATCCATGAAGGTTCTTGTAGCTGTCAAACGAGTGGTCGACTACAACGTCAAGGTTCGCGTCAAGGCGGACAATTCCGGCGTCGACCTCGCCAACGTCAAGATGTCCATGAACCCCTTCTGCGAAATCGCCGTGGAAGAGGCCGTCCGTCTGAAAGAGAAGGGCGTGGCGAGCGAGATTGTCGTTGTATCCATCGGTCCGAATGCCGCTCAAGAGCAGCTGCGTACCGCTCTGGCCCTGGGCGCCGATCGCGGCATCCTGGTCGACACCAGCGAGGAACTGAACTCCCTGGCCGTGGCGAAGCTGTTGAAGGCCGTGGTCGACAAGGAGCAGCCGCAGCTGGTGATCATGGGCAAGCAGGCCATCGACAGCGACAACAACCAGACCGGCCAGATGCTCGGCGCCCTGACCGGCTTCGGCCAAGGCACCTTCGCCTCCAAGGTCGAGGTTGCAGGCGACAAGGTCAACGTGACCCGCGAGATCGACGGCGGTCTGCAGACCGTTGCGCTGAACCTGCCGGCCATCGTTACCACCGACCTGCGCCTGAACGAGCCGCGCTACGCGTCGCTGCCGAACATCATGAAGGCCAAGAAGAAGCCGCTGGAAACCGTTACTCCGGACGCTCTGGGCGTTTCCACCGCTTCCACCGTCAAGACCCTGAAAGTCGAAGCGCCTGCTGCTCGCAGCGCCGGCATCAAGGTCAAGTCCGTGGCTGAACTGGTCGAGAAACTGAAGAACGAGGCGAAGGTAATCTAAATGACTATCTTGGTTGTTGCTGAACACACGAATGCCGCCCTGGCTGCTGCCACCCTGAACACTGTGGCTGCTGCCCAGAAGATTGGTGGTGATATCCATGTGCTGGTCGCTGGCGCCGGTTGCGCTGCTGCCGCCGAAGCCGCTGCCAAAGTCGCTGGCGTGTCCAAGGTTCTGCTGGCCGACAACGCCGCCTATGCCAACCAGCTGCCGGAAAACGTCGCGCCGCTGGTTGCCGAACTGGGCAAGGGCTACAGCCACATCCTGGCTGCCGCTACCAGCAACGGCAAGAACATCCTGCCGCGCGTCGCCGCTGCACTGGATGTCGACCAGATCTCCGAGATCATCGCCGTTGAAAGCGCCGACACCTTCAAGCGTCCGATCTACGCCGGTAACGCCATCGCTACCGTGCAGTCCTCGGCTGCCATCAAGGTGATCACCGTGCGCTCCACCGGTTTCGACGCGGTGGCTGCCGAAGGTGGTTCCGCTGCCGTTGAAGCGGTATCCGGCCCGGCCGATGCCGGCAAGTCCGCCTTCGTCGGCGAAGAGCTGGCCAAGTCCGATCGTCCGGAACTGACCGCTGCCAAGATCGTCGTATCCGGCGGCCGCGGCATGGGCAATGGCGACAACTTCAAGCACCTCTACGCCCTGGCCGACAAGCTGGGCGCTGCTGTGGGTGCATCCCGCGCTGCTGTCGACGCCGGCTTCGTGCCGAACGACATGCAGGTCGGCCAGACCGGCAAGATCGTCGCGCCGCAGCTGTACATCGCGGTCGGCATCTCCGGTGCCATCCAGCACCTGGCCGGCATGAAGGACTCCAAGGTGATCGTGGCGATCAACAAGGACGAAGAAGCGCCGATCTTCCAGGTGGCTGACTACGGCCTGGTCGCCGACCTGTTCGAAGCAGTGCCCGAGCTGGAAAAGCTGGTTTAATCCCGCTTTCGCTCAAAAAAACCCGCTCATCGAGCGGGTTTTTTATTGCCTGCTCAACGCCGACTCTGTTCGAGAAAGGCGCGGTAGTGCCTGGCGGTCAGTTCTGGTCGTTCGATCATCGGCGCATGTCCGGTATCCGGCATGATCACTACGGTCGGCTGTTTCAGCAGCGGGCGCATGACTTCGATGCTGGAGACATGCAGTGCGCGGTCCTGCTCGCCCCAGAGCAGCAGGGTTGGGGCCTGGATCTTCGGCAGTTCCGGTTCCAGCGGGACAGGGCGCTGCACCAGTTGGGCGAACACTTTTTCATAGTGCGCGCTGTTGGCTATCGCCTGCTGGGCGAGGGATTGCTTCAGGCCGTCCGGCAGGAAGGGTGGTTCGACGAAGACGAAGTTCAGCAGGCGGTCGAAATCCTCCGGCTTTCTCACCACTAGCGGGTTGTCTTCGCCACGTTGCAGGCGCTTGTACAGTTCGCTGTCTTGCGGCGCTTTCACCCCGGCGTTATCCAAAAGTGCCAGCGATAGAATCTGTTCGGGATAGCGCGAGGCATAGAGTGCAGCGATGTGGCCGCCCATGGAGTTGCCGACCAGATGCAAGCGAGAAATTCCCAGTGCCTTGACGAAGCCAGCGACACGCTCGGTCTGGGTGCCGACGTCGTAGCTGCCTTGCGGCCTGCTGCTCTCGCCGAATCCGGGCAGGTCCAGCGCGATGACGTGGTAGCGGTCGGTGAGGTGACGGGAGAAGCGCAACCAGTTATCGCGGTTGGCGCCGAAGCCATGGATCATCAGGATGACTTCTCCGTCCCCTGGGCCGCCTTCGTAGTAATGGATGTTAAGATCGCCCACGGTCATCTGCTTGGCGCTGAGCCCGGCCAGTTGACGCTCGACGAATTGCACACTGGCGAACAGGGCGGCGGGGGAGACGTACAGCACACCAGCAACAACGGCGACTGTCAGTGTCAAGCCGAGCAGTATCTTTCTCATGGCATATCCTTATTTCTGGTAGTTCGAGGATTACGCTAACACGACGATGGTTCCGTGCGATTGGCGTGCTGCCTAGCCGATCGAACGTTCAGGCGAGAAGCCCTTATGGTGAATCATGTTTTTCTGACCGCTATTTTGCTGAGCCTCCTGTTCTCCGGGTTGGCCTCGGCGGCCGGCAGGTGCGAGCGCCTGGTGGCGACCGGCAATCCGGAGTATCCGCCCTATCTCTGGCGCGATCCCCAAGACCCGAGGCACCTGATCGGTGCCAATGCGGATCTGCTCCAGCACATCGCCAAGGAGCTTGGCCTCAAGGTTGAGGTGCTTTACACCGGGCCTTGGTCGCGCGCCCAGGAAGAGGTGCGCACCGGTCGGGTCGATCTGATCGTCGGTGCCTTTCTCACGCTGCCGCGTCTGGAGGTGATGGATTATGTCCACCCCGCCTTCTACCACACCCCCAGCGTAGTCTGGGTAAAGCGCGGAAGTGCCTTCACCTACAGCGGCTGGGACGACCTGCGTGGCCGCAAGGGGGGGACGCTGGTGAACAACAGCTTCGGCCAGCTCTTCGATGCCTTCGCCAAGGCCAATCTGCATATCGAGGAGGTCCCTGGCCTGACCCAGGCCCTGCAGAAGCTGTTGCTCGGGCGCACCGACTATGTGCTCTACGAGCGCTACCCCGGCCTGGCACTAGCCGAAACCCTGGGCATGCAAGATGACCTCGAAGTGCTGGAACCGCCGATTTCCAGCGAGGGTCTGTACCTGACCCTGTCCCATAATTCGGCCTGCAACGAACCGTGGCTGCGCGGACAGTTGGCGAAAAAGATGACAGAATTGTCCAGCGCCGGCCTGCCCGAAGCTCTGTTGCAGCGCAATCTTGAGCGTTGGAAGGAACAGCAGCTCCAGCCGGCCAGTGATACAACTCCCTAGGATGCATTCGTGAGCAAGCCACTTTTCCCCGTCCTTCTGGCCATGCTGGCCCTGGCCGGCTGTGCCAGTGATCCGGCCCCGGTCGAACAGATGCAGCTGACCGAGCAGGCCCTAGCCCAGGCCAAGGCGCTTGGCGCCGACGAAAAAATCCCCGAGCTGGTGATGGCCGAGGCGAAGTACGCCAGGGCACAGAAGAACATGGCCGAGGAAGATTACAAGCGCGCTCGTGTGCTGGCCGAGCAGGCCGAGCTTGATGTGCGTCTGGCCGAGGCGCGATTGTTGACGCAAAAGAGCCAGGAGCAGCTGGATGCGCTGATCTACCGGATCAACCGCCTGCGTGCGCAGTTGGGGGATCAGCCATGAATCGTGGTATTTACCTTTCCAGCCTATTGATCGGGCTGGCGGTGTTGGGCGGTTGTACTGCTCAGCAGGGCAGCGAGCAAGCGCTGGAACAGGCACGGATGAGCTTCCAGAGCGTGAAGGAAGACCCGGATGTACTGCGCAGCGCACCGAAGGACGTAATTCGCGCGGGCGAGTCCCTGGCCCGCGCCGATCGGCTTTCCAGCTACTGGGGCAGTGCCGACGATGTGGCGCATTATGCCTATCTCAGCCAGCGCTACAGCGAGATAGCCCGTGAGCATGCGGCGCTGAATGCCAACCAGGAGCGTGCCGCCAAGTTGGCCCTGGAACGTGACCGCCTGCAGCTAGCGCTGCGTGAAGCCAAGCTGCTCAGTGCGCAACAGCATGGTCGTTGGCTGGAGGAGCAAATGCTCAGCCTGGCCACCAACCAGACCGACCGTGGCCTGGTGGTGACCCTGGGCGATGTGTTGTTCGAGGCCGGCAGCGCCGAACTGAACGCGGCGGCCTACCGCTCGGTGCTCAAGCTGGTGCAGTTCCTCCAGCTCAATCCACGGCGGGTGGTACGCATCGAAGGTTATACCGACAGCCGCGGCGATGCCGAAAAGAACCTGGAGCTTTCCCGCTTGCGCGCGCAGGCGATTGCCGATCAGTTGATTGACCTCGGCATCGATCCCAAGCGTATAGAAGTGAAAGGATATGGCGAAGCGTTCCCGGTGGCTGAAAATGCTTCCTCCCGCGGGCGCGCGCAGAACCGTCGAGTGGAAATCGTGTTTTCCGACGAAAACGGCGAGCTGTCTCCCAGCCGCTGATCCTGCACTGCCGTCCTGCAAGCCCCCGGCTGTCCCTCTTGCTCCGCGGTTGTATGGTTTTCGCGAATTTTCGGGACGGGGCTGCTTGATACCGGGCTGGCAGGTTTGTCGCCGGTCTTGTGTCTGTTGGTCGGTGCGCAAGCGGCGCGCTCCGTAGGTTTCGGTTTAGGAGCGAAGCGACGAAGCCCAACGGGACCCCGCGAAGGTCAGTCCCTTCCGGGGGGCTGTGCGCCCTTATTGGGCTTCGCTGCGCTCAACACCAACCTCCTCCCAACTACGCCAGAGTAGCTGCGGACAGGACTTTTATGGCCCTCTGCGACAGTTGCCACTGTATCGTCCACAATGGATGGATCTGTATCGGTGCAGTTTTCTTGCATTCGGATACTGTTTCGGTTCAGTGATGCGGGAGGTGTTGCGATGACCAATCTGTTGCTCTATCAGCGTATTGCCCAGCAGTTGGCAGAGGATATTCGCTGCGGCGTCTATCGGCCCGGCGAGCGCGTGCCATCGGTGCGCAAGATGAGTGCGCAGCTCAATGTCAGCCATGCCACCGTGTTGCAGGCCTATGCCAATCTGGAGGATCAGGGCCTGATCCGCGCGCGGCCGCAGTCCGGCTTCTACGTTCACCAGACGCCCGCCTTGACGGCGCCGACCCCGGACATCGCCCGCGTCGAGCAGCCGAGCCTGGTCACCCGCAGCAGCATCATCAATCAGGTACTCACCGAGTCCCGCCGCGAGGGGGTATTCCCGCTCGGCGCGGCGGTGCCCCATGTGGACTACCTGCCGGTGCGGGCGCTGCATCAGCAACTGGCCAAGGTCACCCGTTTCCAGAGCCCGCGGGCTTTCAGCTACATGTTCAGCCCCGGTTTCGAGCCGCTGCGCCGGCAGGTGGCCATTCGCATGCGCGATGCCGGGGTGGTGGTCGACCCTTCCGCCGTGGTTATCACCCATGGCTGCGTGGATGCGCTGCAGATGTCGCTGCGCGTGCTGACCCAGCCGGGCGACCTGATCGCCGCCGAGTCGCCAACCTACTACGGCCTGCTGCAATTGGCCGACCTGTTGGGGCTGAAGGTGATCGAGATACCCAGCGACCCGTCCACCGGCATCAGCCTGGAAGCCTTGCAACTGGCCGCCAATCAGTGGCCGATCAAGGCGCTGGTACTGACCGCGCGGCTCAGCAATCCGCTTGGCGGCACCATGCCGGAAGCGCGGCAGAAGCAATTGCTGCGCCTGGCCGGGGATTTCAATATCCAGATCGTCGAGGACGACATCTACGGCGAGTTGATGTTCGAGCAGGGGCGGACCAGGGCGCTCAAGGCCCATGATCGCGAGGGCCGGGTGATCTATTGTTCGAGTTTCTCCAAGACCTTGTCGCCCGGTGTGCGCATCGGCTGGATCATCGCCGGCAGGTATCAGGACGAAATCCAGCGCCTGCAAACCTTCAGCACCCATTCGGCGTGCAGCGTCACCCAGATGGGCGTGGCTGCATACCTGGAGAACGGTGGCTACGATCGTCACCTGCGCTATATCCGCCAGGAGTACCGTAAGAATCTCAGCGCCTTCCAGCTGGCGGTGCAGCAGAACTTCCCGGAGGGCACGCAGATGACCCGGCCGAGCGGCGGGTTCATTCTCTGGGTCAGTCTGCCGGCGCGGGTCAATACCAAGGACTTGCATGTCCGGGCGCTGCGCCAGGGCATCAGCATCGCGCTGGGACTGATCTTCAGCAACACCGAGCAGTTCAACCATTGCATTCGCATCAATTGCGGGATTCCCTGGAATCGCGAGTCGGAGCGGGCGTTGATGACCCTGGGCATGCTGGCCAAGCAACTATGCCAGGACAGCGGCTCGACGTTCTGAGCGAAAGAATGCGCATCGGTTAACCCGTTCGAGCACGGCGCTTCGTCTACTGGGGCGAATGGATCATTCATTCGTTCCCAGGAGAGCGCCATGACCCCTTATCTGCTTGTTGTCCGTCGTCCTTTGCTGGCTGGTTTCGCCGGCGGTTTGCTACTGGCCCTGGTGGCTTGCAACTCGAAAAACGAGGGTGTGGTCTCGGCGTCGGCCCCCAGCCCCGATGCCGCCCCTTCCGGCCTGGCCGAGGAGCGCAAGGCCGAGCCGCTGGCCGATCAGTTGAGCAAGAGCGCCGGCTATGCGGCGCCTTCCAGCCCGGCGCTGCAGCGCATGATCGCTCCGGCGCCGATGGGCGAGATACCGCCGACGGGCTATCGCGATGAAGCGCGCGAGCAGTACCAGAAGTTGAAGAGCAGCCCGGTGCACTCGGTGGCGGAGGCACCGGTTTCCACCTTCAGCATCGACGTGGACACCGGCAGCTACGCCAACGTCCGGCGCTTCCTCAATCAGGGCCAGTTGCCGCCGCAGGACGCGGTACGGCTGGAGGAATTGGTCAACTACTTCCCTTACGCCTATCCGCAGCCCAAGGGCGATACGCCGTTCGGCGTGAGCACCGAGCTGGCGACCAGCCCGTGGAACCCGAACGCCCGGTTGCTGCGGGTGGCGATCAAGGCATCCGACATGCAGGTGGACGAACTGCCGCCGGCCAACCTGGTGTTCCTGGTGGACGTCTCCGGCTCGATGGACCGCCGCGAGGGCCTGCCCATGGTGCAGGGCACGCTCAAGCTGCTGGTCGACCAACTGCGCCCGCAGGATCGCGTGTCCCTGGTCACTTATGCCGGCACAGCCAGCGTGGTGCTCGAATCCACCGCCGGCAGCGAGAAGGCGACAATTCGCGCCGCCATCGACCGGCTCACGGCCGGCGGCTCCACCGCTGGCGAGTCGGGTATCCAACTGGCCTACCAGCAGGCGCAGAAGGGCTATCTGGCCAAGGGCATCAACCGCATCCTGTTGGCCACCGATGGCGATTTCAACGTCGGTATCAGCGACTTCGATGCGCTCAAGCAACTGGCTGTCGATAAGCGCAAGACCGGCGTATCGCTGACTACCCTGGGCTTCGGCGTCGATAACTACAACGAGCGCCTGATGGAGCAACTGGCCGATGCCGGCGACGGCAACTACGCCTACATCGACAACCTGCGCGAGGCCCGCAAGGTCCTGGTGGACCAGCTCAGCTCCACCTTGGCGACGGTGGCCAGCGACGTGAAGATCCAGGTCGAATTCAATCCGGCGCAAGTCAGCGAATACCGCCTGCTTGGCTACGAAAACCGGGCCCTGAAGCGCGAAGACTTCAGCAACGACAAGGTCGATGCCGGCGAGATCGGCGCGGGGCATACCGTCACGGCGCTCTACGAGGTCGTGCCGCGTGGCGCCAAGGGCTGGCTCGAGCCGCTGCGTTACCAGAGCGCACCGGTGGCCGAGGGCAAGGCCGGCGAGATGGCCTGGCTGCGCATTCGCTACAAGGCGCCTGGGCACGCCACCAGCAAACTGCTGGAAGTGCCGATCCAGGCCGGCACCGAGGTACCCGCGATCGACCGTGCCAGCGAGGACCTGCGTTTCGCTGCCGCCGTGGCGGCCTTCGCCCAGCAGCTCAAGGGCGGGCAATACACCGGCTCGTTCGACATGGCCGCCAGCGCCCAACTGGCCCGCGGCGCGCGTGGCGACGACCGCTTCGGCCTGCGTGGCGAATTCGTGCAACTGGTGGAATTGGCCCAGAGCCTGCAAACTCAGGCTCCCTCTACTGCCCGGTCGGATTGATGTGAGCGAGCTTTTCACGGATGACGACGCCGCCTTGCTGCGGCGTTACCGCAACGGCGAGGCCGAGGCCTTTGGCGTGCTCTACGAACGCCATCGCCTCGGCCTGTTCCGTTTCCTCTGCGGCCTGTGCGGCGACCAGCCGCTGGCCGAGGAGGTGTTCCAGGAAACCTGGCTGAGCCTGATCCGCAGCGACAGCGTGCTGCGCGAGCAGGTGAGCTTCAAGACCTGGCTGTACCAGATAGGCCGCAACCGGCTGATCGATCACTGGCGCAAGCAGGGCAAGCGCCAGGCATTGCAGGACGAATATGACGAGCAGGTGCACGGCGAGGTGTCCAGCGATGACGATCCCGCCCGCCACCTCAGCCTCAGTCGCGATCAGCAGCGCTTGCGCGCGGCGCTCGACGAATTGCCTGGCGACCAACGCGAGGTGTTCCTGCTGCGCGCCCATGGTGACCTGGACTTGAGCGAGATCGCCGAGCTGACCCGCACGCCGGCGGAAACGGTGAAGAGCCGTTTGCGCTACGCCTTGCAAAAGTTGCGTCGGCTGCTGGCCGACCCGGCCGCCGAGGAGGTATCCGCATGAACCAGACTCCGCAACGGCCCGATTCCGACGAGCTGGAGCTGTTGCAGCACTATCGTCGGCACACCCATGAACAACCGTCGGCCGAGCTGGATGACCGCATCCTCCGCGCCGCTCGCCAAGCGGCTGCCCGCCAGGCGCCCCGTTCCACCTTGTTGGCCCGCCTGCGAGTCTGGCTGTTCGCGGGTAATCCGCGCGCGCGCTGGTCGGTGGCCTTCGCCAGCCTGGCCACCGTCGGCCTGGGGCTGGGCCTGGCGATGCGTACCCTGGAACACATACCGCGCGAATTGGACACCATGCCGCCGATGCTGGCACCGGCGCCGGTGAGCAGCTACAGCGCATCGCCCCAGACGGAACGTCGCCTGCTCAGTCGGCAACGGGTGGAGGAAGCACCGGCCGCGCACGCCGCGCTTGCCGAGTCCCAGGCGGCGGGCGATGCGAACGCCGGTTATGGCGGGGCGAGCGCGGACATGCCCGGCTCGCTGGAGCGCAAGGCGGAGGCCCCGCGTGGCGTTGCCGACATGGCGAAGAAGACTGCGCCGAGCGAGACGGAAGATGAGTTGCTCCAGGCGCTGCGAGAGATTCTTGCGCTGCGCCGTGAGGGACGCCTGGAGGCAGCCGAGCAGCGACTGAAGGCATTGCAGGCGCGCTACCCCCAGCGCGATCTGCCGGCGGAACTGAAGCAGCTGGAGCAGGAACCCATCGGAAAGCCATAGCGGTTCGCGTTCGCCGCCCGGGCATTCGGCTAGCATGCCCGGATCTTTCACAGCCCTAGGACGCCCCGCATGGCCATCGATCCGGACCGCAGCTTGCCGGCGCTGCTGGTGCTACTGCTGTGGCAGTTGGCCATGCTGTTGGTGCCGATCTGGGCGGTCGCGCTGTTGCCGCCGCTCTGGGCGCTGGCTCTGGTCGCGTCGCTCGCGGGTCTGCTGACATTGGTGGCCTGGCTGGGCACGGCCGGAGCGCAGACGTTGAGCCGTCTGCTTACCTCCGTGCTGCTCGGCTTCGCCATTTCCCTGGCCCTGGCGTTGCCGGGGGCCTGGGGCGTCGTGGCAGGGCTTGCCTGTGCGGTGCTGGGCCTTGCCGGGCAGGCCGAGTACGAACGCCGGCTCGGCCTGAGCCCTGCGTCGCCAGCCGGGCCGGGTGCCAGCGCCTGGGGCGGAGACGAACCGCAAGAAACGCCCGAGGGCCAGCCGATCCGACTGTTCAATGGCGGCGAGATCGCCATGGGCGGCCCGGTGTATTACGACTATCTGTTCCCCGACGGCGTGCTGCTCGAAGGCATCGGCGCCTCGGCACGCTTTTCCCGCGATGGCCGCTACTTCGCCGCGCCGATACCCTCGCGCCAGGCCTGGGGCCTGTTGATCCTCGATCGCCAGGCGCGGCGTGTCTATCACTGCCAGCAGGATGACCGCTTCTGGGAATTGGACGATTTCAGCGACACCGAGCTCTGCGGGCGCCATAGCCCGCTGGTGGCGAACCAGGCCCATGGCGCCCGCCTCCAGGATCTTCTGGCCCGGGCGGACATGCAGGAGCTGGTGGCGGTGGCCGATCTCTGGCTGTTGCCGGGGCATTGGCAGGCGCTGTCCGACCATCATCCATGGCTGTCCGTCGCACCCGGAGGCCGGCATCGCCTGTGTGGGCATCCCTACCTGCCGGAAAGCCTGCGTGAACTGGAGCAACCCACCCAGCCGTTGCGCTATCCGAGTTATCGGCTGGAGTTGGACGGCGAGCCCAGCGGCCTGCTGCTGGATGACCAGCAGACCCTGGTCTGGCGCGCGGATGGCGAGGCGTTGGTGTGCCGTGCCCGTACCGAGCAGGCTACACAGCGTTGGCCGCAGGCTTGCTGGCTCTGGCAGGCGGGGCAGGGCTGGCGGGCACTAGCGCAACCGTGGCAGGAATCGGCGGATGAGCCGGGACTTTGCTGGGACCTGCCGATTAGCCTGGAACGGCAGACGGTCCGCTTCGAAGGTTACCTGGCGACGCCTCAGACCGATCACCTCGGCTTCGGCTATGGCCTTTCCCGTGTACACGGCGAGACGGAGGTAGTGATCGGCCATGATCTCCACGGCCGCGCATTGCCCGGTACGCTGCAGCCCGCTGGGCTGCACCTGTCGCAACCGCTCGATGCCAAGGGGCAACGTGGCGAGGTACGGGTATTCAGTGCTTGCCTCATGCACGGGCAGCGGGCGCAGCTGCACTGGCGGTACGACAGCCACGACGGCCGGCTCGGTGCCTACACCTGTCGCATCGGTGATTGGCAATTGGCCGGCGAATGGCTGCTCGATCACCGCGTATCCGACTGTGGCCGCTATCTGGCGCTGGTGACGTTCGCCCAGGCACCAGCCGCGCCCAGCCGGGTAGTGGTGGTCGATGTCGAGCATGAGCGTTTGCTGGAACTCGAATTGCCACACCCGGTGGCGTGCCTGATGGATTTTCGTGCCGGTCGATTGAGCTTGCTGTGTGTTCTTGGACGGCTTGCCGAGCACGAGGCCGGCGAGCCACTGAGGCGCTTCAGCGAGGCAGCGCCGGGGCCGCAGCGTGCCGCCGCCTTTCTCTCGCCGCGCGACAGATCGCGCCTGTACTACCAGCGCTTCGACGTGCAGGTGGGCGAGGGGTGTTTGCAGAGGGCGCCAGCCTGGCGACTGGCCGAGGCGCCGCCAGCGGCTAATGCGGAGGGCGATTTCGTCCTGCCGGCGCCAAGCGGCCGTGACGCCGCCTGGTTGTTCGGCGCGCAAAGCGAATATCAGGACAGTTACGTGCGCGAACGCTCTCCACGCCAGGGTGGTTGCCTGTTGACAGCCAGCGGTTGCGCCCTGGCCAATCTCGGCCCGGCGATGATCTGGTCGGCGGATGGCCGCTACCTGGCGCTGACCCGCTTCATCGACCGCCTGGACTCCGCCGCGGACGATGCGCAGAGCGACGTCTGGCGGTTGCTGCTGCTCGACGTGCGAGAGCGTACGCTGCGCAGCCGCCCAGGTTGCGTCGGTCTTATGCCATTGTTCGAGGCGTTCGATGACGAGGGGCTGGTGCTACGGTCCTTCGAGCACGACTGGCAGGTGGACGGCGACGCCGGAAAGCGCCGGCGCCTGGCTCTAGCCGAGCTGCTGGCGCTGCCGGCCGAGCCCTTGCAGGCCAGTGGCGAACTCTGGTTGCCGGCTGAACAGTTGCCGCGTGCCGAGCTATGGCAGGGGGTGAACAGCGAGCCGCTGCAAGCCTGGCGCTGATGTGCGCTCGGGCCTGGAGGACGCGCCCCACGCTCCCGACGTGTGGGGCCCTGGGGTGCAAATTGATCGGCTATTTTTCACGCATGGATAGAAAAATCATTCTCGTTTCGCTGTGCCTGCCATGGCTGCTGGCCGCCGGCGGGCAGGAGCCGGCGTCGTCCGATAGCGGGCCGGAAGCCCCGGCGATGGTTTTGCCGATCGCGGTTCCCAAGGTCGCGCCAGCCGAGTCCAGGGCGTCGGCCGATGATCGCTCTGGCTCCGCCAAGCCCACCGAGCGAGCGTTGCCCGAGGTGGAGTTGGATCTGAGCCTGCCCAAGGATGTGGTCAAGCAGTTGCAACCCCTGGAGCCCCTGCCGGATACGCCCCTGCTGCCGGAGTTCTTCGACAACCGGGTGGGTTCGAGCGATACCTTCCAGTTGCATGGTCGCCTGCTGGACGACGAATACGACGATGACCGGACCTTCGGCGGCGCCGAGCTGCAGTTCGAATTCAAGCGCTAGAAGCGGTACTCCCCACGCAGGATGGCCTGGTGCAGCGTGCCCCCCAGTGGGCTGAAGGTATCGCTACCAGGCAAGCGCACGAACAGTCGGTCGGTGGTTTTCTCCGGGTCGTAAGCCTCGCGCTTGAGGTCGGCCTTCTTGTATTTGAAGGTGCCGGTGGTTTCCACCTGAGCGAGCAGGCGCACGAACAGCGGCGCGGCATAGGCCGGCAGGGTGCGGTCGAGATGGCTGGCCAGGGCCTTGGGATCGAATGTCGCACCGTCGCCGAGGCGCAATGCGGCCATGCCGCAGCGCCCGTTGGTGGCAGGGATTTCTACGCCATAGACCACCACGTCCTCGATGCCGGCGAGGGCGCCCAGTTGGTTTTCCACCTCGGTGGTGGAGACGTTCTCGCCCTTCCAGCGGAAGGTATCGCCGAGCCGGTCGACGAACTGCACATGACGGCAACCGATGTCGCGCATCAGGTCGCCGCTGTTGAACCAGGCGTCGCCCTTCTTGAACACGTCGCGCAGGATTGCCGCCTCGTTCTTCGCCGGATCGCTGTAGCCATCGAACGGCCACTTGGCGCTGATTTCGCCGATCAGCAGGCCGGCTTCGCCCTTGCCGGCCTTCTCCAGAAAGCCCTTGCGATTGCGCAGCGGCCGGTCGCTGTCCAGGTCATAGCGCACGATGGCGTAGGGCGCCGGGGTGAAGCCCACGGTGTTGTCGAAGTTGAACAGGTTGGTGAAGCCGATATTGCCTTCGCTGGAGGCATAGAACTCGGTGATGCGCTGGATGCCGAAGCGCTGCTTGAACTCGCCCCATAGCGATGGACGCAGGCCGTTGCCGATCATGCTGGTGAGGCTGTTGCCTTGTTCTTCCGGGCATGCTGGCTGGTTGAGCAGGTAGCGGCACAGCTCGCCGATATAGCCGAAGCTGGTGGCGCGGAACAGTGCGACGTCGCGCCAGAAGGCGCTGGCGGAGAATTTTCGGCGCAGGGCGATGGCCGCACCGCCGGACAGCGCCGCGCTCCAGCACACGGTGACGGCATTGTTGTGGTAACAGGGTAGCGTCAGGTAGAGCACGTCCTGCTCGCCGAGGCCCAAGCCGCAGTGACCGAGGCCGCCGTAGGCCTTGAGCCATCTGCCATGGCTGAGGATCGAGGCCTTCGGCAGACCGGTGGTGCCGGAGGTGTAGATCAGGAAACAGGGGTCCTTGAGCTTGATGCGCGCACTCTGCGCCAGGTTGTGCGTCGCCTGCCCGCTGGCCAGGGCGAGCAGATTGCGCCACCCCGCCGGTGCCTCGCCGGGGTGGGCGAGGCTATCGCCCTCGGCGATCCAGTAGCGCGGCGCATAGTGTGCGGCGATGTCGCCACCGACCGCTTCGAACACGTCGCGCAATTCCTCGCCGACCACCAGATAACCGGGTTCCACCAGATCGAGACTATGGACTAGTACCGCGCCGCGCTGGGTATGGTTGATCAGCGCCGACACCGCGCCGAGCTTGGCCAGGGCGGCGAGCACCAGCAGCATTTCGCCACGGTTCTCCAGCATCACCGCGACCACGCTGCCGTGGCCCACGCCATCGGCCTGCAGCGCCCGCGCCAGGCGGTTGGCCCAGGCGTTGAACTCGGCGTAGCTGAGCCGCCGGTGCTCCTCCAGCAAGGCCGGGCGGTCGCCGTGCCGGGCGGTGGCGCGCTCCAGGGCCCAGGCCAGCGAGAGCTGCTTCTCGCGGTTGCGCAGGCTGGTGTAGTAGAGGCCGCGCAACAAGCGCGGCAGGCGTGGCAGATGATGGGGCAGGTGGGCGATGAAGCGGGCTGGGGAGATCAGGTCAGTCATGGCTTTCGTGCTTGTCGTGGTTATCCGGCGAGGCTAGCCGGGGGCGTCCTTGGCAGCCATGGCCCTGGCGCGGTCAGGCGAGGGCAGACGGGCAAATGGCGTCTTGGTCGGTCGAACGGGGCGGGGGAGCTGGCCACCCGCCCTCGACCCGGCGGTTTCCCTCAGTCGACGAAAAGGTCGGAAATCAGCGAGCCACCTTCGGGGTCGAAGCGGTAGTGCTCGAAGTCGCGCATGCCCTGCTCACTGAGCAGCTCCTCGTCGATCAGCAGACGCCCGGTGATGCTGCGCCCGCCGCTGGCGAGGATGGCATGGGCGGCGTCGGCCATGATCGCCGGGGTGCGGGCGCGTTTGAAGGCGTCGCGGCTGCCCAGTTCGAACTCGATGGCGGCGGTGGCGATCATGGTCTTCGGCCACAGGGCATTGACGCTGATGCCGTATTTCTTGAACTCCTCGCTCATGCCCAGGGTGAGCATGCTCATGCCGTACTTGGTGGCGGTGTAGGGACCGTGCTGGGCGAACCACTTGCTGTCCATGTTCAGTGGCGGCGACAGGTTGAGAATGTGGCCATTGGCGCTCTGCTTCAGGTAGGGCAGGGCTGCCTGGCTGCAGACCATCACCGCGCGGGTGTTGATCTGGAACATCAGGTCGAAGCGCTTGGGCTCCAGGTGCTCGACGCCGAGCAGCTTGATCGCCCCGGCATTGTTGACCAGCGCGTCGATGCCGCCGAAGTGCTCGGCGGCCTGGGCCATGGCGGCCTTCACCGCCTGCTCGTCGCGCACGTCCAGTTGCAGGGCGAGGGCCTTGCCGCCGGCCGCTTCCACCTCGGCGGCGACGCTGAAGATGGTGCCGGAAAGCTTCGGGTGGGGTTCGGCACTCTTCGCCGCGATCACCACGTTGGCGCCGTCGCGCGCGGCGCGCAGGGCGATTTCACGGCCGATGCCACGGCTGGCGCCGGTGATGAACAGGGTCTTACCGCCTAGTGTCATGTCTGAATCTCCTTTTCACGGATGGGAAACTTCCGGCTGTCGCTGGATGAGGACGTTCAGCTCCTCCGCCGGCAACGGCTTGCTCAGGTGGTAGCCCTGGGCCTCGTGACAGTGGTCGAGGCGTAGCAGGGCCAGCTGTTCCTCGTATTCCACGCCTTCGGCCACCACCTTCATGTCCAGGGCGCGGCCGAGGCCGATGATGGCCTGAACGATGGCGCGGTCGTCCGGATTGGCATGGATGCCGGAGACGAAGCTGCGATCGATCTTCAGGCTGTCGAACGGATAGGTGCGCAGGTAACTCAGGGAGGAGTAGCCGGTGCCGAAATCATCCATCGACAGGCACACGCCCAGGGCCTTCAGCGCGTTGAGGGTATGCAACGCACCTTCCGCGTCCTCAAGCATGACACTCTCGGTGATCTCCAGTTCCAGGCGGGCAGCCGGCAGGCCGGTTTCCGCCAGGGCTTGGCGTACTTCCTCGACCAGGTCGCCGCGCCGGAACTGCACCGGCGAGAGGTTCACCGATACCCGCATCTGCTGTGGCCAGTGCATGGCCTGCTGGCAGGCGCTGTGCAGGACCCAATTGCCGAGCGGAACGATCAGCCCGCTGTCTTCCGCCACCGGGATGAAGCTGTTCGGCGAGAGCAGGCCGCGCTGGGGATGCTGCCAGCGAACCAGCGCTTCGGCGCCGGCCAGGCCCTGGTCGTCGAGGCTGTAGCGCGGCTGGAAATGCAGGCGCAGCTGGTTTCCTTGGAGCCCTTCGCGCAGGTCGCGTTCCAACTGGTGGCGCTCGACCAGGCGCTCGTTCATCTCGCTGGAGAAGAAGCGCCAGCAGGCGCGCCCGTCCGCCTTGGCCTGGTACAGGGCGACATCCGCGCAGCGCAGCAATTCGTCGGCGCACAGGGCATCGTGCGGGGCCATGGCGATGCCGATGCTGGCACCGATGAACACCAGGTTGCCCTCGACCATGAAAGGTTCCTTGAGCCGCTCGATCAGCCGCCCGCAGAGCTTTTCGATATCCTCGCGACAGGTCAGGCCGTCGAGCACCAGGATGAATTCGTCGCCGCCCAGGCGCGCCACCAGGTCGCCCTCGCGCAGGGTATGGCGCAGGCGCTCGGAGACCTCATTGAGTACATGGTCGCCGGCGGCGTGACCGAAGGCATCGTTGACCGGCTTGAAGCGGTCCAGGTCGATGCTGAGCATGACCAATTGGCTGCCGGTCTTTTCCGCCAGCAGGTCCAGCTTGCCCTCGAGGAACTCGCTCATGCGGGTGCGGTTCGGCAGGCCGGTGAGGGCATCGTGCTGGGAGAGGTGCAGGATGCGCGCGTGGGCCTCCACTTCGGCGGTGATGTCGCTGGCGGTCCCGCGATAGCCAACTGGCTCCTGGCCGCCCTTGAGTACCGGCCGGGCGGCAATGCGGCAGATCCGGCGACGTCCGTCTTCCTCCGCATAGCGGCAACGCAGCGGCAGGTGCCGGGAGGAATGCAGCCAGGCGGGCAGCGGCATGCCTTCGCTTTCCAGCAGCTCGGTGAGCGGGCGTCCCAGCCAGTCCTCGGGGTGATGGCCGGTGACCGCGAGGAAGCGCCCGGAGAGGTAGGTCAGGCGGTACTCGGCGTCGATCTCCCAGAGCCAGTCGGACGCGGCCTCGGCAACGTCGCGGAAACGCTCCTCGCTGGCGGCCAGGGCTTCCCGGCTGCGCAGCAGGTCGGCGTAGCCGGCGTCGATCAGCCGCGCCGTGCGCAGGGCATGGCGCAGCACCAGCCAGGTCAGCAGTGCGAGTACCAGCGCGGCGAGGGCGACGATCGGCAGCAGCACGACCAGCACCCTGCGTCCGGGCCGCGCCGGGTCCCAGGCGAGCTGCAGAGGCGTGCCGTCCACCAGGGCGAGGGGCAGGGAAAGCGCGTGGGGCTCATCGACGCTGGCGATGCGCAGGCGGGTCAGGCCGAAGTCGTTGCCGAGGTCGATGAGCTTTTCCTCGCTCAGGACGTAGACGAACAGCAGTACGGCCGCCGGCTCCGGGCTGGGCGTCACCGCTTCGTCGCCGCCGGTGGTGAACTGGGCGGCGGCGACCAGGGCCGGGCGACCGTCGGCCAGCAGCAGGCCGGTCACGCTTTCCTCATCGGTCACGGCTTCGCGCGCCTGTTCCAGCAATTCCGGCAGGCCACCCTGCAGCCACTGGTGGGCATCCACATCGGCCAGTTCGCCGCGGATCACCGAATAGCTGGTGCTGCCATCGGCCTGTACCACCAGCACGCCCTCGTACTGGAAGTCTTCGTAGAGCGACGGGCCCAGGCTCTCCCGGTAGTAGGCCCAGTCCAGGTCGGTGCGCTTGTTCAGGTGTTCGTAGGCGTCGCCCCAGAAGGCGTTGTCCATCACCGTACGGGCGATACCGGCGCGGCGCGTATCCAGCGCCTTGCCGGCGAAGAACAGGCTGCTGTCGCGTGCCTGCCGGTCCTGGGCAGCGGCGATCAAAAGCAGGGCCACGACCATCGCGGCCAGGGCCAGGAGCAGCAGGCCGATGATGGCGGGCAGGGTGCGGCGGGTGAAGGTCGCACGCAGGTACGAAGGTGCGGTGTCTTGAACTGCAGACAAGTTGGCGGATCCTTAAGAGTGCTCGCAGCAATGATGGTCGCTGCTTGGGCAGTTCGCCATTATTGCCGCTCGCGAAGCCAGGCAGCGTGCCGGCTGTCGCAGTGGACCGCCAGATGTTCATTTCGCCTCCACCTCGATCAGCCCCTGGCGGCCTTTGACCTGGTCCCCTCGGCGTACCTGCACGCGGCGCACGATGCCACTGGTGCTCGCCTTCAGCGGGTGCTCCATTTTCATCGCTTCGAGCACCAGCAGCAGCTGGCCTTTTTCCACCGCGTCGCCTTCGCTGACCAGCAGGTCGACGATGGCGCCGTCCATCGGTGCGCGCAGCAGGCCACCGGCCGCGGCGTCCTGAACCTCGGCCGGTGCGTGGCTGACGTCGGTCAGCTCAAGGTTGCCGTTGTCGGTGTAGAGCCACAGGCGCTCCCCGGCAAGGTGATAGGCGACCCGCTGGCGGGTCCGATTGAGCTCGACCTGCGCCCAGCGACCATCGGCCTGCAGTAGACGCAGTTGCAGCGCCTGGTCGCCGGTGCGAACCCGCAGGCTGGGCTGGGCACCGCCTTCGAGTACCGTCAGTTCCACCGCATGGCGCTGCTCGCCCTGTTGCAGCAGCAGGCGCCAGATGGCGCCACCGGCATTGCTCCAGCCGAACAGCGCCGCCTGGTGGGCGCGGGATGTGCCGTGGTACAGCAATGCAGCGGCCAGGGCCAGTTCGGTGGCTGCCGCGGGCTGGGGGCTGAGGCTGGCATCACCCGCCAGGTGGCTATCGATGAAGGCTGTGGTGGCGTGGCCGGCGGCGAACTCGGGGTGCTTGAGCAGGGCGGCGAGAAAGCGCTGGTTGGCCTTGACCCCCAGCAGCACGCAGTCTTCCACGGCGCGCAGCAGCTTGCGCCGGGCTTCGTCCCGGGTCGCACCGTAGGCGACCAGCTTGGCCAGCATGGGATCGTAGAACGGGCTGATGGCCTGGCCCTCGACCAGGCCGTGATCGAGGCGAATGCCGGCGAACTGCGCAGGCTCCCAGCGCAGCACGTTGCCGGTTTGTGGCAGGAAGTCCCGGGCGCTGTCTTCGGCATACAAGCGTACCTCGATGGCATGGCCGTGGAAGCGGATCTCCTGCTGCGTCAACGGCAGCGGCAGGCCCTCGGCGACGCGCAGCTGCCAGGCCACCAGGTCCTGGCCGGTAACCAACTCGGTGACCGGATGCTCGACCTGCAGTCGGGTGTTCATCTCCAGGAAGTAGAAGTCGCCGGAGGCATCCAGCAGAAACTCGACGGTGCCGGCGCCGACGTAGTCCACCGCCGCCGCAGCCTTGACCGCCGCCGCGCCCATGGCCTGGCGCAGCTCGGCGGTCATCACCGGGCAGGGCGCCTCCTCGATGACCTTCTGGTGGCGGCGTTGTACCGAGCAGTCGCGCTCGCCCAGGTGCACGAGGTGGCCGTGGCTGTCGCCGAATACCTGGATTTCCACGTGACGGGGCCGCAGCACGGCTTTTTCCAGGATCAGCTCGGCGCTGCCGAAGGCGTTGAGCGCTTCGGAGCGTGCGCTCTTCAGCTGCGCGGCCAGGTCTTCGGCCCGGTGCACCAGGCGCATGCCGCGGCCGCCGCCGCCGGCGCTGGCCTTGATCATCAGCGGATAGCCGATGCGTTCGGCTTCCTGGGCGAAGCGGGCGTCGTCCTGCTCGGCGCCCTCGTAGCCGGGAATGCAGGGCACCCCGGCTTCAAGCATGGCGATCTTCGACAGGCGCTTGCTGCCCATCAGCTCGATGGCCTTGACGCTGGGCCCGATGAACACCAGCCCGGCGTCGGCGCAGGCCTGGGCGAAGCCGGCGTTCTCTGAAAGAAAGCCGTAGCCAGGATGGACCGCCTCGGCGCCGGTCAGGCGCGCGGCGTCAAGGATCGCCTCGATATTCAGGTAGGACTGGCCGACCGGCGCCGGGCCAATGCACACCGCCTCGTCGGCCAGCTGGACATGGCGAGCGTCGGCATCCGCCTCGCTGTAGACGGCGACCGTGCGGTAGCCCAGCTCATGGGCAGTCCGCATGATGCGGCAGGCGATCTCGCCACGGTTGGCTATGAGGATCTTGGTGAAGGCGGGCATTTATGGGCTCCTGCTATACGTCCCGAATATCGGGCTGCTTTCGCGTAGGGTGGATCGCGCTTTACCGATCCACCGGTGCATGTGAATAGCGACATCCACCCTACGAGCTTGGTCGGTCGTGACAGTCCGCCCGATCCATCATTGGGCCCACCCGGGCTTGCGCTTCTGCACGAAGGCGAGGGTGCCTTCGACGCCTTCCGCACCGGTTACCGCGGCGGCGAACCGCTCGGCGGCGCTGTCCAGCAAGGGGGCCAGTGGTTCGCGGGTGCTGGCCAGCAGCAGCGCCTTGGTCTGGGCGTTGGCGCCGGGGGCGCAGCGGCGGACCTGCGCGAGGGTCTCCGCCAGGCGCTGTTCCAGCGCGGCCTGGTCGTCCTCGCAAAGGTGCACCAGCCCCAGGCGTTCGGCTTCGCGACCATCGAAGCGGGCGGCGGTCAGTGCCAGGCGGCGGGCCTGGGTCAGGCCGATGCGCTGGACCACGAAGGGGGCGATCTGTGCGGGAATGACTCCCAGGCTGGTTTCCGGCAGGCCGAACTGGGCATTGACCTGGGCAATGGCGATGTCGGATACGCAGGCCAGGCCGAAACCACCGCCGAGTACTGCGCCTTCGAGCATCGCGATCAGCGTCTGCGGCGCTGCCTGGGCTTCTTCCAGCAGGCTGCCGAAGGCGCGGTTGAGATCGCGATAGCCGTCGGCGCCGGTTGCGCGGGCGCTAGCCATGTCCTTGATGTCGCCGCCGGCACAGAAGTGGCCGCCGGCGCCGCGCAGGACGATAGCGCGAACGTCCGGGTCATGACGCACGGCTTCCAGGGTGGCGCGCAGCTCGCCGACCATGGCCAGGCTCATGGCGTTGCGACTGTCCGGACGGTTGAGGGTGACGTGCAATACGCCACTTTCGAGGCTCAGCAGCAGGGTTTCGCAGCGGGGCAGGTCGCTCATCACATACCTCGGTGTAGGGCGGGTGAAACCCGCCGCAACGGTTTGGCTGACGGGTTGCACCCGCCCTACGGCTCAGTCGTGGCGGTGGACGTAAAGAGCGACGTCCACCCTACGGTTAGCCCTTCTTCTTACCGGGCAGGATGCCCATCAGCTTGCAGATGATGCCGAGCATGATTTCATCGGCGCCGCCGCCGATACTCACCAGACGCACGTCGCGGTAGGCGCGGGAGACCGGGTTGTCCCACATGTAGCCCATGCCACCCCAGTACTGCAGGCAGGCGTCGGTGACCTCGCGGCCGAGGCGGCCGGCCTTGAGCTTGGCCATGGAGGCGAGGCGGGTGACGTCCTTGCCGGCCACGTACTGTTCGGTGGCCTGGTAGACCAGCGCGCGCAGCGCCTCGATCTCGGTCATCAGCTCGGCCATGCGGAAGTGGATCACCTGGTTGTCGATCAAAGGCGCGCCGAAGGTCTGGCGGTCTTTGCAGTAGTCGATGGTGACGTCGACGCAATGCTCCAGGCCCTTGATCATGTTGGCCGCGCCGAACAGGCGCTCTTCCTGGAATTGCAGCATCTGCATCATGAAACCCGCGCCTTCGGCGCCAATGCGGTTGCGCTGCGGGACGCGCACCTCGTCGAAGAACACCTGGGCGGTCTCCGAACTGCGCATGCCGAGCTTGTCCAGGTGCGGGCTGACGCTGATGCCGGGCGTATTCATCGGCACCATGATCAACGACTTGTTGGCGTGCGGCTTGCCGTCCGAGGTGTTGGCCAGCAGGCACATGAAGTCGGCCGATGGCGAGTTGGTGATCCACATCTTGCTGCCGTTGATCACATAGTCGTCGCCGTCCTTGCGCGCGCTGGTCTTCATGCCAGCCACATCGGAGCCGGCGCCGACCTCGGAGACGCCGATGCAGCCGACCATCTCGCCGGCAATTGCCGGCTTGAGGAATTCCTCGCGCAGTTCATCGGAGCCGAAGCGTGCCAGGGCCGGGGTGCACATGTCGGTCTGCACGCCGATGGACATGGGAATGCCGCCGCAATGTATGGTGCCGAATTCCTCGGCGGCGACGATGGAGTAGCTGTAGTCCAGGCCCATGCCGCCGAATTTCTCCGGTTTGGAGATGCCCAGCAGGCCCAGCGCGCCGGCCTTCTTGAAGATGTCGTGGATCGGGAAGCGCCCGTCCTTTTCCCATTCGGCTACGTGCGGGTTGATTTCTTTCTCGACGAAGTTGCGCACGGTGCGGCGCAGTTCTTCGTGTTCCTGGGTGAAGATCATTGTTGTTGTTCTCCTCGTTCTGACTCCCTCTCCCCCTTGGGAGAGGGCTGGGGTTAGGGTGTTGGGGGCTGCCCCTCACCCTAACCCTCTCCCGGAGGGAGAGGGGATTAAAGCCGGGCCACCCCGAACGTATTGGGCTTGAGTGGCCGCACCTCGGCTTCGGCGCAGATGTCCAGCAGGTAGCCGAGCAGGGTGCGGGTGTCGCGCGGGTCGATCAGGCCGTCGTCCCACAGGCTGGCGGTGCCGTAGAGCGCGGTGGACTGGCTGTCGAGCTTCTGCGCGGTGGCCATCTCCAGCATGTCGAGCATCTTCGGGTCGGCTTCCTTGCCCTCCTTGGCGTGTTTCTCCTCGGTGACGATGCGCAACACCTTGCCGGCCTGGGCGCCACCCATCACTGCGGTACGGCTGTTCGGCCAGGCGAAGATGAAGCGCGGGTCGAGGCCGCGGCCGCACATGGCGTAATTGCCGGCGCCGTAGGAGCCGCCGACGACAATGGTCAGCTTCGGCACGCGGGCATTGGCCACCGCCTGGATCAGCTTGGAACCGTGCTTGATCACGCCGTGCTGCTCGGACTCGGTGCCGACCATGAAGCCGGTGGTGTTGTGGAAGAACAGGATCGGCGTGTTGCTCTGGTCGCACAGCTGGATGAACTGCGCCGCCTTGGCCGCCCCCTGCGGGGTGATCGGCCCGTTGTTGCCGATCAGCCCGCAGCGGTGGCCCTGGATGCTCAGGTGGCCGCAGACGGTCTGGCTGTCGAACTCGTTCTTGAAGTCGAGGAACTGCGAGCCATCGGCGATGCGGGCGATGATCTCGCGCACGTCGTAGGGCTTCTTGGCATCGGCCGGGACCACGCCGAGCAGCTCCTCGACCGGGTACAGCGGCTCCTCGAAGCGGCGCTGCGGGCGAGGCGGCAACTGCGCATTCCACGGCAGCGCGGCAAGAATCTCGCGGGCCAGGCGCACGCCGTCCGCATCGTTCTCGGCCAGATATTCAGCAGTGCCGGCGACCTGGGCGTGCATTTCCGCGCCACCCAGTTCCTCGTCGGTGGCGACTTCTCCGGTGGCAGCCTTGAGCAGCGGGGGGCCGGCGAGGAACATCTTCGCCTTGCCGCGCACCACCACCACGTAATCCGACAGCCCCGGCTGATAGGCGCCCCCAGCAGTGGATGAACCGTGCACCACGGTGACCTGCGGAATGCCGGCGGCGGACAGTCGCGCCTGGTTGGCGAAGGCCCGCGCGCCCTCGATGAAGATGTCGGCGGCGTAGGTCAGGTTGGCGCCGCCGCTCTCGGCCAGGGTGACGATGGGCAGCTTGTTCTCCTGGGCGATCTGTTGCAGGCGCAGCGATTTGCGCAGGCCGCTGGGGGAAATGGTGCCGCCCTTGATCGCACTGTTGTTGGCGATCACCAGGCAGCGCACGCCGCTGACGTAGCCGATGCCGGCGATGATGCCGCCGCCGGCCAGGGTGCCGTCCTTGTCGTCGTGCAGCTTGTAGCCGGCCAGGGAGCAGAGTTCGAGAAACGGGCTGCCGGCGTCCAGCAGCAGGTTCAGGCGCTCGCGGGGCAGCAGTTGGCCGCGTTTTTCGAATTTGGCCTTGGCGCTGGCCGCCTTCTCCTGCACCAGGACTTCCACCGCGCGAAAGCTGTCGATGGCCGCCAGCATGGCCTCGCGGTTGGCGGCGAAGGCTTCGCCATGCGCGTCGATGTCGGAGCGAATGATCGGCATGGCACTTACTCTTTCAACACATCGGGCAGGTAGGCCCTGTGGAAGCCGTTGTAGGGTTGCTGCTGGCCGGGCTTGGCGGCGAACAGCGGGAAGGCGCGGCTGCCCTGGCTGGCGGCACCGTCGATACGCAACGTGGTGCCGCTGATAAAGGCAGCGGCCGGGGAGAGCAGGAAGACGATGGCCGCCGAGACTTCCGATTCGGTGCCGATGCGCTTGAGCGGCACGTGCTCGCGCAGGGTCGGGATCACCGCCTTGAACGCGCCCTCGTAGGTGTCCATGCCGCTGGAGGCGATCCAGCCCGGCGCCACGGCGTTGACCCGCACGCCGGCGTGGCCCCACTCGAAGGCTGCGGTCTTGGTGAAGTTCTCCATGCCGGCCCGTGCCGCGCCGGAGTGACCCATGCCGGGCATGCCGCCCCACATGTCGGCGAGCATGTTGACGATGGCGCCGCCGGTCTGGCTCATCGACTGGTTGAACACCTCGCGGGCCACCAGAAAACCGCCCACCAGGTTGGTGCGCACCACGGTCTCGAAGCCCTTCTGGTTGATCGAGGCGAGTGGCGCCGGAAACTGGCCGCCGGCGTTGTTGACCAGGTGGTGGATCGGCCCGCGGGCGGCGATCACCGCGGTGACCATGCCACGCACCTGCTCCTCGTCGCGGATATCGCAGGCTTGCCAGCTGACGCTGCCGCCGTCCTCGATGATTTCGCCGGCGGTGCGTTCGAGCTTTTCCGGCTTGCGCCCGACCAGCACCACATGGGCGCCGAGGGCCGCCAGTTCGTGGGCGGTACAGCGACCGATGCCGCTACCGCCGCCGGTGACCAGTACTGTCTGGCCGCTGAACAGGCCGGGTTTGAAAACGGAGTCGTAGCTCATCCAGAAAGTCCTGTGGCGTGCCTAGAGTGTCTCTGCCAGCGCCCTGGGCACCGGCACCGGGAATTCCAGCAACTGCTGGGCGAAGGCCTTGCCCTGCGGGTCGATGCGCAGGCTGGCGACGCCACCGCCGCCCAGGCTGTTCTCCAGCAGGAAGTTGAGGCTGTGGCTGCCCGGCAGGTACCAGCGGCTGACGCGGCCGGTCTGCGGGTCGAGCACATGGCCGAACCAGTCCACCAGCGCATCGTTGGTCAGCGCCTCGGCGATCCACGGCAGGTAGTCCGGCTTGCGCGCCATGACGCCGATGTTGCTGTGGTTGCCCTTGTCGCCGGAGCGCGCCACCGCCAGTTTGATCAGCGGAACGCTGACGTCGGCCTGGCCTTGCGGCTTGGGCGGGTCGCAGGCCAGCGGCAGGTCGGCGCTGTGCAGCGTGGCGGGCGTGGGCAGGGCTAGCGGCCGGCGCTCACCGCTCGCTTCGACTTCCAGGGTGCAGGCGGATTTGTCGATCAGGAATGAAAACAGACGAATGACCGGGTAGACCGTAGGGCGACCCCCGACCAGCCCGGTCAGCCCCGGCGCCATGCCGGTGGCGGCCTGGGCGATCTCGCGCGAGAACAGCACCAGCGCCTCCTTGCGCGCATGGCTCACCGCCAGCTTGATCACCACTTCGCGGGTGTCGCGGCGTTCGCCATGCGGGCCGTAGGTCGCCTCGCTGCCGAGCAGTTCGATGCTGGTTTCCCGGTAGGGTCCCCAGCCGCGGGCGGCGAACAGTTCTTCGGTCTTGGCGAGAATGGCACGGCCGACCCGGTCGGCTTTCTTCACCGCATCGATGCCCGCCAACAGACAGGTAGCGGTGCAGCGAAAGCCATCCGGGTAGGTGGCGCTGACCTTGTATCGGTCGGTGGGCGGCAGGCCCCTGGCGCCGCGCACGGCGACGCGGTTGTCGCCGGCCTGTTCAAGGCTTACCTGGCTGAAGTCGCAGGTCACGTCCGGCAGCAGGTAGGCACGCGGGTCGCCGATCTCGTAGAGCAGCTGTTCGCCGACGCTGAACGGCGTGACCAGCCCGCCGGTGCCTTCGGGCTTGCTGACGGTGAAGCCGCCATCGGCCGCCACTTCGACGATGGGAAAGCCGATGTGCTCGTAGTCCGGTACCGCTTCCCAGTCGGTGAAGTTGCCGCCGGTGCACTGGGCGCCGCATTCGATCAGGTGGCCGGCCAGCGCGGCCTGGGCCAGCTTGTCGTAGTCGTTCCAGGCCCAGCCGAATTCGTGGACCAGGGCGGCGCTGACCACTGCGCTGTCCACCACCCGGCCGGTGATGACGATGTCCGCGCCGGTCTCCAGTGCGGCGACGATGCCGGGCGCGCCGAGGTAGGCGTTGATGGACACGCACATCGGCGGCAGCGGCGTGCCGTCGAACATCTCGCTGATGCCGGCCTTGGCCAGCTCCGCGCGCTGAGGCAGCAGATCATCGCCGTGCAGCACGGCGATCTTCAGATCCACGCCGGCCTTCTCGCAGGCGGCGGCGAGGGCAGCGGCACAGGCCTGTGGGTTAACCCCGCCGGCATTGCTGATGACACGGACCTTGCGCTGCTTCAGCTCCTCCAGCAAGGGAGCGAGCACCTCGACGAAGTCGGTGGCATAGCCGGCGTCCGGCTGTTTCAGGCGGGCGCCGGCCATGATGGACAGGGTGATTTCCGCCAGGTAGTCGAAGACCAGGTAATCCAGGGCACCGTGGCGGACCAGTTGCGCCGCGGCGGTGGAGGTGTCGCCCCAGAAGGCCGAAGCGCAGCCGATGCGTAGGAGCTTGCTCATGGGTGTCCGCCGTCCTGTTCGATGCCGGAACATTACCAAGCAAGCGCTTGGTTGAAAAGCCCTGGCGAGACTTTCTGGGCCAAGCGCTTGCTTGGTCGGCTCGTGAGGCATAAATTCGCCAGCAGCGACAAGCACTTGGCGTCACAATCGAGAAGCAGACGTAATTGAAAAAGCGGGGAACGACCAGCGTGGACGAGCAGCAAGCCCAGGCCGTGATGCAGCAATTGGTGGCCGCCGGGCAGGTCACCGATCCGGACAGCGCGCGGGGCAAGCTGTTGCAGACTGCCGCGCACCTGTTTCGCAGCAAGGGCTATGAGCGCACCACGGTGCGCGACTTGGCCAGTGCGGTGGGCATCCAGTCCGGCAGCATCTTCCACCACTTCAAAAGCAAGGATGAAATCCTGCGGTCGGTGATGGAAGAAACCATTCTCTACAACACCGCGATGATGCGGGCCGCGCTGGCCGACGCCCATAGCCTGCGCGAGCGGGTGCTGGCGCTGATCCGCTGCGAGCTGCAATCGATCATGGGCGGCACCGGCGAAGCCATGGCGGTGTTGGTCTATGAGTGGCGCTCGCTTTCCGACGAAGGGCAGAAGTACATCCTCGAGCTCCGCGACATTTATGAGCAGCTCTGGCTGGAGGTGCTGGGCGAGGCCAGGGCGGCCGGCTACTTCAAGTCCGATCCGTTCATCCTGCGGCGTTTCCTCACCGGAGCGCTGTCCTGGAGCACCACCTGGTTCCGCCCAGAGGGGCCGATGACGCTCGATCAGCTGGCCGAGGAAGCACTCTCGCTGGTGATCAAGGAAGTTTGAGCCGGATGGTCTAGGCTATAAGGGCCTTTGAGCCGTAAGTCTGGCTCCGACACACGGATGTGCAGGTAACGCCGTTTCCCGAGGGTGCCCTGTGTCGAGGTAGACAGCTTGCGCGTTGTATTCAGATATCTGCTGATTGCGCTCGGAGTTTTGAGTGTACTTCCCGCCGAAGCCCAGCAGCGGGTGAGGGTCGGTGCGTATCATTTTCCTCCCTATGTGATGAAGCCGGAAAACCCCGATGCCGGCGGCCTGCTGCCCGAGCTTCTTGCTGCCCTGAACCAGGTCCAGAGCGACTATCGCTTCGAGCTGACCGCCACCTCGGTTACCCGGCGCTATCGCGACTTCGAGCAGGGCCGTTTCGATGTGATCCTGTTCGAGTCGCCCAGCTGGGGCTGGCAGGATATCGCGGTGGAGGCCCTCGACCTGCAGATCGACGACGCCGAGGTGTATGTCGCGCGCGCCGAGCCGGGGCGAGGGCAGGACTACTTCGATCAGCTCAAGGGCAAGCGCTTGGCGCTCTATAACGGATACCACTACGGTTTTGCCGGCTTCAATGCCGACCAGGACTATCTCAGTCGCGAATTCAACGCCGTGCTCACCTATTCCCACGACAGCAATCTGCTGATGCTGTTGCGCGGACGGGCGGACATCGCGGTGATCACGCGCTCGTACCTTCACCTCTACCGCCAGCGCCACCCCAAGGAAAGCACTGACCTGCTGGTGTCCGAGCGCATCGACCAGGCCTATCATCACCAGGCGCTGCTGCGCCCGCATGGGCCGCTGGGCAAGGAGGAGTTCGCCGCCTCGATGCAACTGCTGCGCGACAACGGCAGCCTGCAGCGGTTGCTGGCCCGCTACGATCTTTCCAGCAGCACCCCCTGAGTGCGTCTAGGCTGTCAGCAGAGCTTGCGTTAGGCTGGCTTTTTCCAGCCCAGTTACCGTGTGAGGGGGCGTTGATGCGGTTTTCGCTCGGGATCCTGAGGGGCGCGCTGTTGGTCGGCTGTATCGGTTTTGGCGGGCAGGCGACCGCCGAGCAGGTGGTGCATATCGGCGGAGCGCATTTCCCTCCCTATGTGATCAAGCCAGAAACCTCGGTGGCCACAGGTCTGCTGCCGGAGCTGATCAAGGCGCTCAATGCGCTGCAGACCGACTATCGCTTCATCATGCTGCCCACCGCCGTGCCACGACGATTTCGCGATTTCGAGCAGGGTCGCATCGACATGGCGGTGTTCGAAAACCCCGAGTGGGGCTGGCAGGACATTGCCCACCAGGCAGTCGACATGGGTCTGGAGGACGCCGAGATTTTCGTCGCCCGCGCCGAGCAGCTACGCGACCAGAGCTACTTCGATGTGCTCGAAGGCAAGCGCCTGGGGCTTTATCACGGCTATCACTACGACTTCGCCGGCTTCAATGCGGACCCGGAATTCCTGACGCGCGAGTTCAACGCCAAGCTGACCTATTCCCATGACAGCAACCTGCTGATGGTCCTGCGCAAGCGCATCGATGTCGCCCTGGTCAGTCGTTCCTACCTGGGGGTCTTTCTCCGCGAACATCCCGAATACCGCGGCAAGCTGCTGATATCCGATCGCATCGATCAGATCTACCACCACCATGCGTTGCTGCGGCCGCAGGCACCGATCAGCGCCGAGCGCTTTCGCGCGCTGATGGAGCGCTTGCGGGCGAACGGCACGCTGGCGGCCATCTTCACTCCCTATCGGATCGACGTCATACCAGCCGCAGCGGATAACTCAGTAGTAGCAGGTGCAGAAGATTGACCGCGCCGTGCAGCGCCACGGCAACGCTCAGCCGTCCGCTGTAGTGGAAGGCCAGGCCATACCCCAGTCCGGCGACTGCCGCGACCAAGCCGAACAGCGGGCTGAAGGGCACGTGCACCGCTCCGAACAGCAGCGCGGTGAGCAACACGCCCGGCCATGGACCCAGGCGGGCCACCAGGCTGCGCTGTAGCCAGGCACGAAACAGCAGTTCTTCCGCCAGGGCCGTCACCCCCAGGTTCACCGCCAGCCATAGCGGCAGCTCCGGCGGCCATTTCGGCTGCCAGCCCACCAGGCCAAGGGCCAGGGCGGTCGCGGGCACGGCCAGCAAGGTCGCCAGTACCGCCAGGCCGGCCCGGTACGGCCGCGGAGCCTCATCGCGGGGCTGGCCCAGCCACCAGGCCAGCAATGTAAGGCCTACCAGCAGCTTGTCCCAGGACAGGCGCAACCCATAGGCCGGCGCGTCGGCGCTGAGTTGGCGCGGCGGCAGCAGCGTCCAGGGTTGGAAGCCCGGCAGCAGGTGGGCCGCCAGGGCGATACTGGCCGCGAGGCTGAGCAGCCACCAGAGCAGACGCGGCAGGTAGTCCCGCCCATACAGCAGCAGGGCGATATACAGCGTGCCGAGCAGCACGCCGAGCGGTTGGATGAACACCGAAAAGAAACCGCAGACCAGCATTAAGGCCGGTAGACAAAAACGAAAAGTGATCGGCATCGCGCCTCCGGATGAGGGCGCGCAGTTTACCGGGATGACGCGGGACGCGGCAGCGAGGCGGCAGAATGCTCGACTTCGTCACAGCCGGGTGAGGCTCAGCCGGTCGGTCTATCGCGGTGTCGATGTCGTGAAATAGCGCTCCAGCAAGGCAGGGTCGTCGAAATGGGCGCGGCCGATGAAGGCGGTGGCGTGGTGGCCCCACTGACGCATGGCGCCCGGGGAGATCACCCCGGATGGCCACAGCAGCCAGCGCTCCAGTCGCTCGCTGCCGGGCACCAGGCCGTCGGTGCTATATAGGCTGCGGCTGCCCTCGGCAGTGGGGAGCCGGCGCAGCTCATCCAGATCGGCCTGCTGGTAGGCGACGGCGGGATAGCCTGGGCGGCGTTGGTCGACCCAGCGAATCTGATGGTCGCCGGCGCTCAGCCAGAGGGTTGCGGCCGTGCTGCCATCGATGGCCAGTCGAGTCTCCCGGCGCTCTTCCTCGCCTTCCGGCTGCTGGAAGCGCAGAGGGGATTCCCGGGGAAGGTAGAAGGCATGCCAGCAGCCGCACGGGTGGATGCTGTCGTAGAGCAGCGCTTGCCCCTGGTCATCCAGCGTGACCCGCCAGATCAGCCCGTCCAGCTCGCCGGCATAGAGGTCCAGGGGGCGCTTCGCGGGGCGTTCGGCGAACCAGAACTGGTAGATCAACTGCAGGTGCCAGCGACCCTGCAGGCGGCTCCAGCCCATTTGCCGATAGAGCTGCGGCGCGACGTTGTCGAACCCGCGGCGGCGGTACTGGCGCATGTCGGGGCGGCCCAGCCGGTCGGCGCGACTGGCCTGTTCGACCCGCAACCAGGGCGCATGCCGGGCGAACAGGGCGGCGCGCTGCTCGGCGTCGGGCTGCGGCAGGCCGAGGGCATCGGCTGTCAGGGGCCTGCCGAAGGCGCTTTGCCGGATCAGGGGCTGGTAGGCCAGCCAGGTCGGGCGGTCGTCCGGTGCCATCGCCGCTTCGTCCCGCCAGGCGGCGATGGCGCGGCGATAGAAGGGCGTGGACAAGGGATAGAGGCCGAGGATGCGTGCCCAGCCCCGGTAGTCGTCCGGTACCTGGGCATCGGCCAGCGCTCGCTGGAAGGCCTGCGGGTCTGCCGTCAGCCGCTCCACCTGGGCGTCGCGGCACGCCTGCAGAGCTTGCTGGCGGTCCTGCCAGTGCAATCGCTCGATCGAGGGCAGATTGCCCAGTTCGATGGCGCTGGCCTCGGCGTCCCGTTCTGCCAGGTAGCTCAGCCAAAGGCGCCGCTGTGGCGCCGTGCGGGCAGTTGGCCCGAGGCTGGCCAGCAGGCGGTCGCTGCGCAAGCCGGGAAACGCCGGCAGGGCACGATATTGCGCGTCGGCCGTGGCGCGGGTGGCGGCATCGCGGGCGGCGAACAGGGCGTCGCACTCCTGCACCGGTGCCGGCGGCAGCCGGGCGCAACCGGCCAACGCCAGTGCGGCGCAAAGGCTAGCGCTCCTGAGCGTCCTTGGCATCCTGTTCGGCATTGCGCTGCTTGATGCGTTCGAGTTGTTCCTCGCTCAGCGGCAGCTTCTTCGCGGTATCGCGCAGCAACAGCAGGCTGCCTAGGATGGAGCCGAGGGCGAGGATCAGTATGAGCCAGGCGTACCAGGGCATGGACAGTCTCCGTGGGAATCAACGGGTCCACCTTACGCCCGGTACCGAACGAGGTCTACGCGTGCCAGTCTTCTCGGCAGTGTCACTTCGGGTTGCTGGCAACTGCCTTGTCGCTAGGCTAGACCTTTACGAGTGCGCCGGTGCGGTACGGAATCGTCTTGTTGGCGTGCGGCGTGGTTGGAACCATCCAATGTGGTTTGCTTGAAAGGACAGTCGGCGATGGCGCTGCGCAAGCTCGAATGGGCGTTGGGGATGATTGTCCTGCTGATGGCGGGCATGAGGAATGTGGCTGAGGCTGAAGAAGTCCGGCTGGTGACCGGTGAGTTCGCACCTTATAGCGGTGAGAACCTACCCAACGGCGGCATGCTCACCGAGCTGGTCACCAGCATCTTTTATCAATTGGGTTATCCGGTCAGTGTCTCCTATCTGCCATGGAAGCGCGGCTATCAGTCCACCCGCGAAGGCAGGTTCAGCGCCACCTATCCCTATAGCTTCAGTGCCGAGCGAGCCCGGGAAATGCTCTACTCGGCGTCGCTGCACAGCAACCCGGTTTATCTCTTCGCCCATGTGGCGGCACCGCTGAGCGAAGGTGCCCCGCAGGACCTGAAGGGGCTGCGATTGTGTTCGGCGCTGGGCTACAACGTATTCCCGCCTATACAGGAGGCGCTGAATCAGCAACAGATCGAACTGATAACCGTGCGTGAAATGGACAGCTGCGTGCGCATGATGGAAAACCGGCGCGCCGATGCCATCTTCCTCAACGAGGACGCCGGCTGGCGCCTGATCGAGCAGGCGGCCGGCAGCCGGCGAAATTACCGAATGCTCGGCGAGCCGATCTACACAGTGCGGGAGTACCTGCTGATTTCCAGGCGCTATCCCGGCGGCGCCGAGCTGATCGAGAAGTTCAACGATGAGCTGGCGCGACTGATCGACAATGGTCGCTATCGACAGCTGGCCAATAAGCACGGCGTAACCGATTTACCCTGACCCGCCAGCCGTGCCGGGCATTGCGCTACAATGCGCGGCGTTTTCGTCCCGCCTGAGAGCCCGCCATGTCCTGCCAGACCCCGATCATCGTCGCCCTCGACTTTCCTTCCCGCGAAGCCGCGCTGGCCCTGGCCGCACAACTCGATCCCACGCAGTGCCGGGTCAAGGTCGGCAAGGAACTGTTCACCCGCTGCGGACCGGGGATCGTCGAGGCATTGCACGGGTTGGGCTTCGAGGTATTTCTCGACCTGAAGTTCCACGACATTCCCAATACCACCGCGATGGCGGTCAAGGCGGCCGCCGAGATGGGTGTGTGGATGGTCAACGTGCATTGCTCCGGCGGCCTGCGCATGATGGCGGCCTGCCGTGAAACCCTCGATCGGCTCGCCGGACCCAAGCCGTTGCTGATCGGCGTGACCGTGCTGACCAGCATGGAGCGCAGCGACCTGGCCGGCATCGGCCTGGATATCGAACCGCAGCAGCAGGTGTTGCGCCTGGCCGGCTTGGCCGCCGAAGCGGGCATGGACGGCCTGGTCTGTTCGGCGCAGGAAGCCGTGGCGCTGAAGGCTGCGCAGCCGGCGTTGCAACTGGTCACCCCTGGCATTCGTCCGGCCGGCAGCGCGCAGGACGACCAGCGCCGCATCCTCACCCCGCGCCAGGCGCTGGACGCCGGCTCCGACTATCTGGTGATCGGCCGCCCGATCAGCCAGGCCGCCAACCCGGCCGAGGCGTTGGCGTCGGTAGTGGCTGAGCTGGGCTGAACCAGCGCGCCGAGTGACGGCGCGTCGACGCGCTCGGTACCTGCTGGCGGTATCCCGGCAACCTGTCGGCCCCTTGCCCCTCCGCGGTGTGGCCGCAGTGGCCGTCATGCGGTCGAGTCCCCAGCAGTGCGCCCGGATTGGGCGCGCGCATGGCGCTGCACCACCGGTAATGCCGAGCGCGCATAAGCGCAGAAGATCTGCCGAGTCCCGTGCCTTGACGCATTAGGATGGCTGTCCTATTTTGCTTGCCGTCTAGGATGGATGTCCTAATCATTCGGTAGTCGGGAGAGATTGCTCATGAGTGGCGCCACGACCCGCGATCAAATCGTTGAAGCGGCCGATCAACTGTTTTATCGCCAAGGTTACGAACACACCTCGTTTTCCCACATTGCCGATGCCGTGCGCATATCTCGTGGCAATTTCTACTACCACTTCAAAACCAAGGACGAAATTCTGGATGCGGTAATCCAGATGCGCCTGCACACCACTCAGGCGATGTTGGATCAATGGGAAAGTGAAGGCCGGCGACCCGAGGAACGTATTCGCAAATTCATCCACATCCTCATCGCCAACCGGACCAAGATAAAACAGCACGGTTGTCCGGTCGGAACGCTTTGCACGGAACTGGCGAAGTTGAACCATGCCGCGCAAGCCGAGGCAAACAGGCTGTTCACGTTATTTCGTGTCTGGCTGTGCCGGCAATTCACACTGCTCGGCCGCGAAGCCGATGCCGATGAGCTGGCGATGCACCTTCTCGCACGTAGCCAGGGCGTCGCCACGCTGGCGAATGCCTTTCATGACGAGAAATTCATCCGGCAAGAGGTCAGGCAACTCTGCGACTGGCTTGAGGCCGTCGCGATCGAATCCGCCGTCCATCCACAAAAAGGAGAATGAAGCCCATGTTTATCGTCCTTCTGCGGTTTTCAGACAATAAAAGCCAGGCCAGCCAGTTCATGGAGGGGCATAAGAACTGGATCGCGCGGGGCTTCGAAGAAGGTGTGTTTCTGCTGGTTGGAAGTCTTCAGTCAAATTCGGGGGGTGGAATCCTGGCGCACAACACCTCGCTGGCCGATCTGCAGCGTCGAGTCGGCGATGATCCGTTTGTCGCGGAAAACATCGTGAGCGCGGAAATCCTTGAAATCACTCCGGCGAAAAGCGACGAACGACTGAACTTTCTGTTCGGCTGAGTCGCCGGGCGCCATTCAGGCCGATTTTTTGGCGCCGGGGCGCAAGCCTGAATCTCCCGGCGCCTGGTCCAACTGGTGTTCAGCGCACCTTCAGCACCAGCTTGCCGAAGTTTTCCCCGGAGAACAGCTTGAGCAATGTGGTGGGGAAGGTCTCTAGACCCTCGACGATATCTTCCTTGCTCTTCAGCTGCCCGCTGGCCAGCCAGCCGGAAATGTCCTTGATCGCCTCGGGGAAGCGCGCGGCATAGTCGAAGACCACCATGCCTTCCATGCGGGCGCGGTTGACCAGTAGCGACATGTAGTTGGCCGGGCCTTTCACCGCCTCCTTGTTGTTGTACTGGCTGATGGCGCCGCAGATGACCACGCGGGCCTTGAGGTTGATGCGCGAGAGCACGGTGTCGAGGATGTCGCCGCCGACGTTGTCGAAGTACACGTCCACGCCGTTGGGGCATTCGCGCTTGAGGCCGGCACGCACGTCCTCGTTCTTGTAGTCGATGGCACCGTCGAAACCCAGCTCGTCGACCAGGAAGCGGCATTTATCGGCACCCCCGGCGATACCCACCACTCGGCAGCCCTTGAGCTTGGCGATCTGCCCGGCCACGCTGCCCACCGCACCGGCCGCGCCGGAAATCACCACGGTTTCTCCGGCCTTGGGCTCGCCCACGTCGAGCAGAGCGAAATAGGCGGTCATACCGGTCATGCCCAGCGCCGAGAGGTACAGCGGCAGCGGCGCCAGGTTCGGGTCGACCTTGTGGAAGCCCTTGCCGTCGCCCAGGTAGTAATCCTGGATGCCGACCAACCCGCTGACGAAGTCGCCGGGGGCGAACGCGGGATTCTGCGAGGCGACTACCTTGCCTACGCCGATGGCCCGCATCACTTCGCCGATCTGCACCGGCGGGATATAGGACTTGGCATCGTTGAGCCAGCCGCGCATGGCCGGGTCGAGGGACAGGTAATGGCTTTCCACCAGGATTTGCCCGGCGCCCGGTTCGGCTACCGGGGTTTCCACCAGCCTGAAAGTGTGCTGGTCGATGGCGCCGCTGGGGCGCTGGGCGAGCAGGAACTGGCGGTTGGTCTGGCTGGTCATGACATTACTCGCTGTTGGAATGAGCTTTGTTGATAGTTCGATGTCCAGGTTTGGGCAAGTTTGCCCTGGATGCCAAATGGGGCTTCATCCATGTGAGTGATCGAGCTATCGGTTGCTGAATCATTTTCATGGATAAGACTCCAACCGAGCGCTCAATAGTGCTGCCGCGACAGCCATCGGTCTGACTAGACTGGTTCGGTTTCTACATTTCCATTTCGAGGATGCACAGATGAGCATGACCTTTTCCGGCCAGGTTGCCCTGGTTACCGGCGGTGCCGCCGGTATCGGCCGCGCCACGGCCCTGGCCTTCGCCGCCGAGGGACTCAAGGTGATGGTGTCCGACGTCGATGTCGGCGGCGGCGAGGGTACCGTCGAGCTGATCCGTGCCGCTGGCGGCGACGCCACCTTCGTGCGCTGCGACGTGACCCGGGACGCCGAGGTCAAGGCGCTGATGGAAGCCACCGTGGCGACCTACGGGCGCCTGGACTACGCCTTCAACAACGCCGGCATCGAGATCGAGAAGGGCAAGCTGGCCGAGGGCAGCGAGGCCGAGTTCGACGCCATCATCGGCGTCAACGTCAAGGGCGTGTGGCTGTGCATGAAGCACCAGATCCCGCTGATGCTGGCGCAGGGTGCTGGTGCCATCGTCAACACCGCTTCGGTGGCCGGCCTCGGCGCGGCGCCGAAGATGAGCATCTACGCCGCCTCCAAGCATGCGGTGATTGGCCTGACCAAGTCCGCCGCCATCGAGTACGCGAAGAAGAAAATCCGCGTCAATGCCGTGTGTCCGGCGGTGATCGATACCGACATGTTCCGCCGTGCCTACGAGTCCGACCCGAAGAAGGGCGAGTTCGCCGCCGCCATGCACCCGGTCGGGCGCATCGGCAAGGTCGAGGAAATCGCCACTGCGGTGCTGTACCTCTGCTGCGACGGCGCCGGTTTCACCACCGGTCATGCGCTGGCGGTGGACGGCGGGGCGACGGCCATCTGACGATGCGGCAAGGCGCCTGATCAGGCGCCTTGCCGCGTGTCGCGCCTGGGCCATGGTCCGGGCGTCCAGCCCGCCGTGTGGCCCGCGCCGCACTCCGGTTCCTCCCTTCTCCCGTTGTGGCCCCATCCCGCTGGGCATTCCCGCCTGAGCCGTTTCCTGCTCAAGTCGTTGTCGCTTCGGCCGACAGCTACTATGTCTAAAAACGACTTCGATATAGCAGATGACTCTGAATCGCGGCATCGAGCCTTGTGCCGGTTACGGTTTCAGGGCATGTCTGCAATGAGTCTCGCGGCGTTCCGTGGCGCCGCTCTGCATTGGATAGGGGATAGCGATGATGTCGGCCTTGCAACGTGGTCTTGCCAGCATGGGGATGGCAAAGAAGCTGGGCATTGGCTTTGGTCTGGTGCTGCTGCTCACCGGGGTGGTGGCGGCGATCGGGATCAGTTCCTTGCAGGCAATCAGCCAGCGTTTCGACGGGCTCAACAAGATGTCCTCGATCAATCGTTCGGTATTGCGCGTGCGCCTGCAGGAGCAGGCATTTTCCTTGACCGGCGATGCCAAGTCGGTGGAAGCGCTGCGTGCCGGCGTCGAGGCAATACTTGGGCTGACCGCCGAACTGAAGGAGCAGTCCAGCGCCACCCGCGCGGCGATGGAGGAGGTGGAGCAGGCGGTTGCGGCCTATCGCGAATCCTTCGACAAGTTCGTCGAACTGGCCCTGGCCAAGGACCTGGCGCTGGAAACCGCCAGTTGGTCGGTACAGAGCGTGTCCAATAACATGGACTTGCTGCAGGCCGGCCTGATCGACGACGGGCTGTATGAAATGAAGGACTCCGGCGGCCAGGTGGGTGCCGAGTTCATCGAGCAGGCGAACCAGATCAGCCAGGTTTCGCGGCTGATGCTGCAAGCGATGAACGAAGCCCAGGCACGTCTAGACAAGAGCCGCAAGTCTGGCGAAGAAGAAGCAGCGTCGACCCGCATCAAGGAGGCCGACGAGGCGCTGGCCCAGGCCGAGAAGCTCAAGGCGAGCATCCAGGACCCCGGCTATCGCTCGGTGCTCAACGAAGTCGGTAACCATATCAGCGTGTTCAACGCCAAGCTGGCCGAGTACACCGACCTGCTGGGCAAGGAGCGCCAGGTCTATGCGCAGATGCGCAGCCGCGCGGAGCAGGTGGTGCAGCGGGTCGACGAGTCCTATGCCGAGCAGGACAGCGCCATGCAGGCGGACCTGAAGGCCAACGCCGGGCTGATTCTCGCGTCCTCGGTGTTGGCGCTGCTGGTCGGCCTGGCGGCGGCAATGCTCATTACCCGCATCACCGTGCGCCCGCTGCGCAGCGTGATCCGGGTGGCCAACCGCATCGCCGAGGGCGATCTCTCGGCGAAGATCGAGGTACGCGGCAGCGATGAGATCGGCCAACTGATGAGTGCCATGCAGCAGATGTCCGCCGGCCTCAGCAGCATCGTCCGCGGCTTGCAGTCCGGCATCGACCAGATCGCCGGTTCGGCCAAGACCCTCTCGGCGGTGACCGAGCGCACCAATGCCGGGGTCAGCAGCCAGAAGGAAGAGACCGAGCAGGTCGCCACCGCGATGAACGAGATGGCCGCCACCGTGCATGATGTGGCGCGCAACGCCGAGGAGGCGGCGGTGGCTGCCGAATCCGCCGACAGCAAGGTGGTCAACGGCCAGCAGGTGGTCAAGCAGAGCATGGAGCGCATCGAGCAGTTGGCCGACGCTGCCAGTGCCGCCAGCCAGAGCATCCAGAACCTCAGCAACGAGGTGCAGAACATCGGTTCGGTGCTGGACGTGATCAAGAGCGTCGCCGAGCAGACCAACCTGCTGGCGCTCAATGCCGCCATCGAAGCGGCCCGAGCCGGCGAGCAGGGGCGCGGTTTTGCCGTTGTCGCCGATGAGGTGCGGGCGTTGGCCAAGCGTACCCAGCAGTCCACTGCCGAGATCGAGCGGCTGATCGTCGCGCTACAGCAAGGCGCGCAGACCTCGGTAACGCAGATTCAATCCAGCAGCGAGCTGGTCAAGCTGACCGTGAGCGATGCGCTGCAGACCGAGAGTGCGCTGGGCAGCATCGCTGCCGCGGTATCGGTAATCCACCAGATGAACCAGCAGATCGCCGCGGCGGCGGAAGAGCAAAGCTCGGTGGCCGAGGAAATCAACCGCAGCATCACCAATATTCGCGCCAGCACCGATCAGTCGGCGACGGCGATGGAAGGCACCGCCGCTTCCAGTATCGAGTTGGCGAAGTTGAGCGATGAGCTGCAGGGCATGGTGGGGCACTTCCGCCTGTAGGCACGCAGACAGGTGCCGCGGGCCGTTCAGCCCGCCTTGCGCCAGTTGAGCACCAGCAGGGTCAGGACCCCGCCGATCAGGCCCCAGAAGGCCGAGCCGATACCCGCCAGGGTCATGCCCGAGGCGGTGATCATGAAGGTCACCAGCGCCGCTTCGCGCTCCCTGGGTTCCTGCATGGCGTTGCTCAGGCCGTTGCCGATGGAACCGAACAGCGCCAGGGCAGCGATGGACAGCACCAGGGTGCTCGGCAGGGCGGCGAACAGCGCCGCCAGGGTCGCCGCGAAAATCCCCGCGATGGCGTAGAACAACCCACACCAGAGCGCTGCGGTGTAGCGCTTGCGCGGGTCCTCGTGGGCCTCGGCACCGGTGCAGATGGCTGCGCTGATGGCGGCAAGGTTGATGCCGTGGGAACCGAACGGCGCCAGCAGCAGCGAGGCAACGCCGGTCACTGCCAGCAGCGGCGAGGCGGGTACCTGGTAACCGTCGGCCCGCAGCACGGCGATGCCGGGGATGTTCTGCGAGGCCATGGCCACCACGAACAGCGGGATACCGATGCTGACCGCCGCGTTCAGGGAAAAGCTCGGAGTGGTCCAGACCGGCATCGCCAGACGTACCTCGAAGGCGCTGAAATTGAGCAGGCCGAGCACCCCGGCCGACACGCCGCCTACCAGCAGGGCGGCGAGCACCGCGTAGCGCGGCAGCAGTCGCTTACCCAGCAGATAGCTGAAGAACATCGCCACCGCCAACACAGTCTGCTGTTCGGCGGCGATGAAGATCTCGCTCCCGATCTTGAACAGCACGCCCGCCAGCAGCGCAGCGGCCAGTGAGCCGGGTAGGCGGCGCATCAGCCGCTCGAAGTTGCCGGTCAGCCCGACCAGCGCCAGCAGTGCTGCGCAGACCACGAAGGCGCCGATGGCATCGGCGTAGTCGACGCCGGGTAGGGTGCTGATCAGCAGCGCCGCGCCGGGTGTCGACCAGGCCACCACGATGGGGGCCCGGTAACGCAGCGACAGGCCGATGGTGCAGATCGCCATGCCGATCGACAGCGCCCAGAGCCAGGAGGAAATCTGCGCGCTGCTCAAGCCGGCGGCCTGTCCGGCCTGGAACATCAGCACCAGCGAACTGGTGTAGCCGGTGAGCATGGCGACGAACCCGGCCACCAGGGCCGAGGGGGAACTGTCCGCCAGCGGGCGCAGGCGGGGCTGCAGGGCTTCTTCGGTCATGGGACTTCCTGGACGGTCATGAAGATCGGGTACAGCGAGGCTACCAGCAACAGCGCCATGCCGACGTTGAAGATGCGCAGGATGCGCGGCTGTTCCAGCCAGCGGCGCAGCAGGCTGCCGGCGACCGTCCACAGGCCGACGCTGGGGCAGTTCACCAGGGCGAACAGCGCGGCGATCAGCAGCACGTTGACGGCGAAGTTTTCCTGCGGCGTGTAGGTGGTGATGGCGCCGATGGCCATCACCCAGGCCTTGGGGTTGACCCACTGGAAGGCCGCCGCCTGCAGGAAGCTGAATGGTTTGCCGTGGCTGGCGCCATTGGCCTCCGGCGCGCCGGAGCGGGCGATCTTCCAGGCGAGGTAGAGCAGATAGGCCGCCCCCAGGTAGCGCAATGCGGTGTACAGCGGCGGAAAGCGCTCGAACAGTTGTCCGAGGCCCAGGCCCACCGCCACCACCAGCACCATGAAGCCGAGGCTGATGCCGAGCATGTGTGGCACGCTGCGACGCAAGCCGAAGTTCACTCCGGAGGCGAGCAGCATCATGTTGTTCGGCCCCGGCGTGACCGAGGTGACGAACGCGAAGGCGATAAAGGCGACCAGCAGTTCCAGGCTCATCGGACGGGCTCCCAGGCAAGGGATACAGCCTATGCTTGCTGCCATTCGACGTCGCGATACAGCGATTCCAGCGATCGGCCGTACAGTTTGGGCTGGCCAGGCACTGTACTGCTAGGTACTGTGCGCCGCTGTAATTTTCCCAGGAGAGGGCGCTTATGGAACAAAACCCCTATGCGGCACCCCAGGTGACGCTGACCGACGAGCGGGTCCCCGCCGAATTGCCAGGCTGGTCGGCCGGACAGTTGCGTCTGCTGGGCTGGCTGAGCCTGGCGGCGGCCATCGGCACCGTGATGAGCCTGGTACTGATTGTGCTGGGTGGCATCGTCGAGGATTCGCGGCTGGCAGACTACGACCGTTGGCTGCTCATGGCCACGACGCTGCTGGATTGCTACCTGCTGGTGCGCCTGAAAGGCTTCCTCGAAGCGCGCTTCGCCGCCCGCAAGCTGGGTTGGCCGGTATGGCTGTCGGTTCTGTTCTATCTTGCCGGGGCTGTTGCCGGTTTCCTGCTCACCGATGAGCAGATGGGGCACCTGGGATGGGAGTTGTTCAGCTATTTCGCTGTGCTGGCGCTCAATGGCGTGGCCATTCTCTGGCTGGGCATTGCCTTGTTGCGCATGCGGCATTCCTACCCCGCGCTGAGCGTGCTGGCCTGGCTGGATATCGTCGGCGGCGGGCTGATGGCCAGCGGCATTCTGATGATGCTCGCGGTTCTGCCGTTGCTGGCCGCCAGCATCGCCATCATGCTGGTGTTCTTCAAGGGTGCCGAGGAGTTGGGCGGCAAGGCTTAGGGCGTGCCTCCGGAGCGGCCTTCGCGCCCTGGCTCATTCGCCGCCCGGTTTGCGTATCTGCCCCAGGGCCTGGTTCATCGCCAGCCAGCCCTCCACGGCGTCCTGCCCAGTCTCGCCGAAGGCCCGTTGCAGTAGCCTGGCCTGTTCCCGGCGCAGGGCCTGTTCCAGCTTCGCGCCTTCCGCGGTCAGCTCCAGCAGGCGCTTGCGCTTGTCGCTTTGTGCCGCTTCGCTCTGCACCAGATGCATTTCCACCAGTTGCCGCAGCGGCGTGTTCAGCGCCTGCTTGCTCACCCCCAGGGTGGCCAGCAGTTCGGTCACGCTCAAGCCGGGATAGCGGGCCACGAAGAACAGGATGCGATGGTGAACGCGCCCCAGGCCCCGGCGGGCGAGCATTTCGTCGGCCTTGGCGGTGAAGGCCTGGTAGCCGTAGAAGAAGGCTTCCATGGCCTGTTGCTGAACGGTTGGGTTTTTAAGGTCAAGCATATTGACGTACTTACCGGTGGCAGCGTAGTTTCGGTCAACCAGTTTGACTCAATTTCGCTGCCTGCGCAGCCGGTGACTTCCCATGGCCTTCTCCGAACGCATCACCCGCCTGAAAAGCTCCTTGATCCGTGAAATCCTTGCCGCGGCCCAGCGTCCAGAGGTCATGTCCTTCGCCGGCGGGTTGCCGGCCGAGCCGATGCTGCCGACGCTGGACTGGAGCGAGTTGCCGGCCAGCCTCGGCCAGTACGGCATGAGCGAGGGTGAGCCGGCGTTGCGTGAAGCCGTTGCCGCCGAAGCGCGCGCTCTGGGCGTGCCCTGCGAGGCCAGTCAGGTGCTGATCGTCAGCGGCTCGCAGCAGGCCCTGGATCTGGCCGCCAAGCTGTTCATCGACCCGGGCACCGAGGTGCTGCTGGAGGCGCCGACCTACCTGGCGGCGCTCCAGGCCTTCCAGCTGTTCGGCGCCGATTGCATCGGCGTGCCCCAGGAGGCCGACGGTCCCGAACTGGGCGCCCTGCGCCAACGCCTGGAGCGGCACAAGCCGGCCTTCGCCTATCTGATCCCGACCTTCCAGAATCCCTCCGGGACGCGCTACAGCGAGGCCAAGCGCGATGCGGTGGCCGCCGTGCTCGACGAGTTCGGCGTGACCCTGATCGAGGATGAACCCTACCGCGAGCTGGTGTTCGACGGCGGTAGCGCCACGCCCATCGTCAGCCGTCTGCGCAAGGCCAGTTGGATCTACACCGGCACCGTTTCCAAGACGCTGCTGCCGGGCCTGCGGGTCGGCTACCTGATCGCCACGCCGGACCTTTTCCCGCATCTGCTGCGGTTGAAGCAGTCGGCCGACCTGCATACCAATCGCATCGGCCAGTGGCAGGCCGCGCAGTGGATCGGCAGCGAACAGTACCGGCGGCACATGGCGGAGTTGCGGGACTTCTACCGGGTACGCCGGGACGGCATGCAGCAAGCGCTGGAGCAGCACTTCGGCGACCTGGCCGACTGGCAGGTCCCCGAGGGCGGGCTGTTCTTCTGGCTGACCCTCAAGCAGCCGCTGGATACCCGCAGCCTGCTCAAGCCGGCCCTGGAGCGCGACGTCGCCTTCATGCCGGGCGAGCCGTTCTTCATCCAGCCGGACCAGAACCTGGGCCATTTGCGGCTGAACTTCAGCCACGTGGCGCCGGAGCGCCTGGGCGAGGGGCTCCGGCGGCTGGCCGAGGTCGTGCGCGAGGCACAATCCAGCGCCGCCGCCTGACCTCGGCGGCGGGCGTGCTTCAGTGGTTGGCGGCTTCGGCGACGATGCGATCGAAGCTGCCATCGGCCTTCATCTGCGCGATAGCGTCGTTGAACCTGCTCAACAGCTCCTTGCGGTTGGCGGACTTGTTGAACGCCAGGTAGGACTCGGCGGACGACAGGTACTTGGCGTTCATTTGCACGCCGGGGAAGCGCCCGGTGGCGAGCAGGGCGTTGCCGGACTGTTCGATGGCCAGTACGGCGTCGACGCGCTTGGCCGCCAGCTTCTCGAAGTTCTTCTCGTCGCCGCTCACTTCGTCGACTGTCAGCTTGCCGGCCTTGCCCGCTTCGCTGAACTCGTCGGTATACAGCCAACCGCGAATGGTGCCGACCCGTTTGCCGCTCAGGCTGTTCATGTCCTGGTAGTCCACCGGGTTGTCCTGGTGAAAGTACACCGCGATGTTTTCCACCATGATCACGTCGCTGTAGTCGTACTTCTGCCGGCGTTCTTCGCTGGAATAGATGCCCGCGACGCCCGCTTCGCCCTGGTCAATTTCCTCGATCACCCGCTTCCAGGGCCGAGCGGCGAGGGTGACGGGTACGTTCATGCGGGAAAAGGCTTCTCTCACCAGCTCCGGATAGATGCCCTTGGCTTGTCCGTTCTTGGCGTACATGAAGGGCGGGTTCTCGATGTCGACATCGATCACGACGGGTTCGTCTGCCCAGGTCAGGCTGCCGGCGACGGCGAGCAGCGCGAGCAGCCATTTGCTTTTCAACCAGGATCTGGCCACGGGGTTCTCCTTGTGGGTGTCGTTGGTGTCTGCTGGAAGTATCGACCAGTCCCGGTGCCCTGCAAGCCGACGAGCTGGCCGTGGCGGCGCAATCGACATATGGCGGGCAAGGCAGCGTCGTCGGGCCGTTCTATAGTGTTGGCTTTGGACGACTCGGGAGCAGGCCATGATTTATCAAGGGGGATGTCATTGCGGGCGGATCGCCTTCGAGGTCGAGGGCGACATCGAGCGAGTGCTGGAATGCAATTGCTCGTTGTGCAGCAAGCGCGGCTATCTGCTCTGGTTCGTACCGCGCGGGCAACTGCGCCTGGCGACGGCGGAGTCGGACCTGGCGACCTATCGCTTCAATACCATGCAGATCCAGCACCATTTCTGCCCCACCTGTGGCTGCGCGCCCTTCGGCGAGGGGGTCGAAAAGAGCGGGGCGATGGCTGCGGTGAACGTGCGCTGCCTGGAGGGCGTGGACCTGGCCGCGCTGCCGGTGGTGCAGGTGGACGGTCGTAGCCGCTAATTCAGCGGGTCGTACCACAGGCTGGCGTCGTCGAGCGGGGTTTCCGGCGGCAGCAATGGGTTGTCGAGGCGTATCACCCGCCGGCTCTTGATGCGCGCCCGCGCCAACGCGGCACCGTTGTACTTCTGGAAGACCGCCTCGAAGCTGCCGTCGGCGATCATGCGCCTGAGGCCGACGCCCAGGCGCTCGGCCAGCCTGGGATTGTCCTTGTTGGTGAAGAAGTAGTACGGCCACGGGTAGTGGATCAACAGGTTGTTTTCCACCTTCAGGCCGGTGAGCTTGCCGTTGCGCGCATCGAACTCGGCGAAGCCCTCGGCGATGCCGCGGGGGAACAGGTCGAAGCGCTTCGCCTGCAACATCTTGAACAGGCTGTCGTAGCCCGCCGTGGTGACCTCAATGCCGTTGGCTCGGTAGATGGCGCTGTCGCCCCAGCCGGAGCCCTGGCCGATGCGGAATCGGCGAAGATCCTCGAGTGTGCGCACGCCATCGATGTCCGCCTGACGGTCGCGGTGGATCAGGCAGACCCGATAACCCAGCAAGCCTTTGCGCAGCGGTATGCGGACCGGCAGCAACTCCCGCTCTTTCTTCAGCGAGGTGGAGGTCCAGATCAGGTCGATACGCCCGCTCTTCAGCTCCTGGATATAGCGGCCTTCGCGCATTGAATGCGCGGATGCGCGGAGCTGGAACGGGCCGAAGTCCGCCTCGGTCTTGCTCAGGGCAAGCTGGAGAATTTCGATCAGGTCGTTGAAGCGGGTGTCGCTTGGGGATTCGTGGGGTGGATGGACCACCACCTGGGCGGACCAGGACGAGATGGACAGAAACATCAGCAGCAATGGCAACAAGCCACGCATGGCAACTCTCTCCTCAGGGCCAGGATTTGAGCATAGCCCCGGGAGAGCAGGGGTGGCGCATTGATGGCAGGCGCGCTCAGCGCACCAGGTTGAGGAACTCGCTACGGGTGGCGGCGTTTTCACGGAATTCGCCGAGCATCACCGAGGTGACCATCGAGGAATTCTGCTTTTCAACGCCGCGCATCATCATGCACATGTGCTGCGCTTCGATGACCACCGCCACACCGAGGGCCCCGGTGACCTGCTGCACGGCCTCGGCGATCTGCCGGCTGAGGTTCTCCTGGATCTGCAGGCGGCGTGCATGCATATCGACGATGCGTGCCACCTTCGACAGGCCCAGCACCTTGCCGTTGGGGATGTAGGCCACATGGGCCTTGCCGATGAACGGCAGCAGGTGGTGTTCGCACAGGGAATACAGCTCGATGTTCTTGACCAGCACCATTTCGCTGTTGTCGGAGCTGAACAGGGCGCCGTTGACGATTTCTTCGAGGCTCTGCTGATAGCCGCGGCAGAGGTACTGCATGGCCTTGGCGGCGCGCTTGGGCGTATCGAGCAGGCCTTCGCGGGCGGTGTCCTCGCCGAGTTGGCCGAGAATCGCGGTGTAGTGCTGTTCCAGGGACATCTCAAATCCTGACAGAGAAGATCAGCGCGGGAGGGTAGGGCGCGGGCGCGCGGCTGGCAAGAGCGAGCGCGGCAAATCCGCTCAGCCGTCGTCCTTCGCCGCGAGCTTCTGTGCCCATTCCGTCGCCCACGCATCCAGCGGGACGAACCGCTGTACGAGGTCCGCGCCGCTCTCGCTGAGCCGATAGCCGGCATCGCCATGCTCGATCAGCAGCGCCTCGCGCAATTCCGCCAGCCGGGTGTTGAGCACCGAAGGCGACAGCCCTTCGCAGCGACTCTGCAATTCGCGAAAGTTCGCCGGCGCCTGGTACAGCTCCCAGAGCACGCGCATCGCCCAGCGCCGACCGAGCAGGTCGAGCAGCGCCATGATCGGCCGGCCGCTGGTGGAGCCGCGCACCGGCTGGCCGGGAATCGGTAGAGCCATGAGTTCACCTCTTGCTTCTATTTTAGTAGCGTGCCTATAGTCGGCTTGCTACGTTTTCAGTAGCTTAACAGTCGAATGGAGAACGGACCATGCACAGCCCCCGCGTAGAACCCTTGAATCCGCCCTACGAACCCGCCATCCAGGCGGCCTTCGACAAGGTCATGCCGCCCGGCGTGCCGCCGTTGAAGCTGTTCCGCAGCATGGCGCACAACCCTCGGGTTCTGCAGCGCATGCTGGCTGGTGGCCTGCTCGATCACGGCTGCATCTCTTTGCGCGAGCGTGAGTTGTTGATCCTGCGCAGCACCGCGCTGTGCGGCGCGGAATACGAATGGGGCGTGCACGTGGCGGCCTTCAACGGCAAGGCCGGCTTCAGCACCGAGCAACTCGCCGACAGCTGCCGGCAGCCGTTCGACGCCGCGCTGTGGAGTGCCGCGGAGCAGGCGCTGTTGAGCCTCGCCGACTCCCTGCACGCCACCGCCGATGTGGACGACGGACTCTGGGCGCGATTGCGAGGGCACTTCCGCGAGGATCAGTTGATCGAGTGCCTGCTGTTGGTCGGTTTCTATCACGCGGTGTCGTTCGTGGTGAACGGCTTGCGCGTGGAGCATGAGGCGCACGCACCGCGTTTCGCCCCGTGAGACTCTACTCGTCGCGGCCTTCCAGCATGGTGCGCTTGAGCAGCACGTAGAGGGCGCCGGTGCCGCCATGCCTGGGCAGGCAGGAAGCGAAGCCGAGAACCTGCGGGTGCTGGCGCAGCCAGGTGTTGACGTGGCTCTTGAGCAACGGTCGCTTGCCGTCCAGGCGCGCGGCCTTGCCGTGGGTGATGCGCACGCAGCGCACTTCGAACTTGGCCGCTTCGGCGAGAAACTCCCAGAGGGTGTCGCGCGCTTTCTCCACGCTCATGCCATGCAGGTCGATGCTGCCCTCGAAGCCGACCTGCCCGGCCTTGAGCTTGCGCATCTGGGCTTCCTGGACGCCGTCGCGGGCCCAGTACAGCTCGTCCTCGGCGCCGACATCGATGACGAACTGATCGGACAGGCCATCGACCCTGACCGCATTGTCGGCCACGGTGGCCGCCTGGCGACGCTTGGCCACCAACTGGCGATCGGGCTTGGGCTTGCCGGTTTCCGCTCGGTCATGGCGCAGCGGCTTGACGCCGTGCAGTGCCGAGCGGAACAGGAAATCGTCGTCTTTATCGTCGTGCATGGGGGCCTCCGCGAAGGGGCGCTAGTTTACTCAATCGCGGCGCCGTGGGGTCAGTTGCGCTTCTTCAGCAGATGGGGCGCCAGGCTCAGGTCGCCCTTCGGGCGGCGCAACCGGCGGCGGCAGATGCGCCAGGTGTAGACCCCGAACCACAGCGAGACGACACCGAGCACCAGGAGCACGCTGGCGTCGGCCGGGGTATCGTTCAGGGTGCCCAGCGCCGGTGGTCGGCCGAGCAGGGTGGCGGTGCCGCCCATGCTCAGAAGCACACCGAGGGTGGCGCACAGCGCCGCCAGCGCCGCGCCCAGGCGCCAGCGCCATAGCTGCGGCCCACGGGGGCGCAAGCGGCGGGCGTCAAAACCATCGGATAACTTCATTCCGACTCCTCATCTGATAACGGGCCTATGACCGGTGGATGGCGGGGGTGGTTCAGTTTGCCAGTCGAGCCGTCGCAGGGCTGTGACGATAGCCGCGTTGAGCGCGATCCACCGGTTCCAGGCAGGCGGCGAAGCTAGCTGAAGGCCTTGGCCTGCTCGACCAGGGTCGCGAAGTTGTCCGCCAGAGCCGCCATCTCCATGCGGTGCAGGTCGGCGGCGGCGATCACGCCGTCGCCACAGGGCAGGTCGCGGGTAGCGCAGGCGCGATCGACCACGGTGCAGCGGTAGCCGTAGTCCTTGCAGGCGCGCACGGTGCTGCTGACGCTGGAGTGGCTCATGAAGCCGCAGACGATCAGGTCGAGATGCCCCAGGCTTTGTAGTCGTTCATGCAGCTCGGTCCCGGCGAAGGCGTTCGGCAGGCGCTTCTCCACCACCGGTTCGCCGGGCAGCGGTACCAGCTCTTCGAGGAAATACCCGCGCGGGCCGCGTGGGTCGAACAGGCCATCGGGAATGCCCAGGTGCTTGATATGCACCACCGGCGTGCCACTGGCGCGGGCCGCGGCCAGCAATGTGGCGATTTCCGCCGCGGCGGGCTCCAGCCCCGGCAGGCGCAGCACGCCGCTGCGGTACTCTTCCTGGGCATCGATGATCAACAACGTGGCATGACCCAGGGTGGCCGGAGCGTGGCCTCGACCGCTCAGTTGGAACAGGGTTTGCGGCTGGGACATGGCGCGGACTCCTAGAGGCGAAAATGATTGCGCCCGATTGTCCACTCCTGACCAGCGGTTGTGAACCGCTATGGCCAACTCTTTGCGAGTCGGCGCCGATCCGCTGGGGGGGCGAACCGGCGTTCGCGGCTCAGTCCGCCAGGCTGGCGGCGCTTGGCAGCACCACGGCGAAGTTGTCGGCCAGCTCGGTCATCGCCACGCGATGCACGGTCGCCGCCTCGACGGTGCCTTCCAGGCCTGGCAGGTCGCGTGTGGCGCACGCACTGTCGATCACCGTGCAGCGGTAGCCGTGGTCCTTGGCGGCGCGCACCGTACTGCTGATGCACATGTGGCTCATGAAGCCGCAGACCACCAGTTCGCGGCGACCGAGCTCGCTGAGCACGGTCTGCAGTGCGGTGCCGGCGAATGAATTAGGCAGGCGCTTGGTGACCACCGCCTCGTCCGGCGTCGGGCTCAGTTCGGACAGAATGCGCCCGCGCGGCCCTTCCGGATCGAACAGACCCCCGGGTATCCCCAGGTGGCGCACGTGCACCACCGGCACATCCAGGGCGCGGGCCCGCTCCAGCAACTGACGGATCTGCGCGACGGCCTCAGTCAGGCCGGGCAGCGGCAGCTCGCCGCTGCGGTACTCCTCCTGGGCATCGACGATCAGCAGGGTAGCCTTCGACAGATCGGCCGGGGCATAGGCGGATCCGCTCAGCTGGAACAGGCTCTTGGCTGCATGAGGCATGGTGGTACTCCATTGCGTTTGAGTGGGAGGGCGATTGTGTGCCTGCACGGATGCGGTGAGAATGACCAGCAGTGCCGACCGATACTGCAAGAATGCAGGGTGACCATGAGCTTCGACTGGAACGATGTGCCGCTGCTACTGGCTCTGGCTCGACAGGGCAGCCTGGCGGGCGCCGCCCGTGAACTGGCGGTGGACGCCACCACCGTCGGCCGGCGCCTGGCGGCTGCCGAGGCGTCCTTGAACGCCGCCTTGTTCGTACGCGAGGGTGGGCGCTACCAGCCGACCGCCGCCGGCGAGGCCGCCCTGGCCCGGGCGGCGGTGCTCGCCGGAGAAATGCGCGAGCTGCTGCAGGAGGTGCGGGCCGAGCAGGGCAGCCTGGCGGGCAGTGTGCGGCTGACGTCGGTGGAGTTCATCTTCAGCCACTGGCTGGTGGCGCGATTACCGGATCTGCTCGACCGCTATCCGTTGTTGAACGTCGAGCTGGTGGGCGACAACCGCAACCTATCCTTTACCCGCCGGGAGGCCGACCTGGCCCTGCGCCTGGGTCGTCCCGAGCGGGACAGCGCGCTGGTCATGCGCAAGGCCGGCGAGGTGGGCTATGCGGTCTTTGCCGGGGTCGCGCTGGGGGACTGCCCGGCCGAAGCCTGGCCGCAGCAGCCTTGGCTGGGCTACGACCAGAGCCTGCGCCATCTGCCGGAAATGCAGTGGCTGGAACGCTTGCTCGGCGGGCGGCCACCGCGGGTCCGGCTGGGCAACCTGGCGGCGGCCTGCAAGGCCGGTTGCGGCCTGGCGCTGCTGCCGTGCGTGGTTGGCGCGTCGGCGGGGCTGAAACGGCTGGGCGAGCCGGTGCTGACCCGCGAGCTCTGGCTGCTCAGCCATCGCGAGTTGCGGCACACTGGGCGAATCAAGGCGGTCAGCGATTGGCTGTGGAGCCATCTGGAAGCGTCCGCCGCGAGCCTGCGCGGCGAGACGTGAATCGGGCGAACTATTTCTGGCGCGGGAAAGTCGTAGGCAAAAGGAGATTTGCCATGTCAATGATCAGCGAACTGTCCGCCAACTTCTGGCTGCTGTTTTCCCTGGCGGTGGCTATCGCGGTGTGGCGCGAGCTCAAGCGCGAACGCAGCTAGCCCGATGTCGCGGCGAGGCGCCCGGCATTGCACCGGGCGCCATGGCATCAGTACAGGCCGAAAATCTGGTATTGCAGATACCAGACGCCCAGCGAGCCGAAGAAGTTGACCAGGATGGCCGGCAGGAACTTGATGTGCACGCCGAAGCTGTAGCTCTTGTCCAGGGTCATGGCCATGACTCCGGCGGCCGAGCCCACCACTGTCAGCGAACCGCCGATCCCCACCATCAGCGCGTTCAGCGCCCACTGGTCGGCGCCCAGTTCGGGATTGGACAGCAGTGCTGCGGCTTCCACCGGCACGTTATCCATCACCCCGGAAATCACCCCGAGAATGATGTTCACCGTCGACGGGTCGAGCAGCTCGAACAGCCGGGAGATATAGGACAGCCAGCCCACGTGGTTGAGCGCGGCCACCGAAGTGATGATACCGATGAAGAACAGCAGGGCGTTCCACTCCACCTTCTGCAACTGATCCTGCCAGGGCAGTTCGATGCCGCGGTGGGTCAGCAGCCAGGCATAGAGCGCGACGATGCCGAGGCCAATGCCGATGGCGAACTCGATGCCGACCTTCAACAGGATGTTGCACAGCACCGCGCCGAGCACGGCGAAGAAGCCGACCACCGCCAGCCCTGCGCCGCCGGGTTTGAGCGCCGAGTCTTCCTGGTCGGCGACACGGATCAGGTCGCCGCCGTTCACCCCGCGCAGGTAGAAGAAATGCAGGGTGGCGGCGAACAGCAGCCAGCCGATGAAGGCCGAGGGGAACAGCAGCAGCAGGCCGGCGATGCTGATCTTGCCGGCCAGCAGCACCATCAGGCTGGTGGAGGTGCCGAGGAACCAGACGCCGCTGTTGGAGGCGACCACGATGTTGCACAGGGCAACGTGGGTGTAGCGCTGGTTGACCGAGATGTTCTTCACCGAATTGCCGAAGATCATCGCCGTGGTGAAGTTGTTGATGAACGGCGAGAGCATCGCCGAGAGCGCGCCGGTGGCCCAGAACATGCCCTTGGCGCCGAGGCCCTTGCGCAGCAGAAAGCCATTGAGCGCGGTGAACACGTTCCGCTCGTTGAGCAGCTCGACGATCATCCACATGAACGCCATGAAGGCGATCAGGCCGAACAGTTCGCCCTTGGTTTCCTCCTGCGTTTCGAGGAAGAACTGGAAGCCGTTGGGGTCGGTGAGCGCGTAGTGGAAGCCGATGACGATCAGGCCGGACATCATGAACATGGCCGGCTTGAATTTATCCATCTCCAGTTGTGCTTCAAAAACGATGAGTGTCATTCCAATGAGGAATATCGCCAGCACGAGCAAGCCCGTCAGCGAAAAGGGTTCTATGACCATGGGTGGGTAAATCTCGGTGAGAAGGGATGGGAAGGGTTAAGAAATCGGCGCGAATTATAGCGAGGCGGCAGGTCCACCGGCACTGCTAGTTGCGGTCCGACGCGGCGTTTTCTTATGGCTATGCGCCGCTTCGCGGTGCTTCGGCTAAACTGCCGCCTTTTCAGCTCGGAGAGACCCGCTGTGACCGCCACCGCTTCCCGTTTGCGCAGCTTGCGCGACCACATTCGCTGGGCTGTCAGCCGCTTCCATGCCGAGGAGTTGTTCTTCGGCCATGGCACCGACAATGCCTGGGACGAGGCGCGCCAACTGGTGCTGGGCGCCTTGCACCTGCCCTGGGAAATCGCCGACAGCTATCTGGACTGCCGCCTGGAAGACGACGAGCGCGAGCATCTGCAAGGGCTACTCAAACGCCGCATCGAAGAGCGCGTGCCGACCGCCTACCTGCTCGGCGAGGCCTGGTTCTGCGGCTTGCCATTCCTGGTCGACGAGCGCGTGCTGATTCCGCGCTCGCCCATCGCCGAGCTGATCGAGCGGCACTTCGAGCCCTGGCTGCCGGCCGAGCCGGGCCGCGTGCTCGACCTCTGCACCGGCTCCGGCTGCATCGGCATCGCCTGTGCCTACGAATTCCCCGACGCCGAGGTGGTGCTCGCCGATCTGTCCTTCGAGGCGCTGGAAGTGGCCAACCGCAATATCGAGCGGCACGGCCTGGAAGAGCGCGTCTACACCGTGCAGGGCGACGGCTTTGACGGTTTGCCGGGGCAGCGTTTCGACCTGATCGTGGCCAACCCGCCCTATGTCGATGCCGAGGACTTCGCCGACATGCCCGCCGAGTATCACCACGAACCAGCACTGGGTCTGGCCTGCGGCGACGATGGCCTGGATCTGGTGCGCCGCATGCTGGCCGAAGCGGCCGATCACCTGAGCGAGAAGGGCTTGCTGATCGTCGAGGTCGGCAACAGCCAGGTGCATGTCGAGGCGCTGTACCCGGAAGTGGACTTCACCTGGCTGGACTTCGACCGTGGCGGTCATGGCGTCTTCCTGCTCGCCGCCGCCCAGTGCCGCGAGCACCAGGCGCTGTTCCGCCAGCGACTCCGAGGACAATAGGGGCTGTCGCGGGGGCAGGCGGTATCTCGCTCCAGCGTGCGCGGCCCGCTGTTTCAGCGGGTGGCGATCCAGATCAGCAGGCCGGCCTGGAACATGGCGAAGGCGGCCAGGCAGACGATGGTGAAGCGCAAGGTACCGTCCTCGCGGCTGATCACGGCGATGCGCTCCTGCAGTTTGCGCAGGCGTACCTCCTGCTCCCGCAGGTTCTGGTCGGCCTGCTGCAACATGGCGGCGGCGTCCAGCAAGTCGACGATCTGGACCTTCTCCTGATTCCACTCGCTTTGCAGGTCGGCGACCTTGGCGGCGCCGTACTGGGCCTTGAGCAGTTGCGCATCCAGGTACGTGACGTCGAAGCCTTGGGCCCGGAGGAAGTGATCGCGACGTTGGCGGGCGTCTTCGGTCGGTACGTCCCTGGCCGCCAGCGCGCCGCCCTCCACCTGGTAGTGCGACCAGCGCCGCTGGGCCCAGGCAATGCCCTGGGCGAGCAGCAAGCGCCCGAGGCCGCGATTCTGCGGCTCGATCATCAGGCCGCTGTCGATGCCGAAGCGCACCTCCTGGCTGCGGTGGTCGGCCCACACCTCCAGCAGGTTCTGCTCCCGGTGAACCCGCTGTCCGGGTATCTGCACGGTGAGGCGTAGCATGCTCTGGGTCTCCCGGTGGCGCTCGACCCGGCCGAGGCGGAGAAACATCAGCGGCCGCTGGCCGCTGCCGCGCAAGGTCGGCAGCGGGGCGAGGCGCAGCAGCTGGAAGTGCTCGGGCTCGAGCGCACTCCAGGGGTGGACCTTGGGCGCGGCTTGCTCGAGCGCGCCAGGTTGCGGGGCAGGGGTGTCGTTCATCGGTGGCGTCCTGGTGCCTCTGTCGGGCCAGCTTAGCGGCACTAGGGTTATCGGCAAGCGTTGCCGGCGCTGGAGGCCCGTCGAGGGTGAACTGCCGGGGCACCGCGGGTATACTCCTTCGCCTTCGATTTGTGGCTGATTTTCGCGGAGCGCCCTGCATGTCCGGCAATACCTACGGCAAGCTGTTCACCGTCACCACCGCCGGCGAAAGCCATGGCCCGGCGCTGGTCGCCATCGTCGACGGCTGCCCGCCGGGACTGGAAATATCCCTGGACGACCTGCGGCGCGATCTCGACCGCCGCAAGCCCGGTACCAGCCGCCACACGACCCAGCGCCAGGAAGCCGACGAGGTGGAAATCCTCTCCGGCGTGTTCGAGGGCAAGACCACCGGTTGCCCCATCGGCTTGCTGATCCGCAATACTGACCAGAAATCCAAGGACTATTCGGCGATCAAGGACCTGTTCCGCCCGGCCCACGCCGACTACACCTATCACCACAAGTACGGCATCCGCGACTACCGCGGCGGCGGACGCAGCTCGGCGCGGGAGACCGCCATGCGCGTGGCCGCCGGTGCCATCGCCAAGAAATACCTGGCGACCCTGGGTATCCAGGTGCGCGGCTACATGAGCCAACTCGGCCCCATCGAGATTCCGTTCAAGACCTGGGACAGTGTCGAGCGGAACGCCTTCTTCAGCCCGGACCCGGACAAGGTGGCCGAGCTGGAGGCCTACATGGATCAGCTGCGTCGCCACCAGGACTCGGTGGGTGCGAAGATCACCGTGGTTGCCGAGGGAGTGCCGCCGGGCCTGGGCGAGCCGATCTTCGACCGCCTGGACGCCGAGCTGGCCCATGCGCTGATGAGCATCAATGCGGTCAAGGGCGTGGAGATCGGCGCCGGCTTCGCCTGTGTCGCCCAGCGCGGCACCGAGCACCGCGATGAGCTGACGCCGCAAGGCTTCCTGTCCAACCATGCCGGCGGCATTCTCGGCGGCATCTCCTCAGGCCAGCCGATCGTCGCCCACCTGGCGCTCAAGCCGACCTCCAGCATCACCACGCCGGGGCGTTCCATCGACGTCGACGGCAACCCGGTGGAACTGATCACCAAGGGCCGCCACGACCCCTGCGTCGGCATCCGCGCCACGCCCATTGCCGAAGCGATGATGGCTATCGTGCTGATGGATCATCTGCTGCGTCACCGCGGGCAGAACGCCGGCGTGCAGGTGGCCACCCCGGTGCTGCCGCAACTGTGAGGAAGGCCGTAGGTTGGGTTGAGCGCAGCGAAGCCCAACGCTGCTCCGCGTCTGAACGGCGTACCGCTTGTTGGGCTTCGTCGCAGGCTCCTCAACCCAACCTACGGTCTTCGATCCAGGCGACGACCGGCCCATGAGTTGCGCATTGCCGTACTGGCGGCTGTCCGGCTTTTACTTCTTCTATTTCGCCTTGCTCGGCGCGACGGCGCCGTTCCTGGCGCTGTATTTCGATCACCTGGGGTTTTCCGCCGCGCGCATCGGCGAGCTGGTGGCGATCCCCATGCTGATGCGCTGCGTGGCGCCGAACCTGTGGGGCTGGCTCGGCGATACCACCGGCCGGCGACTGGCCATCGTGCGTTTCGGCGCCCTCTGCACCCTGGTGTCGTTCGCGCTGATCTTCGTCGATCAGAGCTATGCCTGGCTGGCCCTGGTGATGGCGCTGCATGCGTTCTTCTGGCATGCCGTGCTGCCGCAGTTCGAGGTGATCACCCTGGCGCACCTCAACGAGCAGGCGGCGCGCTACAGCCAGGTACGCCTATGGGGCAGCATCGGCTTCATCGTGACGGTGGTCGGGTTGGGCGAGCTGTTCGACTGGGCCAGCCTGGCGCTGTTTCCCTGGGCGCTGGTGCTGATCATGGCCGGCATCGTGATCAGCAGCTACTGGGTTCCCAATGCCCAGCCGCAGGTGCGCGAAGGCGTTGGCAGCACCGGCGGTTTCCTCAGCCAATTGCGCCGGCCGGGCGTGCCGGCGTTCTACCTCAGTGTGGCGCTGATGCAGCTGTCCCACGGGCCTTACTACACCTTTCTCAGCATTCATCTGGAGAACCTTGGCTACTCGCGCGGGGTGATCGGCCAGCTGTGGGCGCTCGGCGTGGTGGCGGAGATCCTGCTGTTCCTCGGCATGGCCCGCCTGCTGGGGCGCTTCTCGCTGCGCCGGGTGCTGCTGGCAAGCTTCCTGCTCGCGGCGCTGCGCTGGCTGCTGCTGGGCAACCTGGCCGATCACCTGTGGGTGCTGCTGTTCGCCCAGCTCATGCATGCGGCGACCTTTGGCAGCTTTCACGCGGCGGCCATTCACTTCGTGCAGCGCAGCTTCGGAGCGAGCCAGCAGGGCCAGGGCCAGGCGCTGTACGCCGCCCTGGCCGGTGTCGGCGGCGCACTCGGCGCGCTGTATGCCGGCTACAGTTGGACCCAGTTGGGGCCGGCCTGGACCTTCGCCTTGGCCAGCCTGGCGGCGCTGGCGGCGGCCGCTATCATTGCCACGCGCATCAGAGAGGAGGGGGCATGACTGCCACTCGCGAACAACTCGCCCGGGAAATCATCGAGGCCGGACGGTTCCTGTACGGCCGCGGCTGGTCGCCGGCTACCAGCAGCAACTATTCGGCGCGCCTGACCAGTAGCGAGGTGCTGCTGACCGTGTCCGGCAAGCACAAGGGGCAATTGGGCGAGCAGGACCTGCTGTCCACCGACCTGGCCGGCAACAGCCTGGAGCCGGGCAAGAAGCCGTCGGCGGAGACCCTGCTGCACACCCAGCTATACAAGTGGCGGCCGGAGATCGGTGCCGTGCTGCACACCCATTCGGTGAATGCCACCGTGCTGTCCCGCCTGACCCTGAGCGACTCGCTGGTATTCGCCGACTACGAGTTGCAGAAGGCCTTCGCCGGTGTTTCCACCCACGAAAGCCAGGTGTTGGTGCCGATCTTCGACAACGACCAGGATATCGCCCGCCTGGCGAGCCAGGTGCAGCCGTGGCTGGACGAGCATGCCGACTGCGTTGGCTACCTGATTCGCGGTCATGGCCTGTATACCTGGGGAGCGTGCATGAGCGATGTGCTGCGCCAGGTCGAGGCTTTCGAGTTTCTGTTCGAGTGCGAGTTGAAGATGCGTGCCCTGCAGGCGCGCTGAGCCGAGGTGCAGGGGCGAATTCATTCGCCTGTCGTTAAGCCGTCGGGCGAATGAATTCGCCCCTACAAGAGATGCAGAGCCTGGGGAAAATCACCATGAGCAGCCTGAGCGTTTACCACGAATCCAGCCCCGACCTACCGAACAAGGTGTTGACCCATGTCGAGGACATCGCCGCCACGCTCGCTGCGGTTGGCGTGCGTTTCGAGCGCTGGCAGGCGTCCGCGCCCATTGCCGCCGGCGCCAGCCAGGAAGAGGTGATCGCGGCCTATCGCCCGCAGATCGACAGGTTGATGAACGAGCGTGGCTACGTCACCGTCGACGTGGTCAGCCTCACCGCCGACCACCCGCAGAAGGCCGAGCTACGCGCGAAGTTTCTCGACGAGCACCGTCATGCCGAGGACGAGGTGCGGTTCTTCGTCGCCGGCCGTGGCCTGTTCACCCTGCACATCGACGACTACGTCTATGCCGTGCTCTGCGAGAAGAACGACCTGATCTCGGTGCCGGCCGGCACCCGTCACTGGTTCGACATGGGCGAGCATCCGCACTTCGTGGCGATTCGCCTGTTCAATAACCCGGAGGGCTGGGTAGCGCAGTTCACCGGCGAGGACATCGCCAGCCGCTTCCCACGGCTGGACGACTGAGCCCAACGCGGGCATGGCCCGCTCACATGCAGACCCGATTTGGAGTTGTCATGCCGATCAAGGCCATCCTGACTGACATCGAAGGCACCACCAGCGCGGTGAGTTTCGTGTTCGACGTGCTGTTTCCCTATGCCGCTGCGCACCTGCCGGCGTTCGTCCGAGGGCATGCGGACCACCCCGAGGTGATGGCGCAGCTGCAGGCGGTGCGCGTCGAGAGCGGCGAGACCCAGGCCGATATGGAGCGAGTCATCGAGATCCTGCTCGGCTGGATCGCCGAAGACCGCAAGGCCACGCCACTCAAGGCGCTGCAGGGCATGGTCTGGGCCGAGGGCTACCGTGCCGGCCAGCTCAAGGGGCATGTCTATCCCGATGCGGTGGAGGCGCTGCGGCGCTGGAAGGCGGAGGGTTACGACCTCTACGTGTATTCGTCCGGCTCGATACAGGCGCAACGGCTGATCTTCGGCTGCTCCGAAGCCGGCGACCTGGGCCCGCTGTTCTCCGGTTACTTCGACACCACATCCGGGCCCAAGCGCGAGGCGGCGTCCTACACACGCATTGCCGAAGCCATCGGCCGGCCGGCGCAGGACATCCTGTTTCTCTCCGACGTGGTGCAGGAACTGGATGCCGCCCAGCAGGCCGGCATGGTCACCTGCGGCCTGGCGCGCGAAGGCGGCGAACTGGCCGGTCACCCCTGCGTGGCAAGCTTCGCGGTCATCGATCCGGCCACGATGTAAGTCGTGACGTACCGGCCGGCGGTTCGTGAGGAACCCTCGGTCGGACCGGGCATCCTAACAACGAGACCTTTCGCCAACTCAGCGGAGAACGTTATGGACATGTTCGGCGGCCTACTTGGCCTGATCGTCTTGGCCCTGGATATCTGGGCAATCTACAACATCGTCACCAGCGGCACCTCGACCGGCAAGATGGTGCTCTGGGCATTGCTGGTTGTCTTCCTGCCGGTGGTCGGCCTGATCATCTGGGCCATCGCGGGGCCGCGCGGCGGCACGCGGACCGTCTAGCGCCGGTGTTGTGCCGCCCCCTGGCGCGCTGTTCGGTTCAGCCGAACAGCGCTGCCTGGCGGGGCGGTTCCCAGGCGCCTTCCAGGCGCAGCAGCAGTTCCTTGCGCGGCAGTCCGCCGGCGTAGCCGGTCAGGCTGCCGTCGCGGCCGATGACCCGGTGGCAGGGCACGATCACCGCGATGGGGTTGGCGCCGTTGGCGGTGCCGACCGCGCGTATGGCCTGGGGTCTGTCGATTCGCCGGGCCAGCTCGCTGTAGCTGCAGGTGCGGCCGAACGGAATCTTCAATAGCGCGTTCCAGACCGCCTGCTGGAAGGGCGTGCCGCTGGGCGCCAGGGGCAGGTCGAACTGTCGGCGCCGGCCGGCGAAGTAGTCGTCCAGTTGCCGGCACACCTCATCCAGTTGGCCGCCCGCCATCTGCCAGTGCTCGTTCACGGACCACGGGCGGTCGGCGATATCCATGTGCAGCATGCGCAGTCCGGCCTGGTCGCCGACCATCAGCAGGCGTCCGATCGGGCTGTCGTGATAGCGATAGTGCATGGCTCAACCCTCCGAGTAGTTGTGCCAGAGGTGAATGGCGGCATAAGCCCGCCAGGGTCGCCAGGCTTCGGCGCGCTGCGCCAGGGCGCGGGCGCTGATGCCGTCCGGCCCCCACAGCGGTGCCTTGAGCAGACCGAGGTCGGCGGCGGGAAAGGCATCCGCCTCGCCGAACGCGCGCAGGGCGATATAGCCTGCCGTCCAGGGGCCGATGCCGGGCAGGGCGCGCAAGCGTTCGATCAAGTCCGGCAGGCCGCCATCCGCCTGCAGCTCCAGCTCGCCTGCGGCAACTGCCCCGGCGAAGCGCCGTAGCGTATCGACCCGCTTGCCGGGCATGCCGATGTCTTGCAGCGGGTCGTCGGCAATGGCCTCTGGCGTAGGAAACAACCGATGCGGCCCTTCTGGCTGCGTCTCGACCAATGGCTCGCCAAGACGTGTCACCAGGCGGCCGGTAAGGGTGACGGCGGCCTTCACGGTGACCTGCTGGCCGACAATCGCACGCACCGCCTGTTCGAACGGGTCGAAGGCCATGGGCAGGCGTAGGCTCGGGTGGCGGGCCAGCAGCGGGGCGAGCAGCGGATCGGCGGCAAGATGGGCAGCGATCGCTTCCGCGTCGGCGTCCAGGTCGAACATGCGCCGGACCCGCGCCGCCAGCGGTTGGGCATGGTCGGCGAGCGCGGGGCTCAGGGTCAGTTCCAGCGCATCGTCCAGCGGCTGCACCCGCAACCAACCCTGGCGAGCGCCCATACGCAGGCTGCGGGCATAGCTGTGCGCGGTCAGCTGCTCCACACCGGGCAACAGGCGCAACTGGAAGTGATCATGGAACTGCCGCCAGTGCAACGGCCCGCGAAAGGGCAGTCGCAACGGCAGGGCGGGGCTTGGTGGGGCGAGACTGTTCATGCGCCGACAATAGCGCTTCCGGCGATGTACTGTCTTCCCGGCGCTGGCTTTCAAACCCGGTCGGCGGCGCAGCGCGCGGACGACGAGGTTCCACCGGTCATCGATGCCGACGTAGAATGCGCCCCTTTCCTTCATGGGGCGGGAAACACCGTCCGTTATTGCCAGCCATCACGGGAAGATACCCATGAGCGACTACCAAGAAACCCTGTACGAGGGCTACGGCCAGCGTTTCCGCATGGACAAGCTGCTGCACGAGGTGCGCACCGAGCACCAGCATCTGGTGATCTTCGAAAACGCCCGCATGGGCCGGGTCATGGCACTGGACGGTGTGATCCAGACCACCGAGGCCGACGAGTTCATCTACCACGAGATGCTCACCCACGTGCCGATCCTCGCCCATGGCCTGGCCCAGCGTGTGCTGATCATCGGTGGCGGCGACGGCGGCATGCTGCGTGAGGTGACCAAGCACCGCAGCGTCGAGCACATCACCATGGTCGAGATCGACGGCACAGTGGTGGACATGTGCAAGGAGTTCCTGCCCAACCACTCGAAGGGCGCCTTCGACGATCCGCGGTTGAACCTGGTGATCGACGACGGCATGCGCTTCGTCGCCACCACCGAGGAGAAGTTCGACGTCATCATCTCCGACTCCACCGATCCCATCGGCCCTGGCGAAGTCCTATTCTCGGAGAACTTCTACCAGGCCTGCCGTCGCTGCCTTAACGACGGCGGCATCCTGGTCACCCAGAATGGCACGCCCTTCATGCAATTGGCCGAAGTGCAGACCACCGCCGGGCGCATGAACGGGCTGTTCGCCGACTGGCACTTCTATCAGGCGGCCGTGCCCACCTACATCGGTGGCGCCATGACCTTCGCCTGGGGTGCCACTGACAGCGGGCTGCGCAAGCTGCCGCTGGACACCCTGCGCCAGCGCTTCGCCGGTAGCGGCATCGTCACGCGCTACTACAATCCGGAAATCCACTTGGGTGCCTTCGCCCTGCCGCAATACGTGCTGCAGGCGATCAACAAGCCAAGCAACGACTGAGGCGACCGCCTCGAGCCGTCTGTTTTCAGGCTCTCGCGGATGCAGGGCCTGTTGCGGTACGAGAGGTGGAGACCGGGTGACACGGCCGAAGAGTTGGTGGCGCAAGGTCAAGTTCTGGTAACGCTTCTCGCCCATCCCCGCGCGCTCCTGCCACGAGGGCCTGCCGACTGCAGGCCCTTGCCATTTCCTGGTCTGAACTAAACTCGCTTGGCGTGTTTCAGATGTGTGTCCCCGACGATGTACCTCGGGCGAAATGCAGCACAATCAGAAAACCAGGAGGGATTTATGAAAAAGCTCATCGTGGGCGCTGTTTTGCTCGGTGCATCTTCGCTGGCCATGGCCGACACCGGTCCGGGCTGCGGGGTCGGCTCGATGATTTGGGAAGGCAAGTCCGGCGTGCCCGCCCATGTCCTGGCGGCCACCACCAATGGCACCTTGGGTAACCAGACCTTCGGCATGACGACTGGCACCCTGGGTTGCCAGACCAGCGAGACCATTCGGTCGATGGCCATGTACATGGACAGCAATATCGACAAGGTGGCCCGCGACATGTCCCGTGGCGAAGGCGAGAACCTGGAAACCCTGGCCGTCCTGCTGGGCGTGCAGCAGCAAGATCGCGCCGCCTTCAAGCGTGTGCTGCAGGACAACTTCGCGACCGTTTTCCCGAGCGCGGATACCACTGCCGACCAGGCCGTGGTTGCCATCCTCGAAGTGCTCAAGACCGATGACGACCTGAGCAAGTACGCCAGTTGACGATGCAATAGCCGAGCCCCCGTCTGCGGGGGCTTTTGACTTCGAGCCTGCCGATTCGGTGCCCCGCTGGCGTGGTCATCACGGTGAATGGCTCAGGCGTTGCCAATCTGATGTGAATGGATTCCTTGAAGCTGCGACCTCCTGTTCTCTTCCTCTGTCTCCTCGCCGTCGCCTTGCCGCTCCTGGCCCAGGCTGATGCTGCGCGCCCGGCCGACCCGATGGCCCTGGCGACCAACCCGGAGTGGCTGGCCTTGTTGCATTACCCACCGGTCCAGCTGGGGCGGCGGGCAGCCAGCCAGGCGGACGATCCGGCGTTCTTCCTCAGCAAGACGGGCAAGTATTCGCCGGAAGCAGAGTTGCGCGCGAGCCTGGCCGAACTGTTGCAGCCGGCCACCGGCGACGACAGCGCCGTTTGCCGTTTTCCCGCTCGGGCCCAATGGCTGCGTCGGCAGCTCGGCCTGGAAAGCCCGGACCTGCACCCCTGCGGCCAGCTCGATGCGTGGCTGGGCGAGTTGAATACCGAGCGGGTGACCCTGGTGTTCGCTGCATCCTATCTGAACAGCCCCTCGTCGATGTTCGGTCACACGCTGTTGCGCCTTGACCCTCCGCAGGGCACCGGCGAGACCGACCTGCTGCTGGCCAGCACCATTTCCTACGCCGCCGATGCCGCCGCCCACGACAGCGAGCTGCTGTTCGCCTACCGCGGGATCTTCGGTGGCTATCCCGGCGTCACCAGTGTGGAGCCCTACTACGAGAAAATCCGCCTGTACTCGGATATCGAGAACCGCGACCTCTGGGAGTACCAGCTCAACCTGAATGCCGAGGAAACCCGGCGCCTGCTGTTGCACACCTGGGAAGTGCGGGACAAGCGCTTCGACTACTACTTCTTCGATGAGAACTGTGCCTACCGGCTGCTGGCGCTGATCGACGTGGCGCGTCCCGGCACCGGTCTGTTGCAACGGGTGCACACCCACGCGATTCCTTCGGACACGGTGCGCTGGGTGCTGGACAGCGGCCTGGTGGCCGACATCCGTTACCGCCCTTCGGCGGCCACCACCGTGGCCCACTACCTCGACCAGTTGACCCCGGAGGAGCGCCGGCTGGCCAAGGCCCTGGGCGCTGGCGAAGTGACGGCGAGCGACGTGCAGATCGACCGCTTGCCTGCCTCGTCGCGGGCGCATCTGCTGGATGCCAGCTACGAATACGTGCGCTACGCCGCCGCCGAACAGGAGTGGCCGCGTGAGCGCGCCGCGCCGCTGTCCTACGAGCTGCTCACCGCGCGCAGCCGCATTCGCGACGAGTCGCCCCTCGGCCTGCCGCAGGCACCGACGGTGCGCGACGACCAGGGACACGACACCCTGCGCCTGAGCCTGGCAGCCGGGCGTGAGGCGGGCCGCGATTACCTGCAACTGGGCGTGCGCCCGGCCTACCATGATCTGCTCGATCCACCGGAGGGTTACCGTGACGGTGCGCAGCTGCAATTCCTGCGGCTGGATGCGCGCCTTTACGGGGACAACCAGGAGTGGCAGCTGGAGCGCCTGGTGGCGGTGGAAATACGCTCGCTGTCGCCGCGCGACGATTTCTTCCAGCCGCTGTCCTGGCAGGTGGGCTTCGGCGCGCGGCGCAGTACCCTGGAGTCCGGGCGGCGTCTTCTCACGCCCTATCTGGAGGGCGGCAGCGGATTCGTCTATCCGCTGGGGCGCGGTCGTCTACTGGCGCTCGGCACCGCCGATCTGGAAATCGACAGCGACCTGCCGGACGGCTATGCCGTGGCGCCGGGCGTGGACCTGGGTTACCTGCGCCAGGGGCCGCGCTTCAGCCTGCTGGGCGGGGTGCGTAGCAAACTCTGGCGCTTCGACCGCGGACAGCGCGAAGATCAACTCTATCTGGGCGGTGCCTGGCACCTGGGACGCGACTACAGCATTTCCCTGGAAGCCCGCCGCAGTCATCGGCACGACGACTACGAGAATCAATGGCAACTCGCATTGCACGCCTACTATTGAGCGCCGTTTGGGTCCTGCTGGCCTCGGGGTGCAGCGGGTTCTTCTTCTATCCGGACCGTTACACCTATACCAGCCCGCCAGCGCTGGGCCTGGACTATGAGGATGTTTTTCTCGACACCCCCGATGGCGAGCATCTGCATGCCTGGTGGCTGCCGGCCCAAGGCCCGGCGAAGGGCACGGTGTACTTCCTGCACGGCAATGCGCAGAACCTCAGCGCCCATCTGCTCAACGTCGCCTGGCTGCCGGCGGCCGGCTATAACGTGCTCGCCCTGGATTATCGCGGCTTCGGCCGCTCCAGCGGAAAACCTGACCTGGACGGGGCGCTGACCGACGTGCAGCGCGGGTTGCAGTGGTTGCTTCAGCGCGACGACACCCGGCCGCTGTTCCTGCTTGGCCAGAGCCTCGGTGGCGCCCTGGCCAGTAACCTTGCCGCGGGGCAGGGCGGGGTGTTTCAAGGGGTGGTGCTGGACGGCACCTTTGCCGGGTTCCGCCAGATCGGCCGGGAGAAGCTGGCCAGCTACTGGCTGACCTGGCCCCTGCAGGTGCCCTTGAGCTGGACCCTGCCGGCGGACCATGAGCCGCGCGATCAGGTGGCCCTGATCAGTCCGGTGCCGTTGCTGATCATCCACAGCGAGGAAGATCCGATCATTCCCTTTGCTCACGGCCGCCGGTTGTTTGCTGCGGCCCGCGAGCCCAAGTCCTTGCTGATCACCCATACCCCGCATACCGCGACCTTCCTGGTCGCGCGGTATCGCCAGGAAGTGCTGGCATTTCTCGCCAGGTCTGCCGGTGGCGAATGAGCATCGGGGCTGGCGCCCACGTTCATTGACCCAGCAGCAGGGGCGGCATCGGGCAATCCAGCACATCGGCCACCGCGCGGAACAGCTCCGCCTCGGCGCTGGCGATCTGGCCATCGTGCACGATGCAGCGAGCCAGTGCCTTGAGCAACTGAGGCTTCTGCAGCGGGACGAGTTGATTGAGGCGGCCTAGCGCCGCATCCAGCACCTTCGGTTCGATTTCCCGCCGGGGCTGCTGCTGCACGGGAAACGGCAGTGTCGCGGCGGCCGCCGCGAATGCCGCCTGCGCCTGTTGCGGATCGTCATGTCCTGCCTGGGCCAACACCGACAGCAGCAAGCCGATCTCGTCCGGCAACTGCGCCAGCTTGAAGCGGTGCGTGACCTTGCCCGGCTTTTCCAGGTTGTGCACCAGGATGCGGTACAGCGCCCACTCCATCAGGCTGATGTGCTGGTCGGCTCGGATCAGCAAGATCAGGCATTTCTTGAACGTGGCATATTGCTCCGCCGAAAGCTGCTTCAGCGCCGGCAGGGCCAGCTCGATCAGTGGCAGACGGAAGCGTTCATCCAGGGTGCGCAGCCGTTCGCCGAAGCGCTCCAGCAGTTCGCTGGCGTCCGCTGCGCCGTTGCCTTCCAGCAGGCGCAACTGCTGTTCGCGAATCGCTTCGTCCTGGCTCAGCAGCAGTCCATAGATCAAAGCTCGGGCGGAGTAGGGCACATGGGCCGCTTCCTGGAGCTGGTCATCGAGGCGGTCGAGGGTCTGGCGCGCATAAGCCAGGTGTTCCGCCTTGGGTTGGCCGATGGCGTCGATGGCCTCGCTAGCCGCCTGTTCGGCCGATCCGGCGACGGCGACGCTGAGGCCGGCCAGCGCGTCGTTCCAGCGGCCTGCCACCGGCGGCATCTCGGTGGGCTGAACGTTCGCGTTCGATGTCTGCGGGAGCGCTACCGGAATGAAGCGGCCATCCCAGCCCGGTTCGATGCGGCGGATGCGTTCGGCCAGCGGTGGGTGGGTCGCCATCATCGAGCTCAGCGCGCTTTGCACGCCCTGGCCGAAGAACATGTGGCTGAACTCCGCGGCATGGGAGGCGCTCAACTGCGAGCTGAGCGGGTATCCACCGATTTTCTTCAAAGCCCCGCTGATGCTGTCCGGGTCGCGGGTGAACTGCACCGCGGAGGCATCGGCGAGGAATTCGCGCTGGCGGCTCACGGCAGCTTTGATCAGGTTGCCGAAGAAGGTGCCGGCGTAACCGATGACCGCCAGGGCGGCGCCGATGGCCAGCATCGCCGCCGCCGAGTTGTTCCTGTCCGAGCTGCTGGAGGAGTGCCGGTGGCTGGAGCCGCGTAGCAACAACTGGCCGATCAGGCCGATCACCAGAATGCCGTGCAGCAGCGACACCAGGCGGGTGTTCAGACGCATGTCGCCATGGAAGATATGGCTGAATTCATGGGCCACCACGCCCTGCAGTTCGCTGCGCGACAGCAGGTTGATGCAGCCGCGGGTGATGCCGATCACCGCGTCCTGTGGCGTCAGGCCGGCGGCGAAGGCGTTGATGGCGTAGTCCTCCAGCACATACACAGGTGGCACTGGGGTGCCCGAGGCGATGGCCATTTCCTCGACCACGTTGAGGATCTTGCGCTCGTCCGCGTCGCGCGCGCTGACATTGAGCTGCCGGCCGCCCAGCAACTCGGCCACCGCCGGGCCGCCGCGGTTGAGTTGCAGGCTCTTGTAGAGGCTGCCGAGCAGCACAACGGCGATCACCACCAGGGCGATCTCGCCGGCCAGCGTCCAGTCCAGCCGGTCGAGCAGGCCGGCGCCACCCTGTTCGGCATAGTGCGCGGTGGTGCCGCCGAAGAAGTACAGCAACACGGTGACCACCAGGGTCGTGATGGCTACCAGGCTGATGACCGCCAGGCCGAGCAATACCACCAGTTGCGTGGTATTGCGTTTGGCACGGTCCTGCTGCTCGAAGAAGTTCATGCCGGGGCAGACCTCAGAAGGTCACTTTCGGCGCGGCCTGGATCTGCTCGCTGTCGGCGAACTCCAGCAGGGTGGCATCCTGGGCATGGCCGAAGAAGCCGGCGAAGGCCACCGGCGGGAAGCTCTGCTTGTAGGTGTTGTAGGCCATCACCGCATCGTTGAAGGCCTGGCGGGCGAAGGCGACCTTGTTTTCGGTGGTGGTCAGCTCTTCGGTCAGTTGCTGCATGTTCTGCGAGGCCTTGAGGTCCGGGTAGGCCTCCATGACGACGTTGAGGCGGCCCAGCGCGCTACCCAGGGCACCTTCGGCGCCAGCCAGTTGGGTCATGGCCTTGGCGCTGCCCGGCTCGGCGGCGGCGGCCTTCAGCCCGGAGAGGGCGGTGTTACGCGCGGCGATCACCGCTTCCAGGGTTTCCCGCTCGTGCTTCAGGTAACCCTTGGCGGTTTCCACCAGGTTGGGGATCAGGTCGTAGCGGCGTTTGAGCTGCACTTCGATCTGCGAGAAAGCGTTCTGGAAGCGATTGCGCAGCGCCACCAGCCGGTTGTAGATGGAGATCACGTAGAACACCAGCACGGCCAGGATGACCAGCGTGACGATGGTGGAGATTGCCATGATGAGTCCTTGCATGGAGGGAAAGGGGGTTAGGGTAACCAAAAGCCGGCCACCCGTGCCAAGCATGGTGGCGGAATGTGATCACCTGCTAGCAGTTTGTGCAGTACGGCGCTGATCAGGGTATGCCATAGACGAAGTCGTTGCCTCGAATGAAGCCGGGTATCTCTTTCATATCCGGCGTCTCTTGAGCGTTCAGGCTCTTGCCATCGATCGTCCATTGCATACGCGGCAGCCAGCCGGCGATGAGCGAATTCGGCTCGTCGTGGCACTTGATGGGGAGGCGCTCGTCGATCTGGTTTTCGCTGAGCGTCGGCCCAAAGTTCTCGCAGAGGAACGCCGTGCTCCACCAATGGCGCTCCGGCATCGCTACCGCTCCCGAATCTGTTGTGCGCACGAACCAGACCTTGATCGTGCCGTCGTTTTTGCGCAGCAGAAGAAGAGAATTCGTGTAGTAGCGCCAACTGTCGCTCCAAGGGGCATCCATGTATTTGAAGCTGCCGGGCGCAAAGTCCGAGATATCGATTCGCAGGCGCTCCGCCTCAGCTTTCGCATTGGGCTTCAGTGATGCGACAAAGGGGTACGCTGCCATTCCGATACCCAGCAGGAGCATGCCGAGGGTCGTGTATTTCAACAGTGGTCTTGAATGCATGGCGAAGCCTGTTCCCTGGCAAAGCGATTGGCGGTCATGGTCGGTGTGCTCCCTCCCGCGAGGCTCAGCGCCAGGAAGGAGGGTCAGCGAGCTGGGTATCCTAGCCGCTTCGCTTGAAAGTGTCCTTGCCAAGTGGTCATCAGATGTTCGCTCTTGTCTGTCAAACCCTGTGATCCGATTGCCAAAGGAGTGACCCATGCCCGTGCTCAGCCTGTACGAGCCTATCGATACCCTCAAGCCGGTCGCCGAGAACCTGTGGCTGGTGGACGGCCCCTTGATCGACATGAACTATTTCTTCGGCGTCACGATGCCGTTCACCACGCGCATGATGGTGGTCCGGCTGGAAACCGGCTCACTGTGGATCTGGTCGCCGATTCCGCTCACGCCGGCGCTCAAGGCGCAGATCGATACACTCGGGCCGGTGGCGCACCTGGTGTCGCCGAACAAGATCCACTATGCCCATATCGCAGACTGGAAGACGCAGTATCCGCAGGCCACGGCCTGGGCCTCGCCGGGGGTGCGTGAGCGCGCCCGGGACCAGGGTATCGAAGTGCGTTTCGATGCGGACCTCGCTGACCAGCCGCCCGCCGCCTGGGCTGGCGAGTTCGACCAACTGCTGTTTCGCGGGTCGCGCTTCATGGAGGAGGCGGTCTTTCTGCACCGCGCCAGCCGCACGCTGATCCTGGCGGACCTGATCGAGAACTTCGAGAAGGACAAGGTCAACAGTCGCCTGATGCGCGGCCTGATGCACCTGGGCGGGGTCATGGCGCCGGGGCAGACGCCAAGGGACCTGCAACAGAGCTGGCGCGGGCGCAAGGAACAAGGGCGCGCCAGCCTGGCCCGGCTCCTCGCCTGGCAGCCCCGGCGCATCCTGCTGGCCCATGGCCGCTGCATCGAAACCGATGTCGAGCAGGCGCTGCGGCACGGGTTTCGCTGGCTGAAGTGATGTCTTCTGCTAGAGCTGAACGCGCGGGGTGACTTCCAACTGCAGCGGCCGGCCGAGTCGCTTCTCCAGCTCCTTCTTGAGCGCTTGCAGGTCGTGGAAGAACACGCCGTTGCGGGCGCTGACATCGGCCCGTAGCAGCGGGCCCTCCGGGGTCAGACGCACCTCCAGGTCGCTCAGGCTGAGGGACTTGCCGTTGATCAGGAAAGGCCCCTGGCCAGCCAGCTTCTCCACCTGCCAGACGCGATAGGTGTTGTGGAATGCCCAGCTCAACGGTACTGCCACCAGGGCCAGCATCAATAGGCTGATGACCAGCCCGCGCTTGGCCTTGAGGATGGGCGCATAGCCGAGTACCAGGAAGGTGAGGGCGGCGGCCAGGGCGATACCCACCAGGTTGGTGACGAAGAGCAGGCTGGCGCCGCGAATGATCGATCCGTCCAGCCAGCCGATACCGATGCCGGCCACGCACAGTGGCGGTACCAGGGCCACGGCGATGGCCACGCCGGGCAGGCTCTTGGTGACGCTTTCCCGCGCATGGGCATAGGCCCCGGCGATGCCCGATGCGACGGCTACGCCCAGGTCCAGCAGGTTGGGATGCAAGCGCGCGGCAATCTCGCTGGTGACCCGTTCGAGCGGGACGATCAACGCGATCAGCGCAGCGGTCGCCAGGGCCAGCGCCACGCCGGCGGCGATGGTGCCAAGCGCACGGCGCAGCAGCGTGTGGTCGCCGCGCAGCAGGGCCATGGCCAGTGAGATGATCGGTGCCATCAGCGGCGCCAGGACCATCGCCCCGATGATCACCGCCGGGCTGGAAAGAAACAGGCCGAGACTGGCGACGATCGCGCTGAGCACCATCAGGGCGATGAAGCTGCCGTGGGGCCTGGCGTTCTCCCGCAACTGCAGGAACAGGTCGCGGAAGTCGTCCTCCAGGGCGCGGGTGAACAACGGCAGGTGCCGCTCGATCATCTCCAGGCGCTCCTGCTTCTGCGGCAGGTGCTCGACCTTGAGGCTGTCCTTGCCGGTCTGCCGATTGCTCGGCTGGGCGTGGTAGGCATCGCTGAGATTGATGCGTACGGCTTCGGAATGCAGTTCCAGCTCGATGCTGGAAGCGTCGCGCCGGCGCCCGTCGATGTGATAGCGCAGCGGGGTGGCGCAATCGATGCGCAGCCGGTCGCTGCGAATGTAGCTGATGGATTCGGGCAGGCGGCTGACCTGGCGGTCGCCGCCGAACACCGCGGTGAGCAGGAAGCCCAGGTACTCGCTGATCGACTTGGGCGCGATGATGATGCTGGACACCTTGCCGTCCTGCACGCCGAGACGGGTATTGATCAGCCGGGCGGCGGCATTGCCGACATTGTTCTCGATCACCAGCAGGCCGGTGATGGCGGTCTTCAGGGTCTGCTCGCGACCGGTGGTCAGCTCCACCGCAAAGGGGTGGATGCGCCACAGGTTGACCAGGCTGCTCCAGAGCAACGCCAGGCTGTACAGCAGGCGACGCCACAGCGAATGGTGGCGCATGCGGTAGCTGCGGCTGCGCTGGTCGACGAAGGGCAACTGGCCGAGGGCCACGGCGCCGAGCACGACTTCATCGTTGCAGCGCAGCACGTCGATGGCGCGGGGCTGGTCGTCGAGCGCCAGGGCGATGGCATCGTCGAGGTCGCCGGGAAAATGGAACCAGTCCTGCAGTTGCGCCTGGCCCTCCTCGGGAACGATGCCGAGCGAGCACTCGCAGCGCCGGGCTAGGTCCAGCAGGTCGGCCATGGTCGCGGTGTCGGCCAGGGCGATCAGGTGCGGGGCCTGCTGCAGCAGGGGCTGGGGCTGGTCGAGCAGCGCCTGCAGGTCGACTTCCCGCAGTTCTACGCCCTGGGCCTGGGCGACGTCGCGAATGCGCTGCGCGCGCTCGGAGTGCGGGTTTTTCGCGGCGAAGAGCGCTTGGCGGACGAGGGGCATGATGATTCCGTTGTCGGTGATGGCGCTGGGTGGGTGGCGCCATCCTAGAGGTTTTTCCCCGGCGAACAAGCCGCCACGGGGCTGCACCAGCGGGGCGGGACCCTGCACCGCCCGTCGCCGCTTTGGCGATAAGTGTTTTCTCCGTTCGGCATATCGCTGCCGATGACGCTACTCTGACAGGGCGGGCTTTCCAGAGAGCGCTCGCTCTCGTGGCCGCTTCGGGCTAGCCCGTCCAGGGTCGGCCTTTCACCACCCCGGCATTCTTTGCCTGGTGTCCGACATCGCAGCAACGCGTGTCGTAAAGCCGCCGCGGTCCACACGGCGACTGCGCAAAGCGGTATATCCATCGCCTGAAAGGAGGTCGTTTTTATGAGCACAGCCTTCCACGATGATGTCAGCAGCACTGTTCTGCGCCGCATGAAAGAGGGCGGTTTCGATTTCGCCCGCGTCCATCCCATCGAGTTCTACGCCATCTTCCCGGATGAGGACCGGGCGCGAATGGCAGCCAGAAACTTCAACGGCGAGTCCCTGAATGCCCAGGTCAGCGTGCGGGGCGACGGGGCCTGGCATCTGCAGGTCAGCAAGGTGATGTATGCCACCTACAACGGCATCGACGATTTCGAGCATGACTTGGAGTCGGTGGTGGCGCCGCTCGGTGGTGTGCTCGACGGCTGGGGCGTGACCCAGGAAATCCACCTGCCCACGTCCTAGCACCAGCGAGGCATCTGGCACCGGTTGCCGCAAGTCGGCCGGTGCCGTACAAGTCTTCCGTTCAATTGACGGGTTCGGCCCAGGCTGGGTCGTTGGGAACCTGCGAGATCGCGGAGGCTGTAGTAGATGTCCGACATCCTTATTCTTTGCCATATCGACTATTGCCCGCCGGCTCATCTGGCCGAGGTGCTGGATGCCGAGCGCCGCGACTTCCGGGTGCTGCGCGCCGACCTCGGCGAGTTGCAGGGCTATGACCTGGACCGGCCGAAGGCCGTGGCGCTGATGGGCGGGCCAATGAGCGTGAACGATCCGCTGCCCTGGTTGGCCGACGAGGTGGAGGCCCTGCGGCACTTCATTCGACGCGACATTCCGCTGATCGGCCATTGCCTCGGCGGACAGTTGCTGGCCAAGGCATTGGGCGCCGAGGTGCGGCGCATGCCCTATAGCGAGATCGGCTGGCAGCCGTTGCGGGTTCGCGACGCGGCGAACAGCCCCTGGCTGGCCGGCGTACCGCGGGAAAGCTCGGTCTATCAATGGCACAGCGATACCTTCGATCTGCCGGAAGGCGGGCAGTGGCTGTTCTCCAGCCCCTGGTGCGCCCATCAGGGCTTCGCCTGGGGCGACAAGCTGCTGGCCTTGCAGGGCCACCCGGAGGTCACCGAGGTCCTGGTGCGGCTCTGGACCACCGACTGGGCGCATCTGCTCGACGAACGCCAGCCCAGCCAGCAGGGGCGGGCGCAGATGCTCGCCGACCTGCCGGCCAGGGTGGCGGCACAGAATCGCCTGGCCGCCGGGTTCTACCGACACTGGCTGCGGCTGGCGTTCGATGCCTGAAGCGCGCCGGCGCGAAGCCCGCCGCCGCTAAAGGCTCTTCAGGTACTCCAGCAAGGCCTTCTTCTCGGTGTCCGACAGCTGGGTGCCGAATTCATGGCCGCAGCGGCTGTTGCCCGAGTCCCGCGCCGAGCAGTCGGTGGTCTGCAGGGTGTAGTCGAACTTGCTCTGCTGCACCGCCAGCCCGACGTTTTCCAGGTCGTAGGCGGGCCCTATCTTGAATGCGCTGACGCGTTGGGCCGCCGGCTTGAGCAGCTCGGCCAGGGTCGGCACCGAGCCGTTGTGCAGATAGGGCGCGGCGGCCCAGATGCCCTCCATGACGCGCGATTCGTAGGCAAAGCCCGGCGTCGTTTGCTTCGGCTTGCGGAAAGCGCCCTTCAGGTCCTCGGTTTCCGGCCGGAAGGGCGATTTCAGGCCGATCTTCTGCGCCTCGCCTTCTACATCCATCAGGATCGGCGCGTAGTGCTGCAGGATCGAACCGATTACCGAGAGCCCCAGCACGTTGAAGGCAGAGTCCTGGGCCTTCAGCGGGTCGGTCAGCAGGGGGATGTGCGCGCCTTCCAGCACACCGGTCTGTACCTGCATGTCGAGGATGCTGTACTGCTTGCTGTCGGTGCCGACGTCCAGCACCGGCGTCGCCCAGGTCTTCTGCTCGAAGAATCGCGTGGCGCCGGGGGCGATGCCATGGCATTCGGTGCAGCCGCCCTCGGCGGTCGGGCGTTCGTAGATAGCCTTGCCAGCGGACACCAGTTGCTGATCCAGTTTCCACGGCCATTTTGGCGGGCCGATTTTCTTGACCAGGTCCTCCAGGGCATCCAGGCCGTGGAAGTTGGCCGAGTTATTGGCCAGATAGTCGATGCCGAGCAGGCTCCAGTTGTCCTTCTGCGGATGGAAGACGGCGAACACGCCGTAAACCTCGCCGAGGTTGCGCGACAGCCCGAGGATGTTGTTGCCGTTGTCGGCGAAGCCCGGCCACTGGGTCTTGTCCTGCTTGGGTGCGTTCCACAGGAACGGATAGCGCACCGGCGCCACCGCCGGCTGGATGTTCTCGGGGATCATGTAGCTCGGCGGAGGGCCGATATCCAGGCCGGTCAGGCGGTTGAATATCATCGATACCGCATCCAACCGCGCCGGTCCCCAGGGTTGCTGCGGCAGCGCGCGGCTGATCAGCGTGTGGTAGCGCAGGTACCAGCTTTCGATCTCGCCGCGCAGTTCTTCCAGCTCGGCGGGGGTCGGTTTGGGGCCGATGACGATATGGGCGAAGTCGGTGAACGCCGCCTGGTCCTCGATCACCTTGCCCATGGCCGTGTCGAGGTCGCTCAGAAAACTCTGGAAGTCGGCGATCGCCGGGCCGCCGTCGATGCGGTAGGCGCTGCCGTCGACTTCGATCTGCCGGGTATGGCAGGCCGAACAGGTCATGCCGATGACGCGCCCGGACTGGCTGTTGGCGACGGTGAAGCCCACCGGCAGGCCCGGCGGCACGCTGTCCGGATTGGCCAGGTAACCGTAGCGGTCCAGGCTGTCGGCGAGAAAGGGCTCGCCGTTGGCTTGCTTCAGCGCGACCATCCAGTCCAACGGCATGATCTGCGAGCCCTGGTCGCGTCGGTAGAAGTCCTTGCGCTCGCTGGCCGTCCAGTCCTTGCCCTGGTCCAGCAGTGTCGGTTCCGCCGCCTGGGCTGCGGGCAGCGGCAGGTTCAACAGCGCGGCACCGACGATGGCGGGCAAGGGCGGCAGTAGGTGGGCTAATCGCATGATCGATGGCTCCTTCCATGATTGTTCTTATCGAGGGGAACGGAATCGTCCAGAGCGGCGAGTCGCTGTCCGAGGCTGCGCGGGTGACGGCCTGGGCCAGGAAGAGGAGCGGGGACAACACGCAACGGGGTGCATTGCAGACGGCTCCGAGCCAGATGAACGAGGTCCATACAGGCTCACGGTAGTACAGCGGGGTCGGATTGCCCGACCGTCTGTCTGCGTGGTTCAGGCAGCGCGGCGGTGGTGGGCACCTCCCCGCGATCCGGGGAGGTGCGGTGGCTCAGTTCAACCCGGTCGATTTCGGGTTGGCGGTGGCCGGAGGGGTGGCATCGTCGGCGCCATTGTCGTTGCGCGCCGGCAGGCCGGCGACGGTGATTTCCGGGAACTTCCCGCCGACGAACTCCAGGCTGCGGGTCGGGAAGGCGAATTGCACGCCCAGCTTGCGCATGCCTTGCAGCAGGCCCAAGTTGATCTCCTGCTGGATGTCCATGTACTTGTTGTAGTCGGAACTCAGCACGAAATAGACCACCTCGAAGGTCAGCTGGTAGTCGTCGAAAGCCAGGAAATGCGCACGGTCGAAGCGCGTCTCTTCGATACCCTCGATCACTTTGCGCACCAGGCTTCCCACCTCGCGCACCTTGTCCGCCGGGGTGTCGTAGGTGACGCCGAACTTGAAGACGATGCGCCGTTGTTCCATGCGCTTGTAGTTGTGCAGCGTCTGGCGCAGCAGTTCGGCGTTCGAGCAGACGATCTGCTCGCCGCTGAGGCTGCGGATGCGGGTGGTCTTCAGGCCGATATGCTCGATGGAGCCGGCCACCGAGCCGAACACCACGAAGTCGCCGATCTCGAAGGGCTTGTCCACGCCGATCGACAGCGAAGCGAACATGTCGCTGAGCAGGGTCTGTACCGCCAGGGCCACGGCGATACCGCCGACCCCCAGGCTGGCCACCAGTGCGGTGATATCGACCCCCAGGTTGGACAGGATCGACAGCAGCATCACCGACCACAACAGGATGCGCAGCAGGATCGAAATGATCGTGGTGGTCACCGGGTTGCGCATGCTGCCGTCTTCGCTGAACAGCATGTCGCGGGTCCACAGGCGAATGCCGCTATCCACCCACAGGGCAATCTGCAGGGCCAGGGCGATGAACCAGCCATGGGCCAGGGTGGCTTCCCACTTGTTGGGCATGTCCACCAGCTTCAGGGCCAGCAGCAAGGAGAAGGCGAACAGCAGGAAGCGGCTGGTCTGGCGGAAGATTTCGATCACCAGCGCGTACATGAGGCTGCGTTTGCCCTTGGCCCACACGGCCAGATGGGCGCTCAGCTTGCTGACCAGGGTGCGCAGTACAAAGTAGATCGCCAGGGTCGCGCCGAGTACCAGGGCAACATTGATCCACAAGGCGTGGTCGAGCCATAGATCCCAATTTTCCATTGGTCGTTTTTCCTCTGCTGCGGGCGTCGGTGCGCCCAGGTGACATGCTGCCTCGATGCGACAGCACCTTTCTTCGGCGAGTGGCCGCGGCCATTAGTTCCCGGTACGGTGCGCACCGGAAGGCCATTGGCCATGCCAGGACCCGCGCAGCACCTCTGCGCGGGGCGAGCGGCCGGGCTCAGTGCTTGCGCCCGGCCATATGTTGCAGGTAAGCGATCAACTGATGCAGTTCCCGGTCGCTCAGCACCGCTTCGCTGAAGCCCGGCATGCGTCCCTGGGGCCAGTGGCGCAGGGACTGCGGATCGCGGATATAGCGGGCCAGGTAGCCCTCGTTGAAATATTCGGTGGGGTTGTGGGGCACGTTCAGGTCAGGGCCGAATTGCGCATCGCCGGCGCGGTTCAGGCGATGGCAGGCCAGGCAATTCTTCTGGAACTGAGCGAACCCGGCCTGTACTTCCTGGCTGGCGTCGGCCGCCGGCAGCAGCGCCGGAAAACGTTCCGCCAGAGGCGCCGACAGGCTGATGCGGCTGACCTGGAAGGGCCACTGCTCCGGGCCGATGCCGCCGGCCTGCGGTTCGCTCCAGATCAGATAGAACGGGCCGGCACTGGGCTTGCCGCTGCCCAGCGGCGGCCAGGGGCTGGCCGGATCTTCGATCGCCAACCAGGCACGCGCACCGTTTTTGGCCAGCAATGGCGCCGCCGGCAACTCGGCGGCGAAGCCATCGAGGGCGACCGCCTGTACATGATCACCGGCGCTGACCCCTTCCAGCAGCTCGGCCAGGGGCACCGCACGGTAATGCATGGCACGCTTGTAGGCGACGTCATCATCGATGTTCACGTCTTGCACGGCCGGATGCTGCAACAGCGCCTCGCTGCTCCAGGTGCGCTCGCCGCCGGGCAGGTCGAGGTGCAGTTCGGCGGCGAACAGCGGGGCCGCCCAGGCCAGCAGCACGATTGGCAACAGACGCGTGTTCAATCCTTGGTTCCTCTGGCGAGTGCGCGTTTGAAGCTTTTGTAGCCCCCGGCGTTGACCACGTGCCGGTACCCCAGCGCAACCAGGGCGTCCTGGGCGAGGGATGAGCGCCTGCCGCTGCGGCAGTAAAGCACGATGGGCGTGTTTTTATCCGGAGCGACCTCGGTGATTTCCCTGGAGATATCGCCGAAATCCAGATGCCTGGCCGAAGCCAGGGCGCCGCTGGCGAACTCTTCGCTGCTGCGTACATCGATCAGTAACGCCTGCGGTTGTTGCAGCGTTCGTATGGCCCCGTTCTGATCGATCTCCGCGGCACTCACCGCGAGACTGACCAAGGCGAAGAGGGCGGCTAAACCACGCATCGACAAAGCTCCTCGTACGAATGATCGGGAACCCTAGCACAAATAGTTCCTGCCTTCGTGGCGATAAGGCACAGGCTTTTCTTTGTTTTTCAAAGGCTTTGCAAATAGCTGCTGGCGCTTTGAATGCATGACTGGCGACCTTGCCCTCACTAAGGGCGTTCTTTATCGCGTACCGCGAACTTGGTGCCAAAAAGAATCAGGTGCAGGCAAAACGCCATGGTCAGAATACCCACTGCTACGTTGAACCAGAACAATCCCGGTGTAGTGCTTCTTAGGACCATTCCGTGCTTCGTCGATATGCGGCCGTCCATCAGGGCGTCATAGATAATCATCAGCAGCAGATAGTGGACGAAGATGCACAGCAAACGGATCAAGAAGTCTAGGTACTGAATCGCCCCGGGTTTCGTGGAGGCCTCCACTCTTGAGAAGATGAGGCTATGAGAAAATCCACGACCTACTCCCCCGAAGTCCGTGAACGTGCCGTGCGCATGGTT
>NZ_JBSKHQ010000006.1:0-199589 GCF_057128665.1 Zestomonas ipomoeae
ATGGTAGTGTGGGGTTTCCCCATGTGAGAGTAGGTCATCGTCAAGCTTCTATCCCAAACCCCCCATCCGCCAAGCGGGTGGGGGGTTTGCTTTTGCCTGTCCGAAAACCCGTCCAGAGGTTCCTAGGCATTTCCAAAGCGCGCCGCTATGATGCCTGCCTCTTTCGCAGGCGGGGGCAGCATGCTCGCTCTTTTGAAACTCCTACAGGACGGCAGATTTCATTCCGGGCAGCAGCTCGGCGCCGCAATGGGCGTCAGTCGCTCCGCCGTGTGGAAGCAGCTGCAGCAGTTAGAAGCGGATTTGAATATTCAGCTGCATAAAGTCCGTGGGCGTGGCTATCGCCTGGCCTGCCCGCTTGCCCTGCTCGATGCGTTGCGTCTTGATTCTGCCTGCCAGGAGTGGCCGATTTGTGTTCTGGAGTCCACTGACTCGACCAATGCGGAGGCATTTCGTCGCCTGGATCGGGGAGTGGAACCTCCTTTCATGATCCTGGCCGAACAGCAGAGTGCCGGGCGCGGGCGGCGCGGGCGGCATTGGATCAGTCCGTATGGGGAGAATCTCTACTGCAGTCTAGTCCTGCGTATAGAGGGTGGCCCTCGCCAGTTGGAGGGGCTGAGTCTCGTCGTGGGTTTGGCGGTGATGAAGACCCTCCACGAGTCGGGGTTGGCGGCCGCAGGGCTGAAGTGGCCGAACGATCTGCTGGTGAATGGGTGCAAAATAGCCGGAATTCTTCTGGAGTTGGCGGGTGACCCCGCGGATGTCTGCCATGTGGTCATTGGTATCGGTATCAATGTAAACATGTCGGCGCCATCTGAGGTCATCGATCAGCCTTGGACATCCTTGCGTGGAGAGCTGGGCGTTCTCGTCGATCGTACCGACCTTGTCATTCGCCTGTCGGCGCAGTTGCAACACTATCTTGCTCTGCATCGTGAGCAGGGCTTTGCTGGGCTGCAGGGCGAATGGGAGCGGTATCATCTTTGGCAAGGGTGCCGCGTAGCCCTGACAGCTGGCACCCAGTCGATCAGCGGGGTGGTGCTGGGGGTCGATCAGGGCGGAGCGCTTCGGTTGAGTGTCGAGGGTGTCGAGCAACGCTTTAGCGGTGGCGAGCTCAGTTTGAGGTTGCGTGATGATTCTTGAGCTCGATTGTGGCAACAGTTTTATCAAATGGCGGGTTGTCGCGGGGCCGGGGTCTCCAGTGTTTTCTGGTGGCGTCGCGGGGTCGGACGGACAGTTGCTTGATGCCTTGTCGCGGCTGCCAGGGCTGGTGTTGACCTGGTGCCGTCTGGTGAGTGTGCGCAGCGAGGAGGAAACGGCTCGGTTGGTTGCGCTGCTTGGTGAGCGCTATTCCATTGAATGTGTCCGCGCTGTTCCGGTCGAGTGCCTGGGCGGGGTGCGCAATGGCTACCAAGACTATCAGCGATTGGGATTGGATCGCTGGCTGGCGTTGGTGGGGGCATACCGGCTGGCGGGTCGTGCTTGCCTGGTCCTGGATCTTGGGACGGCGATTACCTCGGACTTCGTCTCGCCTGGCGGGGATCACTTGGGAGGCTACATCTGTCCTGGTATGCCATTGATGCGAAACCAGTTGCGTACCCATACCCGGCGGATCCGTTATGACGATGAGGCTGCCGAGCAGGCGCTCGAGGATATGGCTCCTGGGCGTTCCACGGTCGAGGCGGTGGAGCGGGGTTGTCTGTTGATGCTGCGAGGCTTCGTGCAGACGCAGCTCGAGCAGGCGAAAGCGTTCTGGGGGGGGGACTTCGAGGTGTTTCTGACTGGCGGAGATGCCGGCTTGGCGCACTCGGTGCTTCCAGATGCGCGCGTTGTGCCGGACCTGGTGTTCGTTGGCCTGGCAATCGCCTGTCCTTTGGTTTGAGGTTTCTATGCGTTGGATCTTGCTGTTGCTGATCGTGCTCAATCTCTTCTATTACGTCTGGCATCAGCAGCAGGCGCCTTTGCGCGCCAAGGAGGTGGCTGCCCCCTTGGCGCTATACAAAGGCTCCCAGCAGGACATCCGCCTGCTGAGCGAGTCGGGTCGTTCGCCTGCTCGGCGAGCGCCTGTCGAGACGGCTCCCGATCAGCCGAAGTCCGAGGCCGTGTGCTTGTTTCTGGGCAGTTTCGATCAGGAGGAGGCTGCCCATGTATTCGAGCAGCGCCTGTTGGGGTTGGATATCCAGTCTCAAGTTCAGGCGGTGGATGCGGCTGCGGGTGTGGATTATTGGGTCTATCTGCCCCCGCTGGCGTCGCGCCAGGCCTCCCTGCGGCAGTTGAAGGAGCTGCAGGCACGCAAGATCGACAGCTATGTCATTACTCAGGGGGACCTGGCTAACGGAATTTCTCTGGGAATCTTTCCGCGCAGCGATTCCGCAGAAAGCGTCATGCAGCGCCTGCGCGAGGCTGGTTACGAGCCCAGGCTACGTGAGTTGACTCGTGCGCAGCGCAATTACTGGGTTCGCATCGCCCCCCATAGTCGGCGCCTGGTGGATGAGGGCATGCTCAAGCGCTTGTCGCAGGACTTCGATGGGTTGCAACATCAATTAATGCCGTGCGAAAGCATTGCCACGCCAAGATAGTTTGCATAGAATGGCGCCCGCTTCGCAGGGTGGTGTTGCTGCGGGGTTGCTGTCAAAGAAGCTAACCTCAAGTTTTTAATGAGAAAATGCTTGACAGTAGGGTGGCATACAATGAAAATGCCGCCTCCTTTTGGAGGGGTTCCCGAGCGGCCAAAGGGATCAGACTGTAAATCTGACGTCATAGACTTCGAAGGTTCGAATCCTTCCCCCTCCACCAGATTTAGCGTGAGCTGCAGGCTCCGCGGGTATAGTTCAGTGGTAGAACCTCAGCCTTCCAAGCTGATGATGCGGGTTCGATTCCCGCTACCCGCTCCAGCATTGCTGTTTATGCGTAGCGTTTCGCTCATGTAGCTCAGCTGGTAGAGCACACCCTTGGTAAGGGTGAGGTCAGCGGTTCAAATCCGCTCATGAGCTCCATTACACAAAGGCAGATATGAAGATATCTGCCTTTGTTCTAATGGTGGCGTGACTTGCTCAATTCTTCGATAGGAGACGGTCTCGATGGCTAAAGAAAAGTTCGAACGTAACAAGCCGCACGTCAACGTCGGCACCATCGGTCACGTTGACCATGGCAAGACCACGCTGACTGCTGCTCTGACCAAGGTCTGTGCCGAGACCTGGGGTGGTTCTGCGCGCAACTTCGACCAGATCGACAATGCGCCGGAAGAGAAGGCTCGCGGTATCACCATCAACACCTCTCATGTTGAGTACGATTCCGCCATCCGTCACTACGCCCACGTCGACTGCCCCGGCCACGCTGACTATGTGAAGAACATGATCACCGGTGCTGCGCAGATGGATGGCGCGATCCTGGTTTGCTCCGCAGCCGACGGCCCCATGCCGCAGACTCGCGAGCACATCCTGCTGTCCCGTCAGGTCGGTGTTCCTTACATCGTCGTGTTCCTGAACAAGGCCGACATGGTGGACGACGCCGAGCTGCTGGAGCTGGTCGAAATGGAAGTTCGCGACCTGCTGAACACCTACGACTTCCCGGGCGACGACACTCCGATCGTCATCGGTTCCGCGCTGATGGCGTTGGAAGGCAAGGACGACAACGAGATCGGCGTTAGCGCCGTTCGCAAGCTGGTCGAGACCCTGGACTCCTATATTCCGGAGCCGGTGCGTGCCATTGACCAGCCGTTCCTGATGCCGATCGAAGACGTGTTCTCGATCTCCGGTCGCGGCACCGTGGTAACCGGTCGTGTCGAGCGCGGCATCGTCAAGGTCCAGGAAGAAGTGGAAATCGTCGGCATCAAGGCGACCACCAAGACCACCTGTACCGGCGTCGAGATGTTCCGCAAGTTGCTCGACGAAGGTCGTGCCGGCGAGAACGTTGGTGTGCTGCTGCGCGGCACCAAGCGTGAAGACGTCGAGCGTGGCCAGGTTCTGGCCAAGCCGGGCACCATCAAGCCGCACACCAAGTTCGAAGGCGAAGTGTACGTGCTGAGCAAGGAAGAAGGCGGTCGTCACACTCCGTTCTTCAAAGGCTACCGTCCGCAGTTCTACTTCCGTACCACTGACGTGACCGGTAACTGCGAACTGCCGGAAGGCGTTGAAATGGTTATGCCGGGCGACAACATCAAGATGACTGTCACCCTGATCGCTCCGATCGCCATGGAAGAAGGTCTGCGCTTCGCGATTCGCGAAGGCGGCCGTACCGTTGGTGCTGGCGTGGTTGCCAAGATCATCGAGTAATCGGTTGATCTAGCTCTGTCAGGCCGGCATAATGGTCGGCCTGACTTCGTTTTAGGCCAGTAGCTCAATTGGCAGAGCGGCGGTCTCCAAAACCGCAGGTTGGGGGTTCGATTCCCTCCTGGCCTGCCAGATTCATCCTGTGCGAATCTGGCGTGTCTTTTAACAGGATCCTCGTAGATGAATGCTAAGGCTGAAGCCAAAGACTCTCGCTTCGATCTGCTGAAGTGGCTGGTGGCGGTCGTGCTGGTCGCCGTCGGAGTGGTCGGCAATCAGTATTACTCCGCCGAGCCGATTCTGTATCGCGTCCTGGTGCTGCTTGCGCTTGCTGGTGTAGCTGCCTTCGTGGCGCTGCAGACGGCCAAGGGGCAGCTATTCCTGGGGTTGGCGAAAGAGGCGCGCGTCGAGATTCGCAAGGTCGTTTGGCCAACTCGCCAAGAAACCACGCAGACCACCCTTATCGTGGTGGCTGTCGTTCTGGTGATGGCGCTGCTGCTGTGGGGGCTCGATTCCCTGCTCGGTTGGCTTGTTTCGTTTATCGTCGGTTAAAGGTGTCCCGTGGCTAAGCGTTGGTACGTTGTGCATGCTTACTCGGGTTACGAGAAGCATGTCATGCGCTCGCTGATCGAGCGCGTCAAGCTGGCTGGCATGGAAGACGAGTTCGGCGAAATTCTGGTTCCCACCGAGGAAGTGGTGGAGATGCGTAACGGCCAGAAGCGCAAGAGCGAGCGTAAGTTCTTCCCTGGTTATGTGCTGGTTCAGATGGAGATGAACGAGGCGACCTGGCACTTGATCAAGGATACGCCGCGTGTCATGGGCTTCATCGGCGGTACGGCCGACAAGCCGGCGCCGATCACCGAGAAAGAGGCTGAAGCCATTCTGCGCCGGGTTGCCGATAGTGGCGACAAGCCGAAGCCGAAGACCCTTTTCGAGCCGGGCGAGACCGTGCGTGTTACCGACGGCCCGTTTGCCGATTTCAACGGGGTTGTCGAAGAGGTCAACTACGAGAAGAGCCGGATCCAGGTGGCCGTGCTCATCTTCGGGCGCTCCACGCCGGTGGAGTTGGAGTTCAGCCAGGTCGAGAAGGCGTAGCTGAAAAAGCATCCCGCACCCCGCAGCCGCTGGCTGCGGGGTTTTGTCGTCATTGGGATAAATGCGTAAAGCAACCGGGGAGCCTTAGGGCGATAGAACCCGTCACTGGAGTTATACATGGCTAAGAAGATTCAGGCTTATATCAAGCTGCAAGTTAAGGCCGGCCAGGCCAATCCGTCGCCGCCGGTCGGCCCTGCCCTGGGTCAGCACGGCGTGAACATCATGGAGTTCTGCAAGGCGTTCAACGCCAAGACCCAGGGCATGGAGCCCGGTCTGCCGACCCCGGTGATCATCACTGTCTACAGCGACCGCAGCTTCACTTTCGAGACTAAGAGCACCCCGGCTTCCGTGCTGCTGAAGAAAGCGGCCGGCATCACCAGCGGCTCCGCTCGTCCGAACACCCAGAAAGTCGGCACCGTGACCCGTGCTCAGCTGGAGGAGATCGCCAAGGCCAAGCAGGCCGATCTGACTGCCGCTGACATGGATGCAGCCGTGCGTACCATCGCCGGCTCCGCGCGTAGCATGGGCCTCAATGTGGAGGGTGTGTAAATGGCTAAGCTGACCAAGCGCCAGAAGGCGATTGCCGAGAAAGTAGAAGCCGGCAAGCAGTACAACTTCGAAGAAGCCGCCAAGCTGCTGTCCGAGTTGTCGACCATCAAGTTCAAAGAGTCCGTCGATATCGCCATCAACCTTGGCGTTGATCCGCGTAAGTCCGACCAGGTCGTGCGTGGCGCCACCGTGCTGCCGAATGGCACCGGCAAGAGCGTTCGCGTTGCCGTGTTCACCCAGGGGCCGGGCGCTGAAGCCGCTCTGGCTGCTGGTGCGGATCGCGTTGGCATGGACGAACTGGCTGCCGAGATGAAGGGCGGCGACCTCAACTACGACGTGGTCATCGCTTCTCCCGATGCGATGCGCGTTGTCGGTCAACTGGGTCAGATCCTCGGCCCGCGTGGCCTGATGCCGAACCCGAAGGTCGGTACCGTGACTCCGGACGTGGCTACCGCCGTGAAGAATGCCAAGGCTGGTCAGGTGCGTTTCCGTACCGACAAGAACGGCATCATCCACAGCAGCATCGGCAAGGTCGATTTCGAGGCCGGCAAGCTGAAGGAAAACGTGGAAGCCCTGCTGGCGGACCTCAAGCGTCTGAAGCCGTCCACCTCCAAAGGTATTTACGTCAAGCGCGTGACCCTGAGCACCACCATGGGTCCGGGTCTGGTCATCGATCAGGCTTCGCTCGACGCATAAGCAATTGGGGCCGGCGGCAGCAGTGCCGCCAGCCTGAAAGATTGGGGTCCCTGCCTGGCGGGGGCTATCCAAGACCGTAGGCGGCGCAAGCCTTAAACCCGGAGAGCAATCTCCACAGCCTACGCAGATGGTGCTCCCGATTCTACCGAATCAGACACCAAAACGCCGTCCGGCCCCGGCTGGACGAAACGGTAATATCCAGGAGTGAACCCGTGGCAATTAAACTCGAAGACAAGAAGGCCATCGTCGCTGAAGTCAACGAGGCTGCCAAAGCTGCCCTGTCCGCTGTCGTGGCCGATGCCCGTGGCGTGACCGTGGGGGCCATGACCGGACTCCGTAAAGAGGCCCGCGCATCTGGTGTGTACGTGAAAGTCGTGCGTAACACCCTGCTGCGTCGCGCCGTTGAAGGCACTCAGTTCGACGTGCTCAACGACGTGTTCAGTGGCCCGACCCTGATCGCTTTTTCCAACGAACATCCGGGCGCTGCCGCTCGCATCTTCAAGGAATTCGCCAAGGGTCAGGACAAGTTCGAGATCAAGGCCGCTGCGTTCGAGGGTCAGTTCCTCGCAGCCAACCAGATCGACGTGCTGGCAACCCTGCCGACCTACGACGAAGCCGTAGCCCAGCTGATGAGCGTGATCCAAGGCGCCACCAGCAAGCTGGCTCGTACTCTGGCGGCCATCCGCGACCAGAAAGAATCCGCTGCGGCCTGACGCATCAGCCTTTCTTTCGAATCTTAATTGTTGAATTTAGATGGCCGCAGGCCGTCCCAAAAATACAGGAACTAGAGTCATGGCTCTGACCAACGAAGACATCATCAACGCCGTATCCGAAATGTCCGTCATGCAGATCGTTGAACTGATCAAGGCGATGGAAGAGAAGTTCGGCGTGACCGCCGCTGCCGCTGTTGCCGCTGGTCCGGCTGCTGCTGCCGCTGCTGTTGAAGAACAAACCGAGTTCAACATCATCCTGACCGAAGCCGGTGACAAGAAAGTCAACGTCATCAAGGTCGTTCGTGAACTGACCGGTCTGGGCCTGAAAGAAGCCAAGGCTGTCGTTGACGGCGCCCCGGGCGTGGTCAAGGAAGGCGCTTCGAAAGAAGAAGCCGAAGCCGCCAAGAAGGCCCTGGAAGAAGCTGGCGCCAAAGTCGAGCTCAAGTAAGCGACGACCTTGCGTCGACAGCCTGGGCGTCTCGCGTAAGGCTGATGGCTGGTGGCTTTTGCCACCGGCCTTTTTCCGTTATGGGCAGGTTGCTGTCCATGATGGGAAACCCACCCGAGGGGTGGCGCGAACCATGGGGTTCGCACGATTTTCTGGCTGCTTCCGTCGGGAGGAGCCAAACAAGCAGGTGACCAAGCTGGGGAACGCTGATGGCTTACTCATACACTGAGAAAAAACGTATCCGCAAGGACTTTAGCAAGTTGCCGGACGTCATGGACGTGCCGTATCTCCTGGCCATCCAGTTGGATTCGTACCGCGAATTCCTGCAGTCGGGCGCGACCAAGGATCAGCTCCGCGACGTGGGCCTGCATGCGGCCTTCAAATCCGTATTTCCGATCATCAGCTATTCCGGCAATGCCGCTCTGGAATACGTCGGCTATCGCCTGGGCGAGCCGGCTTTCGATGTCAAGGAATGCGTGCTGCGCGGCGTGACCTATGCCGTGCCGCTGCGCGTAAAAGTGCGTCTGATCATCTTCGACAAGGAGTCGTCGAACAAGGCCATCAAGGACATCAAGGAGCAGGAAGTCTACATGGGGGAAATCCCCCTGATGACCGAGAACGGTACCTTCATCATCAACGGTACCGAGCGCGTCATCGTTTCCCAGCTGCACCGTTCTCCGGGCGTATTCTTCGACCACGACCGCGGCAAGACTCACAGCTCCGGCAAGTTGCTGTACTCCGCTCGCATCATTCCCTACCGCGGTTCCTGGCTGGACTTCGAGTTCGATCCGAAGGACGCCGTGTTCGTGCGTATCGACCGTCGCCGCAAGCTGCCGGCCTCTGTACTGCTGCGTGCCCTGGGCTACAGCACCGAGGAAGTGCTGGACGCCTTCTATGACACCAACCTGTTCCATGTGAAGGGCGAGTCCCTGAGCCTGGAGCTGGTGCCGCAGCGCCTGCGTGGCGAGATCGCCGCGTTCGATATCAAGGACGAGAAGGGCAAGGTCATCGTCGAGCAGGGCCGCCGTATCACTGCGCGCCACATCAACCAGATCGACAAGGCCGGCATCAAGGAGCTGGAAGTCCCGCTCGACTACGTGCTGGGTCGCACCACCGCCAAGGCCATCGTCCATCCGGCCACTGGCGAGATCATCGCCGAGTGCAACACCGAGCTGACCACCGACCTGCTGGCGAAGATTGCCAAGGCCCAGGTGGTTCGCATCGAGACCCTGTACACCAACGACATCGACTGCGGTCCGTTCATCTCCGACACGCTGAAGATCGACTCTACCGGCAACCAGCTGGAAGCCCTGGTCGAGATCTATCGCATGATGCGTCCTGGCGAGCCGCCGACCAAGGATGCCGCCGAGACCCTGTTCAACAATCTGTTCTTCAGCGCCGAGCGCTACGACCTGTCCGCCGTCGGCCGCATGAAGTTCAACCGTCGTATCGGTCGTACCGAGATCGAGGGTTCGGGCGTGCTGAGCAAGGAAGACATCGTTGCCGTGCTGAAGACCCTGGTCGACATCCGTAACGGCAAGGGCATCGTCGATGACATCGACCACCTGGGCAACCGCCGCGTGCGTTGCGTCGGCGAGATGGCCGAGAACCAGTTCCGCGTCGGCCTGGTGCGCGTCGAGCGCGCGGTGAAAGAGCGCCTGTCGATGGCCGAAAGCGAAGGCCTGATGCCGCAGGACCTGATCAACGCCAAGCCGGTCGCGGCGGCGGTGAAGGAGTTCTTCGGCTCCAGCCAGCTCTCGCAGTTCATGGACCAGAACAACCCGCTCTCCGAGATCACCCACAAGCGCCGCGTCTCCGCACTCGGCCCAGGTGGTCTGACCCGCGAGCGCGCCGGCTTCGAAGTCCGCGACGTACACCCGACCCACTATGGCCGTGTGTGCCCGATCGAGACCCCTGAAGGTCCGAACATCGGCCTGATCAACTCCCTGGCGGCGTATGCCCGCACCAACCAGTACGGTTTCCTCGAGAGTCCGTATCGTGTGGTGAAGGACACACAGGTCACCGACGAGATCGTGTTCCTGTCCGCCATCGAAGAGGCCGATCACGTGATCGCCCAGGCGTCGGCGACCATGAACGACAAGGGGCAGCTGACCGACGAGCTGGTGGCCGTGCGTCACCTCAACGAGTTCACCGTCAAGGCGCCGGAAGACGTCACCCTGATGGACGTCTCGCCGAAGCAGGTGGTTTCCGTCGCGGCCTCGCTGATCCCGTTCCTCGAGCACGACGACGCCAACCGCGCACTGATGGGTTCGAACATGCAGCGTCAGGCCGTGCCGACCCTGCGTGCCGACAAGCCGCTGGTGGGTACCGGTATGGAGCGCAACGTTGCCCGTGACTCCGGTGTCTGCGTGGTCGCACGCCGTGGCGGGGTGATCGACTCGGTCGACGCCAGCCGCATCGTGGTTCGCGTCAACGATGACGAAGTGGAAACCGGCGAAGCCGGTGTCGACATCTACAACCTGACCAAGTACACCCGCTCCAACCAGAACACCTGCATCAACCAGCGTCCGCTGGTGAGCAAGGGTGACAAGGTTTCGCGCAGCGACATCCTGGCCGATGGTCCGTCCACCGACATGGGCGAACTGGCGCTGGGCCAGAACATGCGCGTGGCGTTCATGCCGTGGAACGGCTTCAACTTCGAAGACTCCATCTGCCTGTCCGAGCGCGTGGTCCAGGAAGACCGCTTCACCACGATCCATATCCAGGAACTGACCTGTGTGGCCCGTGATACCAAGCTCGGCCCAGAGGAAATCACCGCGGACATCCCGAACGTCGGTGAAGCCGCGCTGAACAAGCTGGACGAAGCCGGCATCGTCTACGTCGGTGCCGAAGTCGGCGCTGGCGACATCCTGGTCGGCAAGGTCACCCCGAAGGGCGAGACCCAGCTGACGCCGGAAGAGAAGCTGCTGCGCGCGATCTTCGGTGAGAAGGCCTCCGACGTGAAGGACACCTCCCTGCGCGTGCCCACCGGCACCAAGGGCACCGTCATCGACGTGCAGGTCTTCACCCGCGACGGCGTCGAGCGTGACTCCCGTGCACTGGCCATCGAGAAGATGCAGCTCGACGAGATCCGCAAGGACCTCAACGAGGAGTTCCGCATCGTCGAAGGAGCGACCTTCGAGCGTCTGCGCTCGGCATTGGTCGGGCAGAGCGCCGAAGGCGGTGCCGGCCTGAAGAAGGGCGCGGTGATCACCGACGAGTTCCTCGACGGCCTCGAGCGCGGCCAGTGGTTCAAGCTGCGCATGAGCGACGACGCGCTGAACGAGCAGTTGGAAAAGGCCCAGGCCTACATCTCCGACCGCCGCCAACTGCTCGACGACAAGTTCGAAGACAAGAAGCGCAAGCTGCAGCAGGGCGACGACCTGGCGCCGGGCGTACTGAAGATCGTCAAGGTCTACCTGGCGATCAAGCGTCGCATCCAGCCGGGCGACAAGATGGCCGGCCGTCACGGTAACAAGGGTGTGGTCTCGGTGATCATGCCGGTCGAAGACATGCCGCACGATGCCAATGGCACTCCGGTGGACATCGTCCTCAACCCGCTGGGCGTACCGTCGCGGATGAACGTCGGTCAGATCCTCGAAACCCACCTGGGCCTGGCGGCCAAGGGGCTGGGCGAGAAGATCAATCGCATGCTCGAAGAGCAGCGTAAGGTCGCCGAACTGCGCAAGTTCCTCACCGAGATCTATAACGAGATTGGTGGTCGCCAGGAAAACCTCGACGAGCTCTCCGATACCGAGATCCTCGAACTGGCGAAGAACCTGCGCGGCGGTGTGCCGATGGCCACCCCGGTATTCGACGGTGCCAAGGAAAGCGAGATCAAGGCCATGCTGAAACTGGCGGATCTGCCGGAAAGCGGCCAGATGCGCCTGTTCGATGGCCGTACCGGCAACCAGTTCGAGCGCCCGACCACCGTCGGCTACATGTACATGCTCAAGCTGAACCACCTGGTCGACGACAAGATGCACGCGCGTTCCACCGGTTCCTACAGCCTGGTTACCCAGCAGCCGCTGGGTGGTAAGGCGCAGTTCGGTGGCCAGCGTTTCGGGGAGATGGAGGTCTGGGCGCTGGAAGCCTACGGCGCCGCCTACACCCTGCAGGAAATGCTCACCGTGAAGTCGGACGACGTGAACGGACGGACCAAGATGTACAAGAACATCGTGGACGGCGATCACCGCATGGAGGCCGGCATGCCGGAGTCCTTCAACGTGCTGATCAAAGAGATCCGCTCGCTGGGTATCGACATCGAACTGGAAACCGAATAACACGCGACGCGCATCGGGAGCGGGGCGGCAGAAGCCCGCTCCCTGCTCCGTGAGGAGGAAAGGCCTTGAAAGACTTGCTGAATCTGTTGAAAAACCAGGGTCAAATCGAAGAGTTCGATGCCATCCGTATTGGCCTGGCGTCGCCCGAGATGATCCGTTCCTGGTCCTTCGGTGAAGTGAAGAAGCCGGAGACCATCAACTACCGTACCTTCAAGCCGGAACGCGATGGCTTGTTCTGTGCCAAGATCTTCGGCCCGGTGAAGGACTACGAATGCCTGTGCGGTAAGTACAAGCGCTTGAAGCACCGCGGTGTGATCTGCGAGAAATGCGGCGTGGAAGTGGCCCTGGCCAAAGTCCGCCGCGAGCGCATGGCGCACATCGAGCTGGCTTCGCCGGTCGCCCACATCTGGTTCCTGAAGTCGCTGCCGAGCCGTATCGGCCTGCTGCTGGACATGACCCTGCGTGACATCGAACGCGTGCTCTATTTCGAGAGCTACGTGGTGATCGATCCGGGCATGACCACCCTCGAGAAGGGGCAGCTGCTGAACGACGAGCAATACTTCGAAGCCCTCGAAGAGTTCGGCGACGACTTCGACGCGCGCATGGGCGCCGAGGCCGTTCGCGAGCTGCTCAACCAGATCGACCTGGAGCACGAGATTGGCCGCCTGCGCGAAGAGATTCCGCAGACCAACTCGGAAACCAAGATCAAGAAGCTGTCCAAGCGCCTGAAGCTGATGGAAGCCTTCAAGGACTCCGGCAACCTGCCGGAGTGGATGGTGCTGACCGTGCTGCCGGTACTGCCGCCGGACCTGCGTCCGCTGGTTCCGCTGGATGGCGGCCGCTTCGCGACCTCCGACCTGAACGACCTCTATCGCCGGGTGATCAACCGCAACAACCGTCTGAAGCGCCTGCTCGACCTGTCGGCGCCGGACATCATCGTGCGCAACGAAAAGCGCATGCTGCAGGAAGCGGTCGACGCCCTGCTCGACAACGGCCGCCGCGGTCGCGCCATCACCGGCTCGAACAAGCGTCCGCTGAAGTCGCTGGCCGACATGATCAAGGGCAAGCAAGGTCGCTTCCGTCAGAACCTGCTCGGTAAGCGCGTGGACTACTCCGGTCGTTCGGTGATCACCGTTGGTCCGACCCTGCGCCTGCACCAGTGCGGCCTGCCGAAGAAGATGGCCCTCGAGCTGTTCAAGCCGTTCATTTTCGGCAAGCTGGAAGCCCGCGGCATGGCCACCACCATCAAGGCGGCCAAGAAGATGGTCGAGCGCGAGCTGCCCGAGGTCTGGGACGTTCTCGCCGAAGTCATCCGCGAACACCCCGTGCTGCTGAACCGCGCACCGACCCTGCACCGTCTGGGCATCCAGGCGTTCGAGCCGGTACTGATCGAAGGTAAAGCCATTCAGCTGCACCCGCTGGTCTGCGCCGCGTACAACGCCGACTTCGACGGTGACCAGATGGCCGTGCACGTGCCGCTGACCCTGGAAGCCCAGCTCGAAGCGCGCGCGCTGATGATGTCGACCAACAACATCCTCTCGCCGGCCAACGGCGAGCCGATCATCGTACCGTCGCAGGACGTGGTACTGGGTCTGTACTACATGACCCGCGAGGCGGTGAACGCCAAGGGCGAGGGTCGCGTATTCGCCGACCTGCAGGAAGTCGACCGGGTATTCCGCGCCGGCGAGGCCTCCCTGCACGCCCGCGTCAAGGTTCGCATCAACGAGACCATCAAGGAAAAAGACGGCAGCATCACCAAGAACACCCGCATCGTCGACACCACTGTCGGTCGTGCGCTGTTGTTCCAGGTGGTCCCGGCCGGCCTGTCCTACGACGTGGTCAACCAGCCGATGAAGAAAAAGGCGATCTCCAAGCTGATCAACCAGTGCTACCGCACTGTGGGTCTGAAGGACACCGTCATCTTCGCCGACCAGCTGATGTACACCGGTTTCGCCTACTCGACCATCTCCGGTGTGTCGATCGGCGTGAACGACTTCGTCATCCCGGACGAGAAGGCGCGCATCATCGATGCCGCCACCGAGGAAGTGAAGGAGATCGAGGCACAGTACGCCTCCGGCCTGGTCACCCAGGGCGAGAAGTACAACAAGGTGATCGACCTCTGGTCGAAGGCCAACGACGAAGTGTCCAAGGCGATGATGGCCAACCTCTCGAAAGAGAAGGTCATCGACCGCGAGGGCAAGGAAGTCGACCAGGAGTCCTTCAACTCCATGTACATGATGGCCGACTCCGGTGCGCGCGGTAGCGCCGCCCAGATTCGCCAGCTGGCCGGTATGCGCGGCCTGATGGCCAAGCCGGACGGCTCCATCATCGAAACGCCGATCACCGCGAACTTCCGCGAAGGTCTGAACGTACTGCAGTACTTCATCTCTACGCACGGTGCGCGTAAGGGTCTGGCGGATACCGCACTGAAGACCGCGAACTCCGGTTACCTGACCCGTCGCCTGGTCGACGTCGCCCAGGATCTGGTGGTGACCGAGGTCGACTGCGGCACCGAGCACGGCCTGCTGATGACCCCGCACATCGAAGGCGGCGACGTGGTCGAGCCGCTCGGCGAACGCGTACTGGGCCGTGTGATCGCCCGTGACGTGTTCAAGCCGGGCACCGACGACGTCATCGTGCCGGCCGGCACCCTGGTCGACGAGCAGTGGGTCGAGTTCATCGAGCGCAACAGCATCGACGAAGTGGTGGTGCGTTCGCCGATCAGCTGCGAAACCCGCTACGGTATCTGCGCCAAGTGTTACGGCCGCGATCTGGCCCGCGGGCATCAGGTCAACATCGGTGAAGCGGTCGGCGTCATTGCGGCCCAGTCCATCGGTGAGCCGGGTACCCAGCTGACCATGCGGACCTTCCACATCGGTGGTGCGGCCAGCCGGACCTCGGCTGCCGATAGCGTCCAGGTGAAGAACGGCGGCGTCATCCGCCTGCACAACCTGAAGCACGTCGAGCGCACCGACGGCAACTTGGTGGCGGTATCCCGCTCCGGTGAGCTGGCCGTGGCCGACGAGTTCGGTCGCGAGCGCGAGCGCTACAAGCTGCCCTACGGCGCCATGATCTCGGTGAAGGAAGGCGACAAGGTCGATCCGGGCGCCATCGTCGCCAAGTGGGACCCGCACACCCACCCGATCGTGACCGAAATGAAGGGTACCGTGACCTTCGTCGGCATGGAGGAGGGCATCACCATCAAGCGCCAGACCGACGAACTGACCGGTCTGACCAACATCGAGGTGATGGATCCGAAGGATCGCCCGGCGGCTGGCAAGGATATCCGTCCTGCGGTCAAGCTGGTCGATGCCAGCGGCAAGGAACTGCTGCTGCCGGGTACCGACGTGCCGGCCCAGTACTTCCTGCCCGCCAACGCCCTGGTCGGTGTCGGCGATGGCGTGCAGGTCAACGTGGGTGACGTCATCGCGCGTATCCCGCAGGAAACCTCGAAGACCCGCGACATCACCGGTGGTCTGCCGCGCGTGGCCGACCTGTTCGAGGCGCGTCGTCCGAAAGAGCCGTCGATCCTGGCGGAAATCAGCGGCACCATCAGCTTCGGCAAGGAGACCAAGGGCAAGCGCCGCCTGGTCATCACGCCGACCGATGGCAGCGATCCCTACGAGGAGCTGATTCCGAAGTGGCGTCACCTGAACGTCTTCGAAGGCGAACAGGTGAACAAGGGCGAAGTGATCTCCGACGGCCCGAGCAACCCGCACGACATCCTGCGCCTGCTGGGCGTCAGCGCGCTGGCCAAGTACATCGTCAACGAGATCCAGGACGTGTACCGCCTGCAGGGTGTGAAGATCAACGACAAGCACATCGAGACCATCCTGCGGCAGATGCTGCGCAAGGTCGAAGTGTCCGAGTCGGGTGACTCCAGTTTCATCAAGGGCGACCAGATGGAACTGACCCAGGTGCTGGAGGAAAACGAAGTGCTGGCCGGCGAAGACAAGTTCATCGCCAAGTACGAGCGCGTCCTGCTGGGTATCACCAAGGCTTCGCTGTCCACCGAGTCGTTCATCTCCGCGGCATCGTTCCAGGAGACCACCCGCGTGCTCACCGAGGCGGCGGTCACCGGCAAGCGCGACTACCTGCGTGGCCTGAAGGAAAACGTGGTGGTGGGTCGTCTGATCCCGGCCGGTACCGGCTTGGCCTACCACAGCGAGCGCAAGCGCAAGCGCGAGGCCGACAAGCCGGTCCGCGTCAGTGCGAGCGAAGTGGAAGCGGCGTTGAGCGAAGCGCTGAACTCCAGCGGTACTTGAGTGCGAGGCCCAGGCACCGCGGTGCCTGGGCTTTGCCTTGACTGGGGGCTACAGTCTCTTTAGACTCATGCACCCCTAAATTTGGCAGGGCGTGTGCCCTGCCATTTTTTGCTTTTGTTGTAATAAATAGCGTCGAAAGACAACAGTGGAGCTAGTAGATGGCAACTATCAACCAGCTGGTGCGTCAGCCGCGCAAGCGCGTCGTCGAGAAGAGCGACGTGCCGGCGCTGCAGAACTGCCCCCAGCGTCGTGGCGTGTGCACCCGCGTGTACACCACCACTCCGAAGAAACCGAACTCGGCACTGCGTAAAGTCTGCCGCGTACGTCTGACCAATGGCTTCGAGGTCACCTCCTACATCGGCGGTGAAGGCCACAACCTGCAAGAGCACAGCGTGGTGCTGATCCGTGGCGGTCGTGTAAAAGACCTTCCGGGTGTGCGTTACCACACCGTGCGCGGTTCGCTGGATACCTCCGGCGTCAAAGACCGTAAGCAGGGTCGTTCGAAGTACGGCGCGAAGCGTCCGAAGTAATCGTTTTCTATTTAATTGAGTCGATAAGAGTAAGGTCGGGCATTCGAGTCCCGAGCTAACCTGAAGACCGTTTGAGGGCTTATCAATGCCAAGACGTCGTGTAGCAGCCAAGCGCGAGATCCTTGACGATCCGAAGTACGGCAGCCAGATCCTCGCCAAGTTCATGAACCATGTGATGGAAAGCGGCAAGAAAGCCGTGGCCGAGCGCATTGTTTATGGCGCGCTGGACAAAGTGAAAGAACGCAAGAACAGCGATCCCCTGGAAATCTTCGAGAAAGCTCTCGACGCCATCGCTCCGCTGGTCGAAGTGAAGTCCCGCCGTGTAGGCGGCGCGACTTACCAGGTTCCGGTCGAAGTTCGTCCGTCCCGTCGTAACGCTCTGGCCATGCGCTGGCTGGTCGACTCCGCGCGCAAGCGTGGCGAGAAGTCCATGGCCCTGCGCCTGGCTGGCGAGCTGCTGGATGCTGCCGAAGGTAAAGGCGCTGCGGTGAAGAAGCGTGAAGACGTGCACCGTATGGCGGAGGCCAACAAGGCCTTCTCGCACTACCGCTTCTAAATTCTGCGTCACTAATTTTGCGAGGGCTTTATGGCTCGTACTACACCGATTAACCGCTACCGTAATATTGGTATCTGCGCCCACGTCGATGCGGGCAAGACCACTACTACCGAGCGGATCCTGTTCTACACGGGTGTCAACCACAAGATGGGCGAGGTGCATGATGGCGCCGCGACCATGGACTGGATGGTGCAGGAGCAGGAGCGTGGTATCACCATTACTTCGGCTGCCACCACTGCCTTCTGGCAGGGTTCCGAGAAGCAGTTCGACAAGTATCGTGTGAACATCATCGATACCCCCGGTCACGTTGACTTCACCATCGAAGTAGAGCGCTCCCTGCGCGTGCTCGACGGCGCGGTCGTGGTGTTCTGTGGTACCTCCGGCGTCGAGCCGCAGTCCGAAACCGTATGGCGTCAGGCCAACAAGTACGGTGTTCCGCGTATCGTTTACGTGAACAAGATGGACCGCGCCGGGGCCAACTTCCTGCGCGTGGTCGGCCAGATCAAGCAGCGCCTGGGTCATACCCCGGTTCCGATCCAGCTCGCCATCGGTGCGGAAGACAACTTCCAGGGCCAGATCGACTTGATCAAGATGAAGGCGATCTACTGGAACGAAGACGACCAGGGCATGACCTTTCGCGAGGAAGAAATCCCGGCCGAGCTGCAAGACCTGGCCGAAGAGTGGCGCTCGAACATGATCGAGGCGGCTGCCGAGGCCAACGAAGAGCTGATGAACAAGTACCTCGAAGGCGGCGAGCTGACCACCGAGGAAATCAAGGCCGGTCTGCGCCAGCGCACCATTGCCTGCGAAATCGTTCCGGCTGTCTGCGGTTCCTCCTTCAAGAACAAGGGCGTTCCCCTGGTTCTCGATGCTGTGATCGAGCTGCTGCCGGCGCCGACCGAGATCCCTGCGATCAAGGGCGTGCACCCGGACAACGAAGAGCAGGAGGACGAGCGTCACGCCGATGACAACGAGCCGTTCTCCGCTCTGGCGTTCAAGATTGCCACCGACCCCTTCGTCGGCACCTTGACCTTTGCCCGCGTTTACTCCGGCGTGCTGAATTCCGGCGACTCGGTTTTGAACTCGGTGAAGGGCAAGAAAGAGCGCGTCGGCCGTATGGTGCAGATGCATGCCAACACCCGCGAAGAGATCAAGGAAGTGCGCGCTGGCGACATCGCTGCACTGATCGGCATGAAGGACGTCACCACCGGTGACACCCTCTGCTCGCTGGAGAAGCCGATCATTCTCGAGCGCATGGACTTCCCGGAGCCGGTGATTTCCGTAGCTGTCGAGCCGAAGACCAAGGCCGACCAGGAGAAGATGGGGATCGCGCTGGGCAAGCTGGCCCAGGAAGACCCGTCGTTCCGCGTCAAGACCGACGAAGAGTCCGGTCAGACCATCATTTCCGGTATGGGTGAACTGCACCTGGATATCCTGGTCGACCGCATGAAGCGCGAGTTTGGTGTCGAGGCCAACATCGGCAAGCCGCAGGTGGCCTACCGCGAAACCATCTCCAAGGACAATGTCGAGATCGAAGGCAAGTTCGTCCGCCAGTCCGGTGGTCGCGGTCAGTTCGGTCACTGCTGGATTCGCTTCTCTTCCGCCGATGTGGATGAGAAGGGCAACATTGCCGAAGGCCTGGTCTTCGCCAACGAGGTCGTGGGTGGTGTGATTCCGAAGGAATACATCCCGGCGATCCAGAAGGGCATCGAGGAGCAGATGAAGAACGGCGTGGTTGCCGGTTATCCGCTCATCGGCCTCAAGGCTACCGTGTTCGATGGTTCCTACCACGACGTCGACTCCAACGAGATGGCGTTCAAGATCGCGGCTTCCATGGCGACCAAGCAGCTGGCCCAGAAAGGTGGCGGCAAGGTGCTTGAGCCGATCATGAAGGTCGAGGTGGTAACTCCGGAAGACTACATGGGTGACGTGATGGGTGACCTGAACCGTCGCCGTGGTCTGATCCAGGGTATGGAAGACACTCCGGCTGGCAAGGTTATCCGTGCCGAAGTTCCGCTGGGTGAGATGTTCGGTTACGCGACGGATGTTCGCTCCATGTCGCAGGGCCGTGCCAGCTACTCCATGGAATTCTCGAAATACGCCGAAGCTCCGTCGAACATCGTCGAAGCACTGGTTAAAAAACAAGGTTGATTCAGCCCTTTAAGTAAGAGGTTTACTGTCGTGGCTAAGGAAAAATTCGAACGTAACAAACCGCACGTCAACGTCGGCACCATCGGTCACGTTGACCATGGCAAGACCACGCTGACTGCTGCTCTGACCAAGGTCTGTGCCGAGACCTGGGGTGGTTCTGCGCGCAACTTCGACCAGATCGACAATGCGCCGGAAGAGAAGGCTCGCGGTATCACCATCAACACCTCTCATGTTGAGTACGATTCCGCCATCCGTCACTACGCCCACGTCGACTGCCCCGGCCACGCTGACTATGTGAAGAACATGATCACCGGTGCTGCGCAGATGGATGGCGCGATCCTGGTTTGCTCCGCAGCCGACGGCCCCATGCCGCAGACTCGCGAGCACATCCTGCTGTCCCGTCAGGTCGGTGTTCCTTACATCGTCGTGTTCCTGAACAAGGCCGACATGGTGGACGACGCCGAGCTGCTGGAGCTGGTCGAAATGGAAGTTCGCGACCTGCTGAACACCTACGACTTCCCGGGCGACGACACTCCGATCGTCATCGGTTCCGCGCTGATGGCGTTGGAAGGCAAGGACGACAACGAGATCGGCGTTAGCGCCGTTCGCAAGCTGGTCGAGACCCTGGACTCCTATATTCCGGAGCCGGTGCGTGCCATTGACCAGCCGTTCCTGATGCCGATCGAAGACGTGTTCTCGATCTCCGGTCGCGGCACCGTGGTAACCGGTCGTGTCGAGCGCGGCATCGTCAAGGTCCAGGAAGAAGTGGAAATCGTCGGCATCAAGGCGACCACCAAGACCACCTGTACCGGCGTCGAGATGTTCCGCAAGTTGCTCGACGAAGGTCGTGCCGGCGAGAACGTTGGTGTGCTGCTGCGCGGCACCAAGCGTGAAGACGTCGAGCGTGGCCAGGTTCTGGCCAAGCCGGGCACCATCAAGCCGCACACCAAGTTCGAAGGCGAAGTGTACGTGCTGAGCAAGGAAGAAGGCGGTCGTCACACTCCGTTCTTCAAAGGCTACCGTCCGCAGTTCTACTTCCGTACCACTGACGTGACCGGTAACTGCGAACTGCCGGAAGGCGTTGAAATGGTTATGCCGGGCGACAACATCAAGATGACTGTCACCCTGATCGCTCCGATCGCCATGGAAGAAGGTCTGCGCTTCGCGATTCGCGAAGGCGGCCGTACCGTTGGTGCCGGCGTGGTTGCCAAGATCATCGAGTAATCGAAGATCGCACTGGAAAGGGCCCCCTCGGGGGCCTTTTCTGTTTGCTGATCATTTATTGACACCCTGGGGGCGCATCCGTACAATTGCGCCTCCTTTTACCGGGCGTATTGCGTCCGGTGGGGTGGCAACTTGGAGTCTGAGGTCAAAATGCAAAACCAACAAATCCGTATTCGGTTGAAGGCTTTTGACCATCGCCTGATCGATCAATCTACCCAGGAAATCGTGGAAACCGCGAAACGTACTGGTGCTCAGGTGCGTGGTCCGATTCCTCTGCCTACTCGCAAGGAGCGTTTCACAGTGCTGGTTTCTCCGCACGTCAACAAGGACGCGCGCGACCAGTATGAGATTCGTACCCATAAGCGCGTGCTGGACATCGTTCAGCCGACCGACAAGACCGTCGATGCGCTGATGAAGCTCGATCTTGCGGCTGGCGTGGAAGTGCAGATCAGCCTCGGCTAAAACCTGCCGGTTTTGGTCGTGTAACGCTCTGAAATGGGCGGCCATAGCGGGTGAAAGCCCCGTACACTCATGAGGTTACAACATGACTATTGGTGTAGTCGGTCGTAAGTGCGGCATGACCCGCATTTTCACCGAAGAAGGTGTCTCTATTCCGGTTACGGTCATCGAGATCGAGCCGAATCGCGTCACTCAGTTCAAAAACGAAGAGACCGACGGCTATCGCGCGGTGCAGGTTACCGTTGGCGAGCGTCGTGCTTCCCGCGTGACCAAGGCTCAGGCCGGTCACTTTGCCAAAGCAAATGTCGCTGCAGGTCGCGGCGTCTGGGAGTTCCGCCTGGAGTCGGGCGAGTACCAGGCTGGCGATCAGATCACCGCCGAACTGTTCCAGGCCGGTCAGCTGGTGGATGTCACTGGCGAGTCCAAGGGTAAAGGCTTTGCCGGTACCATCAAGCGCTGGAACTTCCGCGGCCAGGACAACACCCACGGCAACTCCGTTTCTCACCGTGTGCCGGGCTCCATCGGCCAGTGCCAGACTCCTGGTCGTGTCTTCAAGGGCAAGAAAATGTCCGGTCATATGGGCGCCGAGCGCGTGACCGTGCAGTCCCTGGAAGTTGTGCGCGTCGACGCTGAACGCAATCTGCTGCTGGTCAAGGGTGCCGTTCCCGGCGCTACCGGCGCTGATGTCGTCGTGCGTCCGGCAGCCAAGGCTCGCGGTTAAGGGGAGATGCTGAGATGCAATTGAATGTAAACAACGCTCAGGCGATCGAAGTCTCCGAAACGACCTTCGGCAGCGAATTCAACGAGACTCTGGTTCACCAGGCTGTTGTCGCTTACATGGCTGGCGGCCGTCAGGGCAGCAAGCAGCAGAAGACCCGTTCCGACGTCTCCGGTGGCGGTAAGCGCCCGTGGCGCCAGAAGGGCACTGGTCGTGCTCGTGCTGGTACCACTCGCGGTCCGATCTGGCGTGGCGGTGGCGTGACTTTCGCTGCTCGTCCGCAGAATCACGACCAGAAGCTCAACAAGAAGATGTATCGCGCCGCTTTGCGCTCGATTCTCTCCGAGCTGGTGCGTCTGGATCGTCTGGTGGTGGTCGAGGATTTCGCCGTCGAGGCACCGAAGACCAAGGTTCTGCTGAACAAGCTGAACGGCATGGGCTTGAACGACGTGCTGATCATTTCCGATGCCGTCGACCAGAACCTGTATCTGGCTGCGCGCAACCTGCCGCACGTCGATGTACGTGACGTCCAGGGTTCCGATCCGGTCAGCCTTATCGCCTACGACAAGGTGTTGATCACCGTGTCCGCCGTGAAGAAATTCGAGGAGCTGCTGGGATGAACCAGGAACGCGTATTCAAAGTGCTGCTTGGTCCGCACGTCTCCGAGAAGGCCACCGTGCTGGCGGACAGCAAGAGCCAATTCGTTTTCAAGGTTGCCACCGATGCAACCAAGCTGGAAATCAAGAAGGCTGTCGAAAGCCTGTTCAGCGTGAAAGTCGCTCGTGTCACCACCCTGAATGTAAAGGGTAAGACCAAGCGTACCGCTCGCGGCCTGGGCAAGCGTAACGACTGGAAGAAGGCGTACATCGCTCTTCAGCCGGGCCAGGATCTCGATTTCGCCAGCAGTGCTGAGTAAGGTAGGGGTGCATCATGGCAATCGTTAAATGCAAACCGACTTCCGCGGGCCGCCGTTTTGTGGTCAAGGTGGTCAATCAGGAGCTGCACAAAGGCGCTCCTTATGCTCCGCTGCTCGAGAAGAAGTCGAAGTCCGGCGGCCGTAACAACAACGGTCGTATCACCACCCGTCATATCGGTGGTGGTCACAAGCAGCACTACCGTCTGGTCGACTTCCGTCGCAACAAGGATGGCATTCCGGCCATCGTTGAGCGCGTGGAATACGATCCGAACCGTACTGCTCACATCGCGCTGCTGAAATATGCCGACGGCGAGCGTCGCTACATCATCGCGCCGAAAGGCGTGAGTGCCGGCGACCAGCTGATCTCCGGTTCTGCTGCGCCGATCAAGGCGGGTAACACTCTGCCGCTGCGCAACATTCCGGTGGGTTCGACCATTCATGGTGTCGAGCTGAAGCCGGGCAAGGGTGCTCAGATCGCGCGTTCCGCTGGTGCTTCCGCTCAGCTGGTTGCTCGTGAAGGTGCCTATGTGACTCTGCGTCTGCGCTCCGGCGAGATGCGTAAGGTGCTGGCCGAGTGCCGTGCGACCCTGGGCGAAGTCTCGAACTCCGAGCACAGCCTGCGCTCGCTGGGTAAGGCTGGTGCCAAACGCTGGCGCGGCGTTCGCCCGACCGTTCGTGGTGTTGCCATGAACCCGGTCGACCACCCGCATGGTGGTGGTGAAGGTCGTACCTCGGGTGGTCGTCATCCGGTGTCGCCGTGGGGCTTCCCGACCAAGGGTGCGAAGACCCGTGGTAACAAGCGCACCGACAAAATGATCGTCCGCCGCCGCAAGTAACTAGAGGGATACGACAGTGCCGCGTTCTCTGAAAAAAGGTCCTTTTATCGATCTTCACCTACTGAAGAAGGTCGAAGTGGCGGTGGAAAAGAATGATCGCAAGCCGGTGAAGACCTGGTCGCGTCGTTCGATGATCCTGCCGCAGATGGTCGGTTTGACCATCGCTGTGCATAACGGTCGTCAACATGTCCCGGTTCTGGTGAACGAAGACATGGTCGGCCACAAACTCGGCGAGTTCGCTGCTACCCGCACTTATCGTGGGCACGTGGCGGACAAGAAAGCCAAGCGTTAAGGGGTAAGGAACGATGGAAGTAGCCGCTAAGTTGTCGGGCGCTCGCATCTCCGCCCAGAAAGCCCGCTTGGTCGCCGACCAGATCCGCGGGAAGAAGGTGGGCGAAGCGCTCAACCTCCTGGCTTTCAGCAGCAAGAAAGCCGCCGAGATCATGAAGAAAGTGCTGGAGTCGGCCGTTGCCAACGCCGAGCACAACGAAGGCGCTGACGTGGATGACCTGAAGGTCTCCACTGTCTTCGTCAACGAAGGGCGTTCGCTTAAGCGCATCATGCCGCGTGCCAAAGGCCGTGCTGATCGCATCGTCAAGCGGTCTTGCCATATCACTGTCAAGGTTGCGGACAAGTAACGGAGTCTCTCAGATGGGTCAGAAAGTACATCCCGTTGGCATCCGCCTGGGAATCGTCAAGGAGCACACCTCGGTCTGGTATGCAGATAAGCGCACTTATGCCGATTATCTGCTGGCCGACCTGCAGGTTCGTGAGTACCTCCAAGACAAATTAAAAAGCGCGTCCGTAAGCCGTATCGATATCCATCGCCCGGCCCAAACCGCACGCATCACCATCCACACCGCTCGTCCCGGCATCGTGATCGGCAAGAAAGGTGAAGATGTTGAGAAGCTGCGTCAGGACCTGACCAAGAAAATGGGTGTGCCGGTGCACATCAACATCGAAGAGATCCGCAAGCCGGAGCTCGACGCCATGTTGGTTGCCCAGAGCGTAGCTCAGCAGCTGGAGCGTCGCGTGATGTTCCGTCGCGCCATGAAGCGCGCCGTACAGAACGCCATGCGCATTGGTGCCAAGGGCATCAAGATCCAGGTGAGCGGTCGTCTCGGTGGTGCTGAAATCGCCCGTACCGAATGGTATCGCGAAGGTCGTGTGCCGCTGCACACCCTGCGCGCCGATATCGATTACGCCACCTACGAAGCGCACACCACCTACGGTGTGATTGGCGTCAAGGTCTGGATCTTCAAGGGTGAGGTCATCGGTGGCCGCCAGGAAGAGCTCAAGCCGCAAGCGCCCGCTCCTCGTAAAAAAGCTGCTAAGTAAGGGGTACGCCAAATGTTGCAACCAAAGCGTACGAAGTTCCGCAAGCAGATGACCGGCCACAACCGTGGTCTGGCTCAGCGCGGTAGCAAAGTCAGCTTCGGCGAGTTTGCTCTGAAGTCCGTTAGCCGTGGTCGTCTCACCGCTCGCCAGATCGAGGCCGCTCGTCGCGCCTTGACTCGTCACGTAAAGCGTGGCGGCAAGATCTGGATCCGCGTTTTCCCCGACAAACCGGTTACCAAGAAGCCCCTCGAAGTTCGTATGGGTAAAGGTAAGGGTAACGTCGAGTACTGGGTAGCCCAGATTCAGCCGGGCAAGGTGCTCTACGAGATCGAGGGTGTTTCCGAAGAGCTGGCGCGTGAGGCATTTGCCCTGGCCGCTGCAAAGCTGCCGCTCGCCACCTCCTTTGTTAAGCGGACGGTGATGTGATGAAAGCGAATGAACTTCGTGAAAAATCGGCACAGGAGTTGAGCGAGCAATTGCTCGGCTTGCTGCGCGACCAGTTCAATCTGCGCATGCAGAAGGCAACTGGCCAGTTGGGGCAGTCTCACCTGCTCTCGCAAGTGAAGCGCGATATCGCTCGCGTGAAAACTGTGCTCAACCAGCAGGCAGGTAAGTAATCATGGCTGAAGCTGAGAAAACAGTCCGTACGCTGACCGGCCGTGTCGTCAGCGACAAGATGGACAAGACAATCACCGTCCTGATCGAGCGCCGCGTGAAGCACCCGATCTACGGTAAATACGTGAAGCGTTCGACCAAACTGCACGCCCACGACGAAACCAACCAGTGCCGTATCGGCGACAAGGTCACCATTCGTGAAACTCGTCCGCTGGCCAAGACTAAGTCCTGGATGCTGGTGGATGTCGTCGAGCGCGCGGTGGAAGTCTAAGAGACTAAGGGTCGGAGAAAGTTATGATTCAGACTCAATCCATGCTCGATGTGGCCGATAACAGCGGCGCTCGTCGCGTTATGTGCATCAAGGTGCTGGGCGGTTCGCATCGTCGTTATGCCGGTATCGGCGATATCATCAAGGTCACCGTGAAGGAAGCGATTCCGCGCGGCAAGGTCAAGAAAGGCCAGGTGATGACCGCCGTTGTCGTCCGCACCCGTCACGGCGTACGCCGTGCCGATGGTTCCATCATCCGTTTCGACGGCAATGCTGCTGTTCTGCTGAACAACAAGCAGGAGCCGATCGGTACCCGCATCTTCGGGCCGGTGACTCGTGAGCTTCGTTCCGAGAAGTTCATGAAGATCGTCTCGCTCGCCCCCGAAGTGCTGTAAGGAGTAGCCGTCATGCAAAAGATTCGTCGTGACGACGAGATCATCGTCATCGCCGGCAAAGACAAGGGCAAGCGCGGTAAGGTGCTCAAGGTTCTCGCTGACGACCGTCTGGTCGTTGGCGGGGTCAACCTGGTCAAGCGCCATACCAAGCCGAACCCGATGTCGGGCGTACAAGGCGGTATCGTCGAGAAGGAGGCGCCGCTGCACGTCTCCAACGTGGCCATCTTCAATGCCGAAACCAACAAGGCTGATCGCGTTGGTTTCAAGGTGGAAGACGGCAAGAAAATTCGTGTCTTCAAGTCGACCCAGAAAGCGGTCGATGCTTGAGCATCGCTAGGTAAATACCATGGCACGACTAAAAGAGATTTACCGGAGTCAAATCGCGCCCAAGCTGAAGGAAGAGCTTCAGCTGGCGAACGTGATGGAAGTTCCGCGCGTTACCAAAATCACCCTGAACATGGGTCTGGGCGAAGCGATCGGTGACAAGAAGGTCATCGAGCACGCGGTTGCCGACCTTGAGAAAATCACCGGTCAGAAGCCCGTTGTGACCTACGCTCGCAAGTCGATCGCCGGTTTCAAGGTGCGTGAAGGCTGGCCGATCGGTATCAAGGTCACCCTGCGTCGCGATCGCATGTACGAATTCCTGGATCGCCTGCTCTCCATCTCCCTGCCGCGCGTGCGTGACTTCCGCGGGCTGAATGCCAAGTCCTTCGACGGGCGCGGCAACTACAGCATGGGTGTCAAAGAGCAGATCATCTTCCCGGAGATCGATTACGACAAGATCGATGCACTGCGTGGCCTGGATATCACCCTGACCACTACCGCCCGCAACGATGATGAAGGTCGTGCGCTGCTGCGCGCCTTCAACTTCCCGTTCCGCAACTGATTGGAGTAGGAAATGGCCAAGCAGAGCATGAAAAACCGCGAGCTGAAGCGTCAGCAGACGGTCGCCAAGTACGCCAAGAAGCGTGCCGAGCTGAAAGCTACCATCGCCAATCCGAACACCAGTCCGGAAGCGCGTTGGGAAGCGCAGATCGCCCTGCAGAAGCAGCCTCGTGACGCCAGCGCCTCGCGCCTGCGTAACCGCTGCCGTCTGACCGGTCGTCCGCACGGCGTCTACCGCAAGTTCGGTCTGGCCCGTAACAAGCTGCGTGAAGCAGCGATGCGTGGCGATGTGCCGGGTCTGGTCAAGGCCAGCTGGTAAGGCATCGGGCAAGGGGCGGGGGGGCAACCCACCCGCCTTTTGTTTTTATGATCAGGCCCCTTTTGGGGCTTGATTCATTTATGAGCAGTCCCTAGAATGACCGGCTCTCCTGAGCCTGGGTTTTTATCGCCCGGCATGGCTCGGGGGTACAGGCCGCAAGGCTTTCTTTTTGTATTAGGAGCAACTAGCCCATGAGTATGCAGGACCCGTTAGCGGACATGCTAACTCGTATCCGTAATGCCCAGATGGCTGAGAAGACCGTGGTTAGCATGCCGTCTTCCAAGCTGAAGGTGGCAGTGGCCAGCGTTCTGAAGAGCGAAGGTTACATTTCCGGTTACCAAGTCAGCGGCGATGCCAAGCCGTTGCTGTCCATCGAGCTGAAGTACTTCGAAGGCCGTCCGGTCATCGAGGAGCTGAAGCGTGCAAGTCGTCCTGGCCTGCGCCAGTACAAATCCGTCGACCAGCTGCCGAAAGTTCGTGGCGGTCTGGGCGTTTCGATCGTGTCCACCAATAAAGGTGTGATGACCGATCGCGCTGCACGCGCCGCAGGCGTGGGTGGCGAAGTGCTCTGCACTGTGTTCTAAGGGGGGGATAAGCATGTCTCGCGTTGCTAAGAACCCTGTCAAGCTGCCCGCTGGCGTAGAAATCAAACTCGCCGGTCAGCAGCTTTCCGTGAAGGGCGCCAAGGGCGCTCTCGAACTGAACGTTCATCCGTCCGTGGAAGTGATCCAGGAATCTGGAGAGCTGCGTTTCGCTGCGCGCAATGGCGACCAGCAGAACAAGGCCATGGCCGGTACCACCCGTGCGCTGGTGAACAACATGGTGATCGGTGTCAGCCAGGGCTTCGAGCGCAAGCTCCAGCTGGTTGGCGTTGGTTACAAGGCGCAGGCCAAGGGCGAAGTTCTGTCCCTGGCTCTCGGCTTCTCGCATCCGGTGGATTATGAACTGCCGAAAGGCATTACCGCTGAGACCCCCAGCCAGACCGATATCCTGATCAAGGGCATCGACAAGCAGCTGGTCGGTCAGGTGGCCGCCGAGATCCGCGACTTCCGTCCGCCGGAGCCTTACAAAGGCAAGGGTGTGCGTTACGCCGACGAAGTCGTCCGTCGTAAAGAAGCTAAGAAAAAGTAGGGCATAGCAAATGAGCGTAAAGAAAGAAACTCGTCTGCGTCGCGCTCGCAAGGCACGCCTGAAAATGCGCGAGCTGGAAACCGTACGCCTTTGCGTGTATCGCTCTTCCCAGCACATCTACGCCCAGGTCATTTCGGCCGACGGCGGCAAAGTTCTGGCCAGCGCTTCGACTCTGGACAAAGAACTGCGTGACGCTGCCACAGGCAACGTCGATGCGGCCAAGAAGGTTGGTCAGCTGGTGGCCGAGCGCGCGAAAGCCGCTGGTGTCACTCAAGTTGCGTTCGACCGTTCTGGCTTCAAGTACCACGGTCGTGTCAAGGCACTGGCTGATGCTGCTCGTGAAGGCGGGCTGGAGTTCTAAGTTATGGCAAACAACGAGCAAAAGCGCGACGAAGGCTACATCGAGAAGCTGGTCCAGGTTAACCGCGTCGCTAAAACCGTAAAGGGTGGCCGTATCTTCACCTTCACCGCGTTGACCGTGGTGGGTGATGGCAAGGGTCGCGTCGGTTTCGGTCGCGGGAAGTCTCGCGAAGTGCCGGCAGCCATTCAGAAGGCCATGGAGGCCGCGCGCCGCAACATGATCCAGGTCGACCTGAACGGCACGACGCTGCAGTACCCGGTGAAGTCCGCCCATGGCGCTTCCAAGGTCTACATGCAGCCGGCTTCCGATGGTACCGGGATCATCGCTGGTGGCGCCATGCGTGCCGTGCTGGAAGTGGCTGGCGTGCAGAACGTTCTGGCCAAGTGCTATGGCTCCACCAATCCGGTGAACGTGGTGTATGCCACTTTCAAAGGTCTGAAGGCCATGCAGTCCCCGGAATCCGTGGCGGCCAAGCGTGGCAAGAGCGTCGAGGAGATTCTCTAACCATGGCTAACGCAACTGTCAAAGTCACGCTGATCAAGAGCGTGAGCGGCCGTCTGGCCAATCACAAGGCTTGCGTCAAGGGTCTCGGCCTGCGTCGCATCGGTCATACCGTCGAGGTTCAGGATACTCCTGAGAATCGCGGAATGATCAACAAGGCCTACTACCTGCTGCGTGTGGAGGGCTAATCCATGCAACTGAACGATCTGCGTTCCGCGCCGGGTGCCCGTCGCGAGAAGCTGCGTCCGGGTCGCGGTATCGGCAGCGGCCTGGGTAAAACCGGCGGCCGTGGCCACAAGGGTCAGACTTCCCGTTCCGGTGGCAAAATTGCTCCCGGGTTCGAGGGTGGTCAGCAGCCTTTGCACCGTCGTCTGCCGAAGTTCGGCTTCGTCTCCCTGAAGGCCATGGATCGCGCTGAAGTGCGTACCTCCGAACTGGCCAAGGTGGAGGGTGACGTCGTAACCCTGCAGGCGTTGAAAGATGCCAATCTGATCAACCAGAACGTGCAGCGTGTGAAAGTCATGCTGTCCGGCGAGGTTGCTCGTGCGGTCACTCTGAAAGGTATCGGCGTCACCAAGGGTGCGCGCGAAGCCATCATCGCTGCTGGCGGCAAAATCGAGGACTAAATGGCTAAGCAAGGTGCTCTCTCCGCGCTCAGCAATGGCGGATTGTCCGAACTCTGGGCTCGACTGCGTTTCCTGTTCCTGGCGATCATCGTCTATCGGATAGGCGCGCACATCCCGGTGCCAGGTATCAATCCTGATCGGCTGGCCGACCTGTTCCGGCAGAACGAGGGGACCATTCTTAGCCTGTTCAACATGTTTTCCGGCGGCGCGCTGGAGCGGATGAGCATCTTTGCCTTGGGGATCATGCCGTACATCTCGGCGTCGATCATCATGCAGCTGATGACCGCGGTCAGTCCGCAGCTGGAACAGTTGAAGAAGGAAGGGGAAGCTGGCCGTCGCAAGATCAGCCAGTACACCCGCTACGGAGCGCTTGTTCTGGCTTTCGTGCAGGCCATCGCCATGTCCCTTGGACTGGCGGGGCAGGGCGTTGCCTTTGCAAATGACTTCGGCTTCCACTTCGTGGCCGTCACCACCTTCGTGGCGGGGGCGATGTTCATGATGTGGTTGGGCGAGCAGATCACCGAGCGAGGTATCGGCAACGGAATTTCCATGCTGATCTTCGCCGGTATCGTAGCTGGCCTGCCGGCAGCGATCGGGCAGTCCTTCGAGTCTGCCCGGCAAGGCGATATCAATATCTTCGCCTTGATCGCCATTGGCTTGCTGGCGGTTGCGATCATCGGTTTCGTGGTGTTCATCGAGCGTGGCCAGCGGCGTATTGCCGTGCACTACGCCAAGCGTCAGCAAGGCCGCAAGGTCTTCGCTGCGCAGACCAGCCACCTGCCGCTGAAGGTGAATATGGCGGGCGTTATTCCGGCCATCTTCGCCAGCAGCTTGCTGTTGTTCCCTGCTTCGCTGGGTGCCTGGTTCGGACAGGGCGAAGGCATGGGCTGGCTGCAGGACGTTGCGCAATCGATCGCCCCCGGTCAGCCATTGAACATTCTGCTGTTTAGTGCAGGGATCATTTTCTTCTGCTTCTTCTACACAGCCTTGATGTTCAATCCGAAGGACGTAGCGGAAAACCTGAAGAAGTCCGGTGCCTTTATTCCGGGTATCCGTCCAGGTGAGCAGTCGGCACGCTATATCGATGGCGTTCTGACCCGCTTGACCATGTTCGGTGCTCTGTACATGACGGCCGTATGCTTGTTGCCCCAGTTTCTGGTGGTGGCGGCCAACGTACCGTTCTACCTTGGCGGGACCTCGTTGCTGATCGTGGTCGTGGTTGTGATGGACTTTATGTCGCAAGTGCAATCGCACCTCGTTTCGCACCAGTACGAATCCCTGATGAAGAAAGCCAACCTGAAGGGCTATGGCAGCGGAATGCTGCGCTAAGTACCCGTAAGGTTCGAGGAGTTGGTGATGAAAGTTCGTGCATCGGTGAAAAAGCTGTGCCGTAACTGCAAGGTCATCCGTCGCGACGGCGTCGTGCGCGTGATCTGCAGTGCAGAGCCGCGTCACAAGCAGCGCCAAGGCTGAGTGTGATCAACGCGTTATGAGCCCGGCAGCTAGTGCGCTGTCGGGTTGATTATTTGTTATTACAGCGTTAATATCTCGCGCCCTTTTCTTGGCTTCCGGGGCGTAGGTAGCTGTCAATTGGAGTTTCACTGAATGGCCCGTATTGCAGGCGTCAACATTCCAGATAACAAGCATACTGTTATCTCGCTGACCTACATCTACGGTGTTGGTCGCACCTCTGCGCAGGCTATCTGCGCTGCTGCCGGGGTCAACCCGGCTGCAAAGATCAAGGATCTGTCCGACGAGCAGATCGAGCAGCTGCGTGGCGAAGTTGCGAAGCTCACCACCGAGGGTGATCTGCGCCGCGAAGTCAACATGAAAATCAAGCGTCTGATGGACCTGGGCTGCTATCGCGGTCTGCGTCACCGCCGTGGCCTGCCGGTCCGCGGTCAGCGCACCAAGACCAACGCGCGTACCCGCAAGGGCCCGCGTAAGCCGATCCGCAAGTAATTGCGCCCGCGAATCGACAGGAATTAAGTCATGGCTAAGCCTGCTGCTCGTCCTCGTAAGAAAGTCAAAAAGACAGTGGTCGATGGGATCGCCCATATCCACGCGTCTTTCAATAACACCATCGTGACCATCACCGATCGCCAAGGCAACGCGTTGTCCTGGGCGACTTCCGGTGGCTCCGGCTTCCGTGGCTCGCGTAAGAGCACCCCGTTCGCTGCCCAGGTGGCTGCCGAGCGCGCTGGTCAAGCCGCCCTGGAATATGGCCTGAAGAACCTCGACGTGAACGTCAAGGGCCCTGGTCCGGGTCGCGAATCCGCTGTCCGTGCTTTGAACGGCTGCGGCTACAAAATCGCCAGCATCACCGACGTGACGCCCATCCCGCATAACGGGTGCCGTCCGCCGAAGAAGCGTCGCGTGTAATAGGAGACAGTGAGAAATGGCTCGTTACATTGGTCCCAAGTGCAAACTGTCTCGTCGTGAAGGCACCGATCTCTTCCTGAAGAGTGGTGCGCGCGCGCTCGAATCCAAGTGCAACATCGAAACTCCTCCGGGCGTTCACGGCCAGCGGCGTGGCCGCCTGTCCGACTACGGCACCCAGCTGCGTGAAAAGCAGAAGGTACGTCGTATCTACGGTGTGCTGGAGCGTCAGTTCAGTGGTTACTACAAGGAAGCAGCCCGCAAGAAGGGCGCAACCGGCGAGAACCTGCTGCAACTGCTCGAGTGCCGCCTGGACAACGTCGTTTACCGCATGGGCTTTGGTGCTACCCGCGCCGAGTCCCGCCAGCTGGTATCCCACAAGTCGATCACCATCAACGGCAAGACCGTGAACATCCCGTCCTACCAGGTTCAGCCGGGTGACGTGGTAGCCGTTCGCGAGAAGTCGAAGAATCAGCTGCGCATCGCCCAGGCTCTTGATCTGTGCGCACAGCGCGGTCGCGTTGAGTGGGTCGAGGTCGATACCGAGAAGAAGTCCGGCGTGTTCAAGAGCGTGCCGGCTCGTAGCGATCTGTCCGCCGACATCAATGAAAACCTGATTGTCGAGCTCTACTCCAAGTAAGGGCTAGAAAATAGGTGCATTCCATGCAGAGTTCGGTAAATGAGTTCCTGACCCCCCGCCACATCGATGTGCAGGTGGTCAGTCCGACCCGCGCCAAGATCACGCTCGAGCCTCTCGAGCGTGGTTTCGGCCATACCCTGGGCAACGCGCTGCGTCGCATCCTGTTGTCCTCCATGCCTGGCTGTGCAGTAGTCGAGGCCGAAATCGATGGCGTGCTCCATGAGTACAGCGCTATCGAGGGTGTTCAGGAAGATGTCATTGAAATCCTGCTCAACCTGAAAGGGCTGGCTATCAAGTTGCACGGTCGCGACGAAGTAACGCTGAACCTGGTCAAGAAAGGTTCGGGCGTGGTCACTGCTGCCGATATTCAGCTGGATCATGATGTCGAGATCGTCAATGGTGACCACGTGATCGCCAATCTGGCGGACAACGGCAGCCTGAGCATGAAGCTCAAGATCGCCCGTGGCCGCGGCTATGAGCCGGCTGACGCGCGTCAGAGCGACGAAGACGAAAGCCGTAGCATCGGTCGCTTGCAGCTGGACGCTTCCTTCAGCCCGGTTCGCCGTGTCGCCTACGTGGTGGAAAACGCCCGTGTCGAGCAGCGTACCAACCTGGACAAGCTGGTCATCGACCTGGAAACCAACGGTACCCTGGACCCCGAAGAGGCCATCCGTCGTGCCGCGACCATTCTGCAGCAGCAGCTGGCCGCGTTCGTCGACCTCAAGGGTGACAGCGAGCCGGTGGTGGTCGAGCAGGAAGACGAGATCGATCCGATCCTGCTGCGCCCGGTCGACGACCTGGAGCTGACCGTGCGTTCGGCCAACTGCCTGAAGGCGGAAAACATCTACTACATCGGTGACCTGATTCAGCGCACCGAGGTCGAGTTGTTGAAGACGCCAAACCTGGGCAAGAAGTCCCTGACCGAGATCAAGGACGTTCTGGCCTCCCGTGGTCTGTCCCTCGGCATGCGCCTCGACAACTGGCCGCCGGCAAGTCTGAAGAAAGACGACAAGGCTACGGCCTGATCGTCATTACCACCGAACGAGAAAGTTTGGTAAGGAATTTCAATCATGCGTCATCGTAAAAGTGGCCGTCACCTGAGCCGCACCAGCTCCCACCGCAAGGCTATGTTTCAGAACATGGCGGTGTCGCTGTTCGAGCACGAGCTGATCAAAACCACCCTGCCGAAAGCCAAGGAGCTGCGCCGCGTTGCGGAGCCGCTGATTACCCTGGCCAAGGAAGACAGCGTTGCCAATCGTCGTCTGGCTTTCGACCGTACCCGTTCCAAGGAAGCGGTCGGCAAGCTGTTCAATGATCTGGGCAAGCGCTATGCCACCCGTCAGGGCGGCTACCTGCGTATCCTCAAGTGCGGTTTCCGTGCTGGCGACAATGCCCCGATGGCTTACGTCGAACTGGTTGACCGTCCGGTCGCCGGTGAAGCTGTAGAGGCTGCCGAGTAAGCTGCCTCTGCTGCATAGAAAACCGGGCCTCGTGCCCGGTTTTTTTATGACTGGGATTCCCTGTCTGTGGCGTCGAGTCCCGAGAGGGCGGCGGATATTTTAAGAGATCTAATCTATCGAGTGGTTGGCTTTCATAAATTGGATCGCTTGATTGGGCGGGGCTAGTCTTCCTCCATCGTCGGCTGCGTTGCCACAGGCCGACCCGACAGGAGTAAGGAGAGAGCGATGTCTGATCAAGGTAAGTGCCCATTCCACCAGGTAGCCGGTGCCGGCACGAGCAACAAGGCATGGTGGCCCAATCAGTTGGCTGTCGACCTGCTTAACCAACATTCCGAGAAGTCCAATCCGCTCGGCAAGGCGTTCAACTACGCCGAAGAATTCAGCAAGCTTGACTACAGGGCGCTCAAGGCCGACCTGGTCAAGCTGATGACCGACTCCCAGGACTGGTGGCCTGCCGACTTCGCTCATTACGGCCCGCAGATGATCCGCATGGCCTGGCACAGTGCCGGTACCTATCGCATGACCGATGGCCGCGGCGGCGGCGGTCGTGGCCAGCAACGCTTTGCACCGCTCAACTCTTGGCCGGATAACGTCAACATCGACAAATCCCGCCGCCTGCTGTGGCCGATCAAACAGAAATACGGCCAGCGGATCTCCTGGGCCGACCTGATGATTTTGGCTGGCAACGTTGCGCTGGAGTCCATGGGGTTCCGTACTTTCGGTTTTGCCGGCGGGCGCGAGGATGTCTGGGAGCCGGATATGGACGTGGCCTGGGGGGCGGAAACCACCTGGCTCGGAGATGACAAGCGTTTCGAGGGTGACCGCGAGTTGGTCAAGGGGCTCGGCGCCACGCACATGGGGCTCATCTATGTGAACCCCGAAGGACCCAATGCCAGCGGCGACTACCTCGCTGCCGCCAAGGACATTCGCGCTACCTTTGGCCGCATGGCCATGGATGACGAAGAGACCGTCGCGCTCATCGCCGGTGGACATACCTTCGGCAAGGCCCATGGGGCTGCTCCCGAGTCGCACAAGGGTAAGGATCCCGAGGGCGGCCTGCTCGAAGAACAGGGGCTGGGCTGGACCAGCAGCTTCGGCTCGGGTCATGGCAAGGACACGATCTCCAGCGGCCTCGAGGTCACCTGGACCAAGACGCCGGCGTTGTGGAGCAACAATTTCTTCGAGAACCTGTTCAATTACGAGTGGGAGCTGACCCATTCGCCGGCGGGGGCCAAACAGTGGGTTGCCAAGGACGCGCCGGAGATCATTCCGGATGCCCATGTGCCAGGCAAATTCCATAAGCCGACCATGCTCACCACTGACCTGACGCTGCGCTTCGATCCCGAGTTCGGCAAGATCTCCAAGCGCTTCCTGGAAGACCCCCAGGCCTTTGCGGATGCCTTCGCCCGCGCCTGGTTCAAGCTGACCCATCGCGACATGGGGCCGAAGTCCCGCTACCTGGGCCCGGAAGTGCCCAAGGAAGACCTGATCTGGCAGGACCCGCTGCCGGCGGCCGCGCACGACCCCAGTGCTGCCGATATTGCCGACCTGAAAGCCAGGATCGCCGCATCCGGGCTCTCGGTGAGCGAACTGGTTTCGGTGGCCTGGGCCTCGGCTTCGACTTTCCGCGGTGGCGACAAGCGCGGTGGTGCCAACGGTGCGCGCCTGGCGCTGGCACCGCAGAAGGATTGGGCCGTCAACCGGATTGCGGTGCGGGCATTGCCGAAGCTGCAGGAAATCCAGCGGGCGTCCGGCAAGGCGTCCCTGGCGGACGTCATCGTGCTGGCCGGCGGCGTGGGTATCGAACTCGCGGCGAAGGCGGGCGGGGTAGAGATCACCGTTCCGTTCTCGCCGGGGCGGGTGGATGCTCGCCAGGATCAGACCGATGTCGAGTCTTTCGCCTTGCTCGAACCGGACGCCGATGGATTCCGCAACTACCGCAAGGATCAGAGCGGTGCGCCGACCGAGACCTTGCTGATCGACCGGGCCCAGTTGCTGACCCTGACCGGTCCGGAGCTGACGGCACTGGTGGGCGGCCTGCGGGTGCTCGGTGCCAACTACGATGGCAGCCAGGATGGCGTGTTCACCGACCGGGTCGGCGTACTGAGCAACGACTTCTTCGTCAAGCTGCTGGATATGGGCCTGGTGTGGAAGCCGGTGGACAAGGAGGCCGAACGGTTCGAAGGGCGCGACCGCAAGTCCGGCGAGGTGAAGTACAGCGCGACACGCAATGACCTGGTGTTCGGCTCCAACTCGATCCTGCGGGCCTACGCCGAGGTCTATGCCAGTACCGATGGCAAGCAGAAGTTCATCCAGGACTTCGTTGCCGCCTGGTCCAAGGTGATGAATCTGGATCGCTTCGATCTGGCCTGAGTCGAGCCGCAAGCGGCAAGCCACAAGGAAAAGCCAGAGCACAGCCCGTGCTCTGGCTTTTTCGCTCTTGCCGCTACTTGCCGCTGCCGCCAGCCCCATCCCGTTCCAGCAAGGGCTTGAGGAAGTGCCCGGTGTGCGAGGCCGGGTTGGCAGCCACCTCCTCCGGAGTGCCGGTGGCGATGATCATGCCGCCCTTGGAGCCGCCCTCGGGCCCGAGGTCGACGATCCAGTCGGCGGTCTTGATCACGTCCAGATTGTGCTCGATCACCACCACCGTGTTGCCGTGGTCGCGCAGGCGGTGCAGCACGTCGAGCAATTGCTGGATGTCGGCGAAGTGCAGGCCGGTGGTGGGTTCGTCGAGGATGTACAGGGTCTTGCCGGTGTCGCGCTTGGACAGCTCGCGGCTCAGCTTGACCCGCTGTGCCTCGCCGCCGGAAAGCGTGGTCGCACTCTGCCCGAGCTTGATGTACGACAGGCCGACATCCATCAGCGTCTGTAGCTTGCGCGCCACCGCCGGGACCGGGTCGAAGAATTCACGGGCTTCCTCGATGGTCATTTCCAGCACTTCATGAATGCTGCGGCCCTTGTATTTCACTTCCAGCGTTTCGCGGTTGTAGCGCTTGCCCTTGCATACGTCGCACGGCACGTAGATGTCCGGCAGGAAGTGCATCTCCACCTTGATCACGCCGTCACCCTGGCAAGCTTCGCAGCGGCCGCCCTTGACGTTGAACGAGAAGCGCCCCGGCCCGTAACCGCGCGAGCGCGCTTCCGGCACGCCGGCAAACAGCTCGCGGATCGGCGTGAACAAGCCGGTGTAGGTGGCGGGGTTGGAACGCGGGGTGCGGCCGATCGGGCTCTGGTCGATGTCCACCACCTTGTCCAGGTGCTGCAGGCCGTCGAAGTTGTCGTGGGGCGACACTTCAAGTGTGCTGGCGCCGTTCAGCGCGGTCGCGGTGATCGGGAACAGGGTGTTGTTGATCAGCGTCGACTTGCCCGAACCGGATACGCCGGTGACGCAGGTGAACAGGCCGACCGGGATCTCCAGATCGACATTGCGCAGATTGTTGCCGCGCGCGCCCTTGAGCTTGAGCAGCTTCTTCTTGTCGCGCGGGGTGCGCTCGGGGCGGTAGCGGATGCGCTCGCGGCCGGACAGGTACTTGCCGGTCAGCGACTCGGGGTGGGCCATGACCTCGGCCGGCGTGCCCTCGGCGACGATATGTCCGCCGTGCACACCGGCGCCGGGGCCGATGTCCACCACATAGTCAGCCAAGCGGATGGCGTCCTCATCGTGCTCGACCACGATCACCGTGTTGCCGAGGTTGCGCAGGTGGGTGAGGGTACCCAGCAGGCGCTCGTTGTCGCGCTGGTGCAGGCCGATGCTGGGCTCGTCGAGGATGTACATCACGCCCACCAGGCCGGCGCCGATCTGGCTGGCCAGGCGGATGCGTTGCGCCTCGCCGCCGGACAGGGTGTCGGCGCTGCGGTCAAGGGTCAGGTAGTCGAGGCCGACGTTGACCAGGAACTGCAGGCGCTCGCGGATTTCCTTGAGGATCTTCTCGGCGATCTCGCCGCGGCGCCCGGTGAGGTGCAGGCCGCCGAAATAGTCGCAGGCTTCGCCCACCGGCAACCCGGTGACCGCCGGCAGGGTCTTCTCGCCAACCCATACGTGGCGGGCCTCGCGGCGCAATCGGGTACCGCGGCACTCCGGGCAGGGCTGGGTGCTGAGGAACTTGGCCAGTTCTTCGCGCACGGTCTGCGACTCGGTCTCGCGATAACGACGCTCGAGGTTGGGGATGATGCCCTCGAACGGGTGCGAGCGCTTGACGATGTCGCCGCGGTCGTTCAGGTAGCGGAATTCGACACTTTCCCGTCCGGAGCCGTAGAGCACTGCCTTCTGGTCCTCCGCCGAGAGCTCGTCGAAGGGTTTTTCCAGGCTGAAGCGATAGTGCGCCGCCAGCGAGCCGAGCATCTGGAAGTAGTACACGTTGCGCCGGTCCCAGCCGCGAATGGCGCCCTCGGCGAGGGTCAGCTCGCCATTCACCAGACGCTTGGCATCGAAGAACTGCTTCACGCCCAGGCCGTCGCAGGTGGGGCAGGCGCCGGCCGGGTTGTTGAAGGAAAACAGCTTGGGTTCCAGCTCGCTGATCGAGTGGCCGCACACCGGGCAGGCGAAGCGCGCGGAGAAGATCAGCTCTTTTCCATCCGCGGTCTCGCCCTCGTCCGGCAGGGGGGCAACCAGGGCGATGCCGTCGGCCAGGTGCAGCGCCGTCTCGAAGGACTCGGCGAGGCGCTGCTGCAGGTCGGCGCGTACCTTGAAACGGTCTACCACCACATCGATGGTGTGCTTCTTCTGCTTGTCCAGCTTGGGCAGCTCATCCAGTTCATAGAGCCTGCCGTTGACCCGGGCACGCACGAAGCCCTGGGCGCGCAGCTCTTCGAACACCGCCAGGTGCTCGCCCTTGCGCTCGCGGATCACCGGGGCCAGCAGCATCAGCTTGCGGCCTTCCGGCAGGGCCAGGACCTGATCGACCATCTGGCTGACGGTCTGTGCCTCCAGCGGAATGTCATGGTCGGGGCAGCGCGGGATGCCGACCCGGGCGTAGAGCAGGCGCAGGTAGTCGTAGATTTCGGTGATGGTACCGACGGTGGAGCGCGGGTTGTGCGATGTGGATTTCTGCTCGATGGAAATGGCCGGAGACAACCCTTCGATGGTGTCCACATCGGGCTTTTCCATCATCGACAGGAACTGCCGGGCATAGGCCGACAACGACTCCACATAGCGTCGCTGACCTTCGGCATAGAGGGTGTCGAAGGCCAGCGAAGACTTGCCCGAGCCGGACAGGCCGGTGATGACGATCAACTTGTCGCGCGGCAGGGTCAGGTCGATGTTTTTCAGGTTGTGGGTACGCGCCCCACGAATCAGGATCTTGTCCATGTCGACCTCGCATGGCGGGCGGGGAAACCCGCGAGTATACGGTCGCAGTGGCCGCGCGCCAAAGCGCGATTCGGTCATCGAGGCGTATGCCCGGACTTTTAACCGCGCCCTTGGCAGCACAGGCTGGTAGAATCGCCGCGCATTTTAACGAGGTTGTTTCATGCACGATCCGCATAGCGAGCGCATGAGCCCCGGCGAAACCCGCGCCGCCGGTGGACTGGCGCTGGTATTCGCGTTCCGCATGCTGGGCATGTTCATGGTATTGCCGGTATTGGCCACCTACGGCCAGGACCTGGCCGGCGCCACCCCGGCGCTGATCGGCCTGGCCATCGGTGCCTATGGGCTGACCCAGGCGTTTCTGCAGATTCCCTTTGGTATCCTGTCCGACCGCATAGGCCGGCGTCCGGTGATCTATGCCGGGCTGCTGGTGTTCGCCGCCGGCAGCGTGCTGGCGGCCAATGCCGACTCGATCTGGGGGGTGATCGCCGGCCGCGTGCTGCAGGGCGCTGGAGCGATTTCCGCGGCGGTAATGGCGCTGCTATCCGACCTGACCCGCGAACAGCACCGCACCAAGGCGATGGCCATGATCGGCATGAGCATCGGCCTGTCGTTCGCCGTGGCGATGATCGTCGGGCCGCTGCTGACCCGTGCCTTCGGCTTGTCCGGGCTGTTCTGGACCACCGCCGGCATGGCGCTGGTCGGCCTGGCCGTCGTGTTGCTGCTGGTGCCGCGCGCCGACCACCCGCTGCAGCACCGGGAATCCGGCGTGGCCGGCCAGGCGCTGCTGCCGACCCTCAGGCACGCTGACCTGCTGCGTTTGGACGTGGGCATCCTGGTGCTGCACGCCATCCTGATGGCGAGCTTCGTCGCCCTGCCGCTGGCACTGGTGGAGCGCGGCGGCCTGCCCAAGGAAGAGCATTGGTGGGTATACCTGACCGCTCTGCTGGTCGGATTTTTCGGCATGGTGCCGTTCATCATCTATGCCGAGAAAAAGCGCCAGATGAAGCGTGTGCTGCTCGGTGCCGTCAGCGTGCTGCTGCTGTGCGAGCTGTTCTTCTGGCAGTTCGGTGGCAGCCTGCGGGCGCTGGTCATCGGGACCACGCTGTTCTTCACCGCCTTCAACCTGCTGGAAGCGACCCTGCCCTCGTTGATCAGCAAGGTGGCGCCCGCCGGTGGCAAAGGCACGGCGATGGGCGTCTATTCCACCAGTCAGTTCCTCGGCGCAGCGCTGGGCGGCATCCTCGGCGGCTGGCTGTTCCAGCACGGCGGGCTGAACGTGGTGTTCATCGGCTGTGCCGCGCTCTGTGCCCTCTGGCTGGCAATTGCTGGTACCATGCGCGAACCGCCTTACGTCACCAGCCTGCGCCTGCCGTTGTCACCCGCAGCGGTGCGCGATGCGGGGCTTGTCGAGCGATTGCTGGCAGTACCCGGAGTGGCGGATGCCATCGTGGTGGCCGAAGAGGCCGCCCTCTACATCAAAATGGATACCGAACAATTGGATCGCACGTCCCTCGAGCGCCTGATCGAACCGGCGCGGCGTGCTGAAGCCTAGGAGAACGTTATGGCCCGTGGGGTTAACAAAGTCATTCTGATCGGCAACGTCGGCGGCGACCCGGAAACCCGCTACCTGCCCAATGGCAACGCGGTGACCAACATCACCCTGGCCACCACCGACAGCTGGAAGGACAAGCAGACCGGCCAGCAGCAGGACCGCACCGAATGGCATCGCGTGGTGTTCTTCGGCAAGCTCGCCGAAATCGCCGGCGAATACCTGCGCAAGGGCTCGCAATGCTACGTCGAAGGCCGCCTGCAAACCCGCGAGTGGGAGAAGGACGGTGTCAAGCGTTACACCACCGAGATCGTGGTGGATATGAACGGCACCCTGCAGTTGCTCGGCAGCCGTGGCGGCAACAACGACGGCGGCGACTACGCCCCGCGCCAGCAGCAATCGCGCCCGGCTCCGCAACAATCTGCCCCGCGTCCTGCACCGCAGCCCGCCGCCCAGCAGCCGGCGCCGGATTACGACAGTTTCGACGACGATATTCCGTTCTGAAAAACGGCTATTTAAGAAGCGACACAACTGAAGCGAAGCCATTGACCTGGCTTCGCTTTTTTGTTGGGCTGGAAAACGTCGGCGCACCGAGGCGGCTCGGGGCAGCGCACCTCCGGTGGAGCGGCGCCGGCCAAAGGTTTCCCTGAGGCGGCGTATCGCTGGCTCCGTCGGTAGGATGATCGGCTCGGCGGGATGCTCTCGCGTCTTCTGCGAGCAGCGGGCATTGGCGGCGACCTGCCGAGGACACAGGAGGGACTCCATTTCGCATCCTACTGGGTTGATCCTGTCGCGCTGTTTAATACCGTCTGCGTTTCACGTTCCTGCGGGCGCCGGTTTGTTAGGTTGCGAGTCGGGCGGGTGGTAAGAGGCGTCTGTTCGCTCAAGAGATCAAGCAATCGACCAAGGAGCTAGAGACGGTCATGTTAAGGAAGCTGATTTTTCCGCTGTTCACTCGCAATTCAATAAGACACTTTCTTTGTGGCATGCCTATTTTGTGCATGGCGCAAGCCGGATATGCCCTGGCAGGGGCGGATGAAGTCGGGCTGAATGTTCGCGTCTCGTCGAGCGTGGCGAGCGATGTGTATGCTGTCCCGCCCAGGGTCGCAGGTACCCAACCCATCGGCGCCCAAGCGCCAGGCAGCGCCGGGCTGATAGTCGAAGGGCCTGTGCAGGTCGGCACTTCGCCCTGGTGGCGCGTCGACTATGAATCAGGCATCGATGGCTGGGTCGACTCGCAAGTGCTGAGTGCCCTGTCCGCGCCCATGGGCAAGCCCTGGGGGACCGACTCGATGGTCAGCCCTACGCCGATGGTCGTTTCCTGGCCGCTGACTTCCGCATACCCCGGCCTGCAGTACAACATTCGCCTGGGTGTCGTCGGTGGTCGCTATCCCTATGCCTTTATGCTTTCGCAAGCTCCGGCAGGTATGGCCATCGACTACCGCTCGGGGGAAATCACCTGGACACCCGGCGCCGCCTTGGAAGGGCAAACGGTCCCTATCACCGTCGACGTCTATGACACCTGGCAGCAGCACACCTCGCAGGAGTTCAGGCTGACTGTAACCACCTCGGGCTTTCGCTTCGTTGCGCCGCAGGGATCGGACGTGGCGGGCGACGGTTCGCTACTCAAGCCGTGGCGAACCCTGTCTCACGGCATTGCCCAAGGCAATGCATCGACCATTTTGTATGTCCGGGAAGGGACCTATACGGAAGTGCCTCAGTTTGCGCCGGGCAAGGCCAATAAATTGATCGCGTTTCCCGGAGAGAAGCCGGTGGTGGATTTGAACTTCAATCCTGGCGGCGACCTGAACTTCATGTATACGCAGGACAATTTCGGCCTGATCGACGGCTTCGAGTTCAAGAATTGCCGGCGTTATTGCTTCAAGATGAATGGCAAGGACTCGGATTGGATCTATCGCCGCAACCGGATGCACCATCTATACGATGACGTATCGGTAAATGCCAATGCGGCATTCATTACTGTCTTCGACGCCCGGATGGCCACCGCCTTGCGCTATGTCGTGCAAGACAACGAATTCCATGACCTGTTCGACAGAGCGTCGGGTGAACACGGCGATACCGTCGGCGGCAAGTCAGGCTCTGCCATCGTGATCTTTGACACGCACTATGCGCTGATGGAAAACAACGTCGCCTATAACATCGACGGCTTTGGTTATCACGACAAAGATCATTCGTTCGGCAATACCTATCGCAATAATCTTGCCTATAACAACTTCGATGCGGCCATCGGGATATCCAACCAGTACTACGCGAATAATATCGATATCCTGCATAACACCCTGGTTGGGGCCGGGGGCGCCCACGTGGGACTGCGCATCGGGCATCAGCCGGGCCAGATTGGCAATGTTCTGGTGCATCACAATACGATTCTCGGCAGCGTGGAGCATCGAACGGGAACGCCGGCCGGCGGACCGGGTAGCATCCAGATGCGGGATAACATCGTGAGCAACGTAGGCTTCAAGAACCAGATTTACCAGTGCTGCAAGGGGCCGGCGGGAGGTGTTTGGACGTCCGAGCACTTCGCGCGTGACAACAACCTGTTTCGCCTGAAGGACGCTTTCGTGGCGGGCAAGGATGGTACGCGTTTCAAGCCTGAGCAATGGGCGGCGTTTGGCTTCGACCGCAACAGCATATACGCCGACCCGCTCCTGACCGACCCCGGCCGCTTTGACTTCCGGCCGCTGCCAGGCTCGCCGGCGTGCGGGGCCGCAACCGATGGGACGGACATAGGTGCTGTCTCGTGTAGGTAAGCGACACGACCGTGTGCCGTTCCGGCGCGTCCGGTCGGTTTTCAGGCCCGCTCAAGCTCCAGCAGGGTGCGGATCTGGTCGACCACTTTGGTCAGATGCACGCGGTCTTCGCCGTTGATCGCCTGGGACATGATTCGGTCGGCTTCGACCATGGCCGTGCGGATGGTGGCGCGCAGTTCTTCGCCTTTGCGGGTCAGGAAGACCTGGGTTTGCCGACGGTTGCTCGGCACCACTTCACGGCGGATCAGGTCGGCGCCTTCCATGCGTCGCAGCATGCCGGAGATGGCGGAGATTTCGATTTCCAGTTGATTGGCGATCTCACTGACCAGCACGCCGCGATCCTGCTCGCACATTTCCAGGAGGTAGCTCTGCTGGGCCGAGACGCCCTCCGGGAGGAACTGGCGATAGAACTCGGAAACGCCCCGCCAGCCTCGGTAGAAGTTGAAGCAGATCAGGTCCCGAAGAGGGGATATGTGCGAGCACTTATCGTCCACAAAGTTCATCTCTCAACTGTTGTCAGTTGCACAATTATAGCGAATGGATGGCACGCCGCAGTACCGCTGGGCCGTCCGTGCGTCGCACTGCGCACTGGCGCGGCTGATCTGGTCACGTTCTAGAAGCCGTAGGCGATGCCGAGCAGGGAGTAGAAGGTTCCATCCAGCTCCCCGCTGTCGAAGCTTAGGCTGATGTTGTCGTTCAGTCGGCGGCTGAGTTCGATCTTGAAGCCCTTGGCATCGCTGGCGCGATCTTGCACCAGACTGAGCAGGGCGCTGGTGCCGCCGACGTCGTTGGCCAGCCAGCGCACGCCGAGCATGTTGCCGCAGGCGAGGGCGATGCTGGCGCAGCGGGTATCTTCCAGGTGTTCGTAGAGCAGCGAAAGCTCCGAGGGGCCGGCGAACAGGCTGGGCAGGCTGTATTCCACGCCAACTACCGAGGCGCGGTCTTCGCCGTGGTGGCTGTGTTGCAGCAGCCCTTCGGCTTTCAGCAGCCAAGGCCCCTCGGTCCATTGCACGTCGATGCTGTAGCGGCGCACGTCCGGGTAGTCGTCGCCGTCGCCAGGGGCATGCCCGGCAAAGGGCTCGCGGGCATGGCCGTTGAAGTAGCCCAGGCCGATGTCGGCGGACTCGTGGACGAAGCCGGCGCGGATCGCGTGATCCGGCGCGCCGCAGCTGATGGGGGTGAAGCGGGCGTCGTCGTAGCCTTCGTAGGGCTGGTCGCCGAGCACCAGTGCCTCCGGCCGCGGTCGGTAGCACGGCAGGGCGAAGACGGTGAGGGTGCGGCCGATGCTGCGATGGGCGAGACTGACCAGCGGCTGGGACAGGCGCACATCGCCGTCGGGATCGAAACGCAGGTCGACCTGATTGATCACGTCCACCAGGTGGCGGGACTCGGTCACCCCCCAGAACACTCGGCTCAGGCCGGTGCGCACTTCCCAGGCGTCCCGGGAGAGGCTCCATGACAACTCGCGTATGTCGACCGCCTGGTGCTCGCGGGCGCCGCCCGCGCGGGCGGCGAGCTCGATGTCCAGTTGTTGCCCGTCGACCGGCGCAGCCTGCCATTCCCACTTGCCCTCGAGCGCGGCGTCGATCTCCTGGCGATCGCCAATGGAGAATATATCCAGCCGCGGGGTGAGAGTGGTCTGCGCGGCGCCGCAGGCAAGGCCCGGCAGGCAGGCGAGCAGCAGCCAGGCCCGGCCGCGACTAGACCGTGGCCGGGTCGGCTGGCGCATGTTGGGCAATGCGATCCCTTAGTTTGACGTGCAGTCCCGAGCGGGTCCGCAGGACGAAGGCAGGCTCGATCTCCGCCGGCCGCTGCGGATCGTCGCTCAGCTCGAACCGGGCCAGTGCCTGGGTGACGAGGGCTTTGAGCTGCAACTTGGCGAGGCCGATGCCGATGCATTTCATGCGTCCGCCGCCGAAAGGGAAATAGGCGTACTTCGCTCGTTGCGTGCTGGCGCCGGCGCTGAAACGCATCGGGTCGAAGCGTTCCGGATCGGGCCATAGTGTCGGGTCCCGATGGGTGACCCAGGGGCTGGTGATGATGTTGGTCCCGGCGGGAACCAGGCAGCCGCCGAGACGGGTGTCCTGGTTGGTCTTGCGGTCCACCAGCCACAGCGAGGGAGACAAGCGCAGGGATTCGGAAAACACCTGGTCGAGCAGCGGGCAGTCCTGCAGATCGAGGCGCGCGCTGCCCGGGGCGGTCGCGGCCAGCTCGTGACGCACCGCGCCCTGCCAGTCCCTGTGCCGCGCCAGGTCATAGAGCGTCCACATCATGCCGGAGGCGACGGTGTCGAAACCGGCGAGGAACACGCCCATGATCTCCTGGAGGATCAGCGCGTCGGGCAGCGGCCGGCCGCTGGTCTCGTCGCGGTAGGCGATCAGGTCGCTGAGGAAGCCGCCGTTGCTGGCCTCCGGTGCCGCGCGGTGTTGCTCGATGACCTCCAGCAGGACCTGGGCGATCTGCCCGGCGGCGTGGTGCAGCCTGCGGTTGTTCGGCGTCGGCAGCCAATCCGGCAGGGGAATCGGCTGTGACAGGCGCACGTTCATGTAGCGCAGGCTCAGCGGCCACCAGTGGCCGATGCGCTCGATGGCGCCCGGGGCGATCTCGCGACCGAAGAGGAACTCGGTCAGCACGCTCATGGCATAGCTGACCAGCTCGCTCTGCAGATCGATGCCGCCGTGCTTGCCGGTCCGCGCCGCCCAAGAGGCAACGGTGCGCTCGGCGATGGCCTCGACACGCGGCGCCAGGGCGCGCAGGCGCGGCAGGGCGAAGGAGGGAATCACCGCCTTGCGTTGAGCGCGCCAGGTTTCGCCGTCGGCGATGATCATGCTGCCGCCGGCCAACGGCTTGAAGGCGGCGGCGATATCGCTGCGACCGAAATGGTCGCCGTGGAAGATCGTCTCCAGATCCGCCGGGTCGAAGGCCAGGCAGAAGGACACGCCGAAGCCGACCGGCAGTTGCACTACCGGCCCGTACTCGGCCCGGCATTCGGCGAGTAGTTGCAGGGGCCGATCGCGGAAGTCCGCGAAGCAACCGAACAGGGGGTGGCCCTTGGGGCCGGGTGCGAAGCGCTTCATGGGTGTCCCTCCCGGCCCGCTCGGCTGGTATCAGGCTTGTTGCAGACGGGCGACGGCGAAGGCGCCGCCGAAGACCTGGCTCGATTCCGCGGTGCGGTTGCGGTAGTCCGGGTCAGCCATCAGTTGCTGGATGGTTTCCGCCGAGGGGAAATCGATGATCTCCATGCCGTCGAATTCCCAATCGTCGGAGCGCTGGGTGACGGCGCTGAGCACCACGCGACCGTCATGCTTGTTCAGTGCCGGCTCGCGGTCGGCGACATAGCGGGCCAGGGCCTCGCGCTGCGGCTGATCGTAGAACTGGAAGGCCACCAGCAGCAGGGCGCGGCTGTCGTTGGCGGAGGTCGGCAGGTCGGTGCGCACCGCATCGACGGCGATGCCTTCGGCGTGCTCGGCGGCCTTGCTCAGCTGCAGGCGGCTGGCGGAAATCTGGCCGAACAGCGTGCCATCTATGCGGGCATCGAACAGGGTCGGGGCGTTGGAGTCGGGCTGGTCCTTGTTTATGCGCAGCAGCATGGGCGTATTCCTTATGTGTGGGCTGGCTTGCTGGGGACGAACCGTACAAGCGTGCAATATGTTGCGTCAAGTGTTGACGCATCAACAATAAGCGCATAGTTTTGCTGCCAGCCATAGACGGGACCCCTCTCTGGAGAGCGAAATGACATCAAGGATCGTTGCCGCAATCATGAGCGCACGCTGGCTGCTGCTGGTCGCGCTGCTCGCTTTGGCGGTGCTCGCCGGCCTCGGTCAGGGCCGGCTGGGTTTCAGCACCGACTACCGCGTTTATCTCTCGCATGACAATCCGGAGCTGCAAGCGCTGGAAGAGATGCAGGCCACCTACGACAAGTCGGACAACCTGCTGATCGTGCTGGCGCCGAAGTCCGGTGACGTGTTCAGTCGCGAGTCGCTCGAAGCCCTGCAATGGCTGACCCAGGAAGCCTGGCAGACCCCCTACTCGGTGCGCGTCGAGTCGTTGACCAACTTCCAGCACATGCAGGCCAGCGAGGACACCATCGAGGTGGCCGATCTGGTCGAGAACGCGGCGCAGATACCTGACGCCCGCCGCGCGCGAGTCGAGGAGATTGCCCTGGGCGAGCCGCAGCTGGTCAATCGCCTGGTGGCGCCCGACGGCCGCGTGGCGGCGGTGAACGTCATCTATCACCTGCCGGGGCTGTCGCCGTTCGAGAACAGCGAAGTGGTCGGTTTCGCCAGGGGGCTGGCGGAGAAGGCGGCACAGCGCTACCCCGACATGCAGGTCCATCTGACCGGCATGGCGATGTACAACAACGCCTTCTTCGAGGCGGCGATCAGCGACGAAACCAACCTGACGCCCATCGTTTACCTGGTGATCGCCCTGTCGGCCCTGGTCCTGCTGCGCAGCGTGCTATCGACCCTGGCGGTGGTGGCCATCGTCTACCTGTCGGTGACCAGCGCCGTCGGCATCGCTGGCTGGCTGGGCATGAGCCTGACCTCGTTGTCGGCCTCGGCACCGCTGGTGATCCTGATGATCGGGGTGGCCGATGCGGTGCACCTGTTGAGCGCGGTGCTGCTGCGCCTGCGCCGCGGCATTGCCAAGGCCCAGGCGATTCGCGAGAGCCTCAATGAAACCTTCGTGCCGATCGCTGCCACCAGTGCCTCCACGATCGTTGCGTTCCTGTCGCTGAACTTCAGCGAGGTGCCGCCGTTCCGCGACCTGGGCAACATGGTGGCGATCGGCATCGCACTTGCCTGGGTGTTCACCGTGTTCCTGCTGCCGGGACTGATCTTCCTGCTGCCGTTGCGGGCCAGGGCTGGGGCGGGCGATATCAGCGAGCACCTGATGGGGCGCTTCGGTGGCTGGGTGTCGCTGCGCGCCACCCGCCTGCTGTGGATCGGCCTGCCGCTGGCGTTGGTGCTGGCCCTGTTGTCCGGCCGCAACGAGCTGAACGATCAGTACCTGAAGTGGTTCCACCCGGATACCGCGTTCCGCCAGGCCAACGATTTCACCGAGAAGAATCTCACCGGCCTGTATGCCATCGAGTATTCACTGCGTTCGCGCTCGGCGAGCGGGGTGGCCGATCCGGCCTTTCTGACGGACGTGGATGCTTACACGCGCTGGCTGCGGCGGCAGCCCGAGGTGGCGCATGTCGCGTCCCTGGCCGATACCGTCAAACGCATCAACCGCAGCCTGCATGGCGGTGCCGACTCCGAATACCGCATTCCCGACGACAGCGCGCTGGCGGCGCAAAGCCTGCTGCTCTACGAGCAGTCGCTGCCCTACGGCCTCGACCTGAACAACCAGATCGATGTGAACAAGGAGGCGACCCGCGTGGTGGTGTCCCTGCATGAACTGTCCACCGCGGCGATGCTGGAGTTCGAGCGGCGTTCGATGGACTGGCTGGCGCAGAACACCCGCACTCTTGAGGCGAAGGCCGCCAGTACCACGCTGATCTTCGCCCATATCGGCCAGCGCAATATCGAAAGCATGATCAGCGGCATCCTGCTCTGTGCCGGCATCGTCGGCCTGCTGTTGATGGCGGTGTTTCGCTCCTGGAAGCTCGGCCTGCTGTCGCTGATCCCCAACCTGTTGCCGGCGGCGGTGGCCTTCGGCATCTGGTCGCTGTTCGTCGGGCAGATCGGTTTCTCGGTGGCCATCGTTGCGTCCATGACCCTCGGCATCGTGGTGGACGACACCATCCACATCATGTACGCGGTGCTGCGCGGCGTGCGCGAGGAGCGGCGCCCCGTCGGCGAGGCGATCCGATTGGCGTTCCGCAACGCCGGCCCGGCGCTGCTGGTGACGTCGGTGGCGCTGATCGCCGGGTTCCTGGTGCTGGCCACCTCGCAGTTCGCCCTCAACCGGGAGATGGGCCTGGTGACGGCGCTGACCCTGTTCATCGCGCTGCTGGCCGATTTCTTCCTGTTGCCCGGCCTGCTCAAGAAAACCATGGAGAACTCTCATGCAGAAGATAGGGAACCGCTGGCTGTGCCTGGCGATACTGCTGTGCAGCGTTAATCTGGCGCAGGCCCAGACCGAGGAAGCCAAGGACAGCGCCGCGATCAAGCGCGGCTACGCGATCGCCCAGGAGGCCGATCGGCGCAACCTGGGCTGGGCCGACATGAGTGCGGACATGCGCATGGAACTGTTCAATGCCCACGGCGCCACCAGCCAGCGCGAGCTCAAGGTGCGCATGCTGGAAGTGCGAGGCGACGGCGACAAGAGCGTGGTGCAGTTCGACAGCCCGGCGGATGTCCGTGGCACCGCGCTGCTGACCCACGCCCACCCGCTGGATTCGGACGACCAGTGGCAGTACTTCCCGTCGCTGCGGCGCATCAAGCGCATTTCCTCGGAGAACAAGTCGGGACCGTTCATGGGCAGCGAGTTCGCCTACGAGGACGTCGCCGGTTGGGACCTGGACAAGTTCAGCTATCGCTTCCTCGGCGAGGAAGAGCTCGACGGCCAGCCGGTGTTCGTGCTGGAGATGACGCCGCGCTATGCCCGCTCGGGCTACACCCGGCAGGTCAGTTGGCTCGACCAGCAGCACTACCGCCCGCTCAAGGTGGAGTACTACGACCGCAAGAACGCCCTGCTGAAAACCCAGACCTTCAGCGACTACGCCCTGTACCTGGACCGCTACTGGCGTGCCGGCAGCATGCACATGGTGAATCACCAGACCGGCAAGGAAACCCGCTTGAGCTGGACCAACTACCGGTTCGGCAATGGCTACGGCGAGCTGGCCTTCGACAAGAGTGCGCTGTCGCGCCTGAATTGACGTGTGAGCAAATGGATTTCAAAGACTACTTCGACTTCGCGCTGGCCGAGCAACTGTCGCAACGGACCGCCTGCGTCTGTCCCGAGTTCGACCTGGCGCGCTACGACGCGGCAGTGCCCTATACCCTGCTCGACCTGGAGATGAAGGCCCGGGTAAGGGCCCTGGCCGATGCCTTGTGGGCCGGCCTGGGACTGCCGTATCCGCGCGCCATCGACGTGCTCTGCCAGGCCCTCGGCCCGATTCCCGGCCGGTTCAGCGGGGAAGTCAGCGGCTTCCCGGTGTGGGTGGTGGCGGACGTGATCGAGCGCCACGGCATCGAGTACTTCGACGAGTCGATGCGTGCCATTCACCAGGTCACCCAGCGTTTCACCGGTGAATTCGCCATCCGGCCGTTCCTGCAGGCACGCCTGGCCCAGACCCTGGCCGTGCTCGAAGGCTGGACCCGCGATCCGTCCTACCACGTGCGCCGGCTGGTGTCCGAGGGCACCCGCCCGCGCCTGCCCTGGGCGACCCAGGTGCCGTCGCTGCTGGCCGACCCGGTGCCGGTGATCGCCCTGCTGGACAAGCTGAAGGACGATCCGTCCGAGTACGTGCGTCGCTCGGTGGCGAACAACCTCAACGACATTTCCAAGGATCATGCCGACCTGGTGGTCGACACCCTGAGCGCGTGGAAGCGCGCGCAGCCCGGCAGCGCCACGCTGGCCTGGATCACCCGCCACGGCCTGCGCACCCTGGCGCGCCAGGGGCACCCGCAGGCCCTCGAACTGCTCGGGTATCCCGCCGCCGCGGCGCTGACGGTGCCGCGCTTCTCGGTGGCGCCACTGGCCATTGCCCTGGGCTCCGATCTGCAGTTGAGCTGCGAGTTGCACATCGAAGGCCGGCTGGACGGGCTGATGATCGACTACGCCATCCTTGCGCCGGGTGCCCGCGGCCAGATCAATCGCCGCGTGTTCAAGTGGAGCAAGCGCAGGTCGGTGAGCGCCGGCGCGCTGACCCTGGAGCGCACCCATCGCCTGGAGAACCGCGCCTCGCGGGCCTATTACCCCGGCGAACACCAGGTTCACCTCATCATCAATGGACAGGTCAAGGCGGAGTCGGCGTTCGAAGTCCGTCACTGATCGATCCGCGGAGCTATGGCAGGGAGGTTCTTGTGGCAATACCGCAGATGGGGGGCAACCCCTTCAACACCGCGCTCTACGGGTTCATGGCAACCGCACTGCTGCTGGAGGGCGACCGGCTAGGGATCTTCGCCGGCATGGCCGAGCGGCCCGTGGCGGCGGCGGAACTGGCGGCCAGCCTGGGGCTGGATGCGCAGGCGCTGGCGCGCTTTCTGGACGGTGCCAGTTGCTGGGGGCTGGTCTCCCGCATGGATGATCGCTACGCGCTGCACGCCGGGCTGCGCCCGATGCTGGACCCGGCTTCGCCCGAGTACCTCGGCCCGCTGCTCAACCACTTCCGCGACAACACCGTGCCGCTGTTCGCCCATCTCGGCGCGTCCGTGCGCGAGGGGCGGCCGCAGTGGTCGGTATTGGCCGGCGAGCGCGGCGAGAGCGGCTCGCCGTTCGACCATATCTTCGCCGACGACGAACGTGCCGCGGCCTTCCACGGGGCAATGTGGAACCTCAGCTATGGCGCCTCCCGCGAGCTGGTGGGGCTGGGCCTGGTGGAGGGCGTCGGCACGCTGGTGGACCTGGGCGGCGGTGCCGGCTCGCTGGCCATTGCCGCGGCCGAGGCGGTTCCCACGCTGAAAGCACGGGTGTTCGACCTGCCGGCGGTGGAGCCGCATTGCCGGCGCTACATCGATAAGTCCGGGCTCGCCGAGCGGGTCGGCTTCCTGGGCGGCGATTTCTGGCAGAGCCCGCTGCCACCGGCCGATGCCTATGCGCTGGGCTTCATCCTCTCCGACTACGACGACGAGCGCTGCGTGGCGCTGCTGCGCCGGGTGCGCGAGGCGCTCGGCGCCGGCGGCCGGGTACTGGTGCTCGAACGCCTGCTCGACACGGAGCGGGCCGGTCCGTTCATGGGCGTCATGCAGGACCTGGCGATGATGCTGGAGACCGGTGGCATGCACCGAACGGCGCCGCACTACCGGCGGCTGCTGGAGCGGGCCGGCTTCGGCGACGTTCGCGAGCTGCGCTCCAGCGGCGAGAAGCATGCGCTGATTGGCTATTGCTGACGGTGGCCAGCGCCGCCGCATAGCGAACTTTCCATTCGTCCGATACCGACAAGAACAATAAGAGTAACCAAGACACAACTTTCAAGTTTCTGCGCAAGTAAGTCCAAACCAACAAGAAAACAGACATCGATTCTGCAGTACGAGGTCGCCCGAAATCGCGAAACGCGTGTATTGAGGAGACAAGGCAGTGATGGAATCTATCAAGGACTTCGAGTTCCTGATCCTGGGGGCGGGCCCCGCCGGTTTGCAGGCGGGCTATCACCTGGACAGGGCAGGACGCAACTATCTGATCCTGGAAGGGGCGGACAAGCCGGGGGCATTCTTCGAGAAGTACCCACGGCACAGAAAGCTGATTTCCATTAACAAGGTGCATACCGGCTACAGCGATCCGGAGATCAACCTGCGCTGGGACTGGAACTCGGTGTTGGGCTGCGAAGTCGATCGCCATCTGTTCACCCACTACAGCCACAGCTATTTCCCCACCGCCGACAAGATGCCCGAGTACCTCGGCGACTACGCCGATCGCTACGGGCTGAATGTGCGGACGAACGCCAAGGTGGAGCGGGTCAGCCGCGACGGCCGCTTCTGCGTCGAGCTGGCCGGCGGCGAACGCCTCTTCGCCAAGGTGCTGATCGTCGCCACCGGCGTCTATACCCCTTGGCTGCCGGCCATCCCCGGCATCGAGAGCGTGCCGACCTACTGCGATATGGACGTCGACCCCCGAGCGCTGACCAACAAGCGGGTGCTGATCCTCGGCAAGGGCAACTCGGCTTTCGAGACCGCCGAAGCGCTGATGGAGCACGCCGCGATGATCCACCTGGCCAGCCCCAACCCGCTGAAGATGGCCTGGTCGACCCATTACGTCGGCCATTTGCGCGCGGTCAACAACGGCGTGCTGGACACCTACCAGCTGAAGTCGCAGAACGCGGTGCTGGACGCCGACGTGCAGGCCATCGAGAAGGTCGGCGACAAGTACCGGGTTGCGTTCGGCTACAAGCATGCCGAGGACGAGCAGGAGGTCATCGAGTACGACCAGGTGATCGCCTGCACCGGCTTCCGCTTCGATACCGGTATCTTCGACGACAGCTGCCTGCCGGCGCTGTGCTCGATGGGCAAGCTGCCGGAGCAGGGCAGCGACTGGCAGTCGAGCAATGTGCCGGACCTGTACTTCGCCGGCACCCTGATGCAGTACCGCGACTACAAGAAGTACATGTCCGGCTTCATCCATGGCTTCCGCTACAACGTGCGTACCCTCTGCGGCCTGCTGCTGGAGCGCTACTGCGACATGAGCTACCCGGAACGGGGCGTGCCGCTGGACGCTCAAAGCCTGACCGCCGACATCATGGCGCGGGTCAACCAGACCTCGGCACTATGGCAGCAGCCGGGCTTCCTCGCCGACGTGCTGGTGCTGGATCGTACCGACGGCAGCGTGCGCTGCTACGAGGAGCTGCCGGTGGACTACGCCAGGGAGCGCTGGGCGGGGCCCGGTGACGAATTCTTCCTGCTGACCCTGGAGTTCGGCACGCGCAAGTTCGACAACCCCTTCAACGTACCCCGTATCGCGCGCGACAACGTGCGCCGGGCGGAGGATTCGAACTTCCTGCATCCGATCATCCGCCACTACCGCGACGGGCAGTTGTGCGCCGAGCACCACGTCATCGAGGACCTGGCGGCGGAGTGGCGCGAGCCGGAGCACATCGAGCCGGTGCTGGCGTTCATCCAGGCGGCGGTGTGCCTGGACGAGCCGCTGGCCGAGGTACTCGCCGTTTCCTGACCCCATCGAGCGAATCGGTCCGGTTCCCGCGCGGCGTTGCCGTGCGGAGCGCCGGCCTGTTCCTGGCGTTTTCCCGCATTTCAGGAGTCATGCACATGCAAGTCGTCGATTTCCACATTCACGCCGGTAAATTCAGCCATCTTCGCGATGACATCCAGGGCCTGCTGACCAAGTTTCCGTTCGAGGAGGGCGTCAAGGTCAGCGAGATCTTCTCGTCGCCGTCGATACTCAAGCGCTACCTGCAGGAGCGCGGTGTCACCCGGGCAGTGATCCTCGCCGAATGCGGCCCCGGCACCAACTTTTCCATCGACAGCACGCTGATCGCCGAATTCTGCGGCGACGATCCGTTCTTCGTGCCGTTCGGCAACATCAACCCGAACTTCCATGAGGACCCGCTGGCCGAGTGGGAGCGTGACCGGGCCCAGGGCATCAAGGGCTACAAGTTCTACCCGGCCGACCACGACTTCGATCCCTACAGCGACGTGATGATGCAGGTCTATGCGCGCTGCGAGGAGGCCGGTCAGCCGATCATGTTCCACACCGGCCTGACCGCCCAGCGCGACGCCTCGCAGCTGTACATCCGTCCGGGCGACTATCGCCGCCTGGTGGAGACGTTTCCGCGCCTGCGGGTGGTGTTCGCCCATGGCGGCAAGCCGACCTGGTACGACGAGGCGCTGGACATGGCCTGCCACTACGAGAACGTCTACCTGGATACCGCGCTGGTGCCGCCGGGCACCGTGGTCGAGTGGCTGCTGACCAAGCCCGAGGTGCAGAGCAAGGTGCTGTTCGGCTCCGACCTGCCGGTTTGCGGCAGCTACAGCGCGGTGCGCGAGGGCATGCTCGGCGCGGGCTTCGACGAGGCCGCGCTGCACGCCATCCTCGGCGGCAACGCTAGCCGGGTCCTGGCTGCTGCCCAGGGCTGATCCCGTCCGGAGGACACACCATGTACAGCACCTATTTCCCGGTCACTTACTACTTCTATCCGCTGCTCGAAGCGCAGTTGGACGCCCGGCGCCTGCAGGCGATCTTCGAGCAACCGGTGACGGCGGACATCGAGACCCTGCTCTACGTGCACATTCCCTATTGCCAGGACATGTGCCGCTTCTGCCCGTTTCACGTGCGGGTGGACAAGGACGTGGCCATCTACGAGCGCTACACCCAGGCGCTGTGCCTGGACATCCAGCGCACCGCCGCCAGCGCACGCGGTGCATCGAGCACCCTGAAGGCGATCTACTTCGGCGGCGGTTCGCCCTCGGTGCTGTCCGCCGAGCAGATCGGCCGCATCCTCGACTGCATCGCAACGTCCTTCAGCCTCGATCCGGCGGTGGAGATTTCCTTCGAGGGCGAGCCGAAAACCCTTGGCGATCCGCAACGGCTGGAGGTGCTCAAGAAGCATGGTGTGCAGCGCATCAGTTTCGGCCTGCAGACCTACGAGCCGAGCCTGCGCAGCCACTTCAACATCGCCGCGACCCTGGACGACATCGAGCGGGTGCGGCGCAACGGCCGCGAGTTCGCCTTCGACGAGATCAACGTCGACATGATGTACAACCTGCCTGGGCAGACCCTCGGCAGTCTGGAGCAGGACATTCGCCGGCTGGTCGAGGACGACTTCGACAGCATCGATTACTACAACCTGCATTACTTTGCCTTTCCGCCCAAGTTCAAGCGGCAGATGGCCGAGGGCAGCATTCCGCCCAAGCCCTCCGAACCGATGATGCTGGCGCTGTTCGAGCAACTGCGCCACAGCCTGGAGCGCGCCGGCTACGCCAACGTGGCCGATCAGGTGTACAGCCGCAAGGGGCGCGTCTGCGAGTACTTCCGCCTACTCTGGGGCGGCGGTGCCGGCGAGCATCGCGCGGAGACCCTGGCGGTCGGCTCCTCGGCCAGGGGCTACGTGGACGGTTGCTCGTACATGCTGCATGGCAACGTCAACAAGTACATGGAAGGCATCGAGGCCGGGGTGTCGGTGGTGGAGAAGACCTCGGCAGCGCTGGGTCATCCTGAGAACCGCGGCGCGGTGATGTTTCCCAAGTTCCTGCGCATCGACAAGGCGCACCAGGCCGCGCTCGCCACCATTCCGCCGGAGCTGCTGGCGGCCTGGATCGAGCATGGCCTGCTCTACGAAACCGACGAGGCGTTCCACGTTTCCGAACGCGGCAAGCTGTGGAACAACAACATGACCACCGACCTGTTCGAAGCGGCCCAGCGGCGGGTCGGCGACGAGGCGGTGATTGCCCTGGCGAACAAGGCCGGTACCCGTACCGGGTCGTTCTAGGAGACCGCCATGGAACAGCCAAGAATCGGCATCATCCATGCGTACCCCAGCCGCTACCTGATCGAGCGCCTGGCCGAGCAGGGCTATCGCCTCGTGCTGATCGGCAACGCCGCGCCGGAACTGGCCGGGCACCCGGCAGTGGAGGCTTTGCTGGCGGTGCCGTTGTGGTCGGCCGCGACGCTGCGCCAGGCCGTGGTCGAATATCACCGTGACCGCCCGTTCGCCGCGCTGCTGCCGGTCAACGAGGGCACGGTGGTGGCCACCGCGCAGCTCTGCGAGGCGCTGGGTCTGCGTGGGCTGCCGTCGGTGGCGGCGCTGGCCAGCCGCAACAAGTACCTGTCCGCGCTGTTGTGGGAGAGCCAGGGCATCGCCGTGCCGAAGACCGTGCCGATTGGCGACCCGCGTTTCGCCTGGCCAATCATCGAACAGCAACTGGGCGGTCGCGCGGTGCTCAAGCTGGTGGACTCGATGAACAGCCAGGGGGTGATCGCGGTGACCTCCGAGGCGCAGTGCGGCGCGGCGGTGGAGCAGTTGCTCGGCATGGTCGAGCAGGCGGTGGATGTCGATGCGGCCCTCGATCGCAACCGCTTCGCCTACGGCCAGTCCAGCCTGAAGCTGATCGCCCAGAGTTTCTGCGAGGGGGCCGAAGTCAGCGTCGATGTGTTCCTGCTGCCCGATGGCGACGATCAGGTGCTGGCGGTGCTGGAGAAAGCACCGGCGCCGGGACCGTATTTCGCCGAGTCGGCATCGGTCTGGCCGACCTCGCTGGGCGCGGCGGCGGAGCGGGAGTTGGGTCGCCTGGCGATCGCCGCCGCGCGTGGCCTCGGCCTGCGGGAAGGGCCGGCCCACGTGGAGATCCGCTATGCCGACGGCCGACCCTGCGTACTTGAGGCAGGATTGCGCCCGGGGGGCGGCTATACGGTGCAGACCATCGAGCTGCTGACCGGCCACGGCGTCTACGCCATGCAGGCGCGCCTGGCCTTGGGCCTGCCGGTGCTGCACGAGGCGCATCCCGAGCATGGGGCCGCGTTGTTCGGCGGGGTGGTGATCGAGCAGAGCGGCATCCTGCGGCAGGTGGACGGGCTGGAGGTGTTCGAGGGGCTGGCGGCACTCAAGCATCTGGTGGTGCTGTGCCAGCCGGGCGATCCGGTGCAGGCCATGCCGCGCTCGGCACAGCCGCATTTCTGCTACTACCTGCTCGGTGGCGAGCGGCGCGAGGCGCTGCTGGACCTCCACCGGCAGATCCAGGCCAGTGTGCGTCTGCATATCGACAGCCAGGGAGACGGGCATGCTTGAGCTACAGGATCTACCTGCGCCGACCACCCGCGCCGAGCCGGGTGCCGGCGAGCGCGAAGCCGTGCAACAGGCCGGCGAAAGTGTGCTGGCGCTGCTCGGCGACTACCTGCAGCAGCCCGAGCGCTGGCCGCTGCTCGGCGGCAGCGAACGCCTCAAGCAACTGGCCGCCCGGCCGGCGCCGGTGGCGCAGGGCGGCAAGCCCCTGCCCGCCGTGCTGGCCGAGGCTGTGGCCCTGATGCAGGAGGGCTTGTGCAACGTCGCCCATCCCGCCTATTTCGGCTATATCTCGCCGCGACCGCACCCAGCGACGGTGCTGGGGGACTTTCTCGGCAGCGCGCTGAACCAGACGCCCGGTGCCTGGCGTGCCGGTCCGGCCGCCACCGCCATCGAGGTGCAGGTGCTGCATTGGCTGCGCGAGCTGTTCGGCCTGCCGGCGGTGGAGGGCACGCTGCCCGGCGGCATCTTCACCGGCGGCGGCACCCTGGCCAACCTGGTCGCGCTGAAACTGGCCCGCGACCAGCTGCTCGGCAAGCGTGTCCAGGCCGAAGGGCTCGATCCGCGCGGGCTGCGGGTGTACATGTCCTGCGAGGGGCATTTCTCCGTCGGCAAGGCGCTCGACACCCTGGGCTTCGGCCGCAATGCGCTGGTGCTGATCGATACCGACCGGTTCGGTGCGCTGGACATCGACCAACTGCGCGAACGGCTCAGTGCCGACGTGGCCGAGGGGCTGCGCCCGCTGTGCCTGATCGGCACCGCCGGCACCACCGCCTCCGGTGCCATCGATCCCTTGGATGAACTGGCCGAACTGGCCGCCGAATACTCCGCCTGGTTCCACGTGGACGGCGCCTCAGGGCTGGCGATGGCGGCGTTGCCGGAACCGCGCCGGGCGATGGCCGGCATCGAGCGTGCCGACTCCATCACCTTCGACCCCTGCAAGTGGATGTTCGCCTCCTTTGGCGTCGGCTGCCTGCTGGTGCGCAACGGCGAGCGGCTCGGCGAGTCGTTCTGGTCCGGCGGGCATTACTGGGAAGAGCTGGGCGAGCTGGACACCTTCAAGATGAACCTCTACGGCACCCGGCAGTTCCGTTCCCTGGGGCTCTGGTGCCTGCTCCAGCACCTCGGCGCGCAGGGCTACCGCGACGCACTGCAAGGCATGCTCGACTGCGCCGGGCGGCTGAAGGAACTGCTCGGCGCCGACCCGCGCTATCAGTTGCTGCCCCAGCAGGAACACATGCCGCTGGTGGCCTTTCGCCTGGCCGGCCACACCGGTGGCCATGGCGATGCGCTGACCGCCGAGCTGGTGCAGCGGTGCCAGGACAGCGGCGCGGCCTACCCGACCCGGCTCGACTGGCGCGGCCGGGTCTACCTGCGTGTCGCCATCAGCAACTACGCCACCACCCCCGCGCACATGGAGCGCTTCAAGGACCTGCTGGACGAACTGCTGCCGGCCGTCGAACGCGCGTTCCCCGAAGGAGAAAGATCATGCTAGGCAGTGGATTCGAGACCCCCTTGATCGTCATCCTCGTCGCCCTGGCGAGCATCGTCATCTGTGGCCGCCTGGCCGGCAGCCTTGCCGTGCGCTACGGCCAGCCGCGCGCGGTCGGCGAGATTACCGGCGGCATTCTCCTGGGCATTGCCCTGAGCGCCCTGTGGCCGGCGAGTTCCGGCTACCTGCACGGGCACACCGGACAGGTGCTGAGCGTCATGGCGCAGATCGGCATCGTGCTGATGATGTTTCAGGTCGGCATGGAGTTCGACTTCGCGTTGTTGAAGCGGCGCCAGTCGAAGCGCGCGGTGTCCTGGATCGTATTGCTGGGCATTCCGATCCCGTTTCTCGCCGGCATGCTCGCCGCGGCGATGTATGCCGCCGCCCATCCGGTGGAGAACCGCCTGGGGTTGATGCTGATCTGCGGCGTGGCCTTTTCCATCACCGCGCTGCCGATCCTCGGGCGCATCCTGCTGGAGCGCAACCTGCAGAACACCGAGGCCGGGGTGATCACTATCACCGCCGCCGGACTCAACGATCTGCTCGGCTGGATCATCCTCGGCGCCGTGGTGGTCTTCGCCACCGGCCAGGAGCTGCAGGCGATCGCCCTGCAGAGCGGCGTAATCGCGCTGTTTCTCGCCGTGCTGTTCTTCGGGGTGCGGCCGCCGCTGGTGCGCTATTACCTCCGGCAGGAACACTCCGAGAAGGGTCTTAGCGACAGCGGCATGGGTTTGCTGGCCGGCGGCGTGCTGCTGGTCGGCGCGCTGACCGCCTGGTTGGGCATCTTCGCCGTGGTCGGCGGCTTCCTGCTGGGTACCTCGCTATACCAGTGCCGCGGCCTGCTGCGGCAGTGGAACCAGAAGGTCACGCCCTTCGTCAATGTGGTGCTGGTGCCGATCTTCTTTTTCTACACCGGCATGAAGGTCGAGCTGTCGACGTTCTCCGGCGCCGACGAGGTGTTGCTCTGCGTTGGCTGGGTCGCGGCTGGTTGCCTGAGCAAGGGGTTGAGCTGCGCCCTGGCGGCGCGCATCGCCGGGCTGCCGGGCGTCGAGTCGTTGCGCATCGGAGTGTTGCTCAACACCCGCGCCCTGATGGAGCTGGTGGTGTTGAACATCGCCCACGAACTGGGGCTGGTGCCGCCGGCGCTGTTCTCCGTGCTGGTGCTGCTGGCCCTGGTCTCCACGCTGATCACTGCACCGCTGCTCAACATGCTGGAAACCCGGCGCAGCGCCCGGACCAAGCTCGCCACGGGGCTCAGCGGCCACCCCTGAACGCGCCCGGGCCGTGGCCCGGGGCAACGCTGCCTGCTAGGCGGCCTGCAAGGCATTCACCGCTTCGCCGAGGTAAGCCAGCAACTGCGGATCGGCCCAGGAGCCTTCCCGCAAGGCAGATTCCTCGGCATTGGCCTGGCGGATCTTCCGCTGGGTGGCCGGGTCGTCGCCGGCATAGCCCCGGAACAGCTCGAGCCAGCGCGCGGCGAGGGCGCGCATGGGCGGGGCGTCGGCGGCGATGCCGTCGTCCTGGTACTGGCGCAACTGCGCCAGCAGGCCGGGCCATTCGCGCATGCTGTCGATGTAGTGGGCGCGCATGAAGGCGAACTCCTCCGCCGTCAGGTAGCGCTGGTAGATCGCCAGCTTGGACTCGGCGAAGGCCGTCAGCACATAGTCGGCCATCTCATGGCTTACCTGGGTCTGCTGGCGCATACCCGGCTCGGCGGCATGCATCGAATCCAGCCTGGCCAGCAGGCGCGGGTCGCCGCCGGTGTCCCGTTGCAGTTGCACCATCCAGCGCCGCGCCAGGGCCTGGGCTTCGTCGCTCTGCGGGCTGACGCCACGGCGCATCAGCGTGGCCGCCTCGGTCGCCAGTCCCGGCCATCGGCCGGCGCTCTGGTAGGACGGCAGCTTGGCGAGTTCTTCCTGGGAAAAGTATTTGTCGTACATGCTCATCATCTCCAGCGTTTCCAACCAGTCGGCAAGCTCCGGCTCCTCCCCGGTCAGGCATTGCGCCTGCAACCTGGCCAGGCGCTCGCGCAGCCGGGTGTGCTGGGCGATCTGCCGGTCGAGCTGGCAGAGCTGCTGTTCGATGAGGGAGGAAAGCGGCACGTCCTGCCGGTTCAGGATCGCTCCGATATCCGCCAGCGCCACGCCCAGGCCGCGTAGAGCCTGGATCTGGTGCAGGCGCGCGACATCCGCGCGGTCGTACAGGCGATAGCCGGCGGCGGAGCGCACGGTGGGTTTCAGCAGCCCGATGCTGTCGTAGTGATGCAGCGCCCTGACAGTCAGGCCACAGCGCTTGGCCAATTCGCCTACTTTGAGCAGCATGGGTTTGCTCCCTTGGTCCGTGTGGCTGAGATGCTCCGGCCTGACGTTGCGTGAGGGTCAAGCGGGAGGCGAAGAATTCTTCGTCACTTTTGCGAAGTAAAGAAAGAGGCCGGGTCGGCAGCGCGTGGAAAGGGCGCGCCGAGGAAGCGGGGCGCGTCACGCCTTGCCCAAGCGCCGCTTGCCGCCTGAACTAGTGACGCCCCGCCGTGAAAACCGCACAATGCCGCATTCGGCGCGCCGCGCCTTTCCCTTGACCACCAGACCAGGAGGCCGCGATGGCCGAGTTCACCGCTCGTACCAGCCGATGGCGCGGGCGACCCGCCTGCTGCGGCCTGCGGCTGCGCTGACCGGAGCCCTGCGAAACACATGCGTATGCGCCTGATGCTACTGGGTGGCGGCAATGCACTGGGGCAGGCCCTGATCCGCCTCGGTGCCGAAGAGGACATAAGCTTTCTCGCCCCGCGCCCGCCCAAGGACGGCTGGGACGTCGCCAGCCTGACCCAACTGCTCGACGACACCCGCCCCGATGCCCTGATCAACCTGGCGTTCTATTTCGACTGGTTCCAGTCCGAAGAGGTGGACGCCGCACGCTTCCTCGTCCAGGAAGAGGCCGTCGAGCGGCTGGCCGAACTCTGCCAGCACCACGGCATCATTCTGCTGCAGCCCTCCAGCTATCGGGTATTCGACGGCTCGCGGGCCACCGCCTACAGCGAAAAGGAGGAGCCGGTGCCGCTCGGCCTGCGCGGTCAGGCGCTCTGGCGCATCGAACAGAGCGTTCGCGCGGTTTGCCCGCGGCACGTGCTGCTGCGCTTCGGCTGGTTGCTCGACGACAGCGCCGACGGTCAGCTCGGCCGCTTCCTGCGGCGCGCCGAGCGCGACAGCGAGCTGCTCCTGGCCGACGACCGGCGCGGCAATCCGACCCCGGTGGACGACGCCGCGCGGGTCATCCTCGCGGTGCTCAAGCAACTCGATTGCGCCGCCCCGCTGTGGGGCACCTTTCACTACGGCGGACACGAGGCGACCACAGCGCTCGCCCTCGGCCAGGCGGTGCTCAGCGAGGCGCGCAGCTTTCGCAGCCTGACCGTCGAGCAGATCACCCCGCAGGCCCACGCCGCCCGCCCGGATGCCGGCGACGAGCCGCAGCACGCAGTGCTGGCCTGCAAGAAAATCCTCCATACCTTCGGCATCAAGCCGCGCGCCTGGCGTGCCGCGTTGCCGGCCCTACTGGATCGCTATTACCGCCATGACTGATGCTCCCGTTCTGGTTACCGGTGGCGCCGGCTTCATCGGTTCCCATCTGATCGACGCCCTGCTCGCCAGGGGCTACCGCGTGCGCGTGCTGGACAATCTCTCCACCGGCAAGCCCGGCAACCTGCCGCTGGACAATCCGGCGCTGGAACTGATCGAAGGCGATGTCGCCGACGCGGCTCTGCTGCTGCGGGCAGTGGCGGGTTGCCAGGCGGTCGCCCATCTGGCGGCGGTGGCGTCGGTACAGGCCTCGGTAGAAGATCCGGTGGCCACCCATCGCAGCAATTTCATCGGCACGCTGAATCTGTGCGAGGCGATGCGCCAGCACGGCGTCCGGCGCGTGCTGTTCGCCTCCAGCGCGGCGGTCTACGGCAACAACGGCGAAGGCGAGGCCATCGATGAGGAGACGGCGAAGGCGCCGCTGACGCCCTACGCGGCGGACAAGCTGGCCAGCGAGCACTACCTGGACTTTTACCGCCGACAGCACGGCTTCACCCCAGCGATCTTCCGCTTCTTCAATATCTACGGGCCGCGGCAGGACCCGTCCTCGCCCTATTCGGGGGTGATCAGCATCTTCACCGAGCGCGCGCTCAAGGGGCAGCCGATCACGGTGTATGGCGATGGCGAGCAGACCCGCGACTTCTTCTACATCGGCGATCTGGTCGGGGTCCTGGTGCAGGCGCTGGAGGCGGCGCAGGTCGAGCAGGGCGCGGTGAACGTCGGCTTGAATCGCGCCACCAGCCTCAACCAGTTGCTGGCGGAGATCGATGCGGTGCTCGGCGGCTTGCCGCCGGTGATCCATGCCGACGCGCGCGCCGGCGATATTCGCCATTCGCGGGCGAACAATGCGCGGCTGCTGGCACGTTATGCGGTAGCCGAGCCGACGCCGATGCGTATCGGCCTGACGCGGTTGCTGGGGTTGGCGTGAGCGGCTGGGCGCCCGTGGCGTGTTCGAGCGCCGCCAGTGGAAAAGAAAAAGGGAGGCTGTGACCTCCCTTGCGGTTGAGCCCGGCGCGGCGCTCCGCCTGTCGGCGACTCAGCCAGGCGAATAAATTCGCCCCTACACGACTGGCTCTGGGTCGCGGGACTTACCCTTAGAACTTGTAGCCCAGGCCGACCATATAGACCCAGGGGTCGATGTCCACATCCACCTTCACTTTGCCGAGGGCGTTGTGCTGGGCGGTGGCCTGGGTGTCGATGTCCACGTACCACACGGCTGCGTTCAGCAGCACGTTGTCGGTCAGCATGAAGTCCACGCCTGCCTGCAGGGCCAGGCCGAAGGAATCGTCCAGCTCCAGGTTGCTGAAGCCGTTGGCCTTCTGCCGGCTGGTCAGGTCCTCGTCGAAGAACAGCGTGTAGTTGATGCCGGCGCCGACATAGGGCTGCACCTGGGAGCTGGCCTCCAGCGGGTAGTACTGCACGGACAGGGTCGGCGGCAGGTGCTTGACGTCGGCGAAGCTGCCGTCGAAGGTGCCGGCCGGTGCGCCCAGCGCCGCGTCGATACCGGACACGCTGATGCCATGGCTGAACGGGGTGGCCGCCAGCAGCTCGATGCCGACGTGGTCGGTGACCATGTAGGTGGCGGTCAGGCCAAGCTGGGTATTGCTGTCCACGCCTGCCTTGGTGCCGGCGACCGGGCCGGTGGCGGCGGTGGAGATGCGGCTGCTGTCTTCATGCGGGTCGACGGTGGCGGCGCCGCCACGCACGATGATCGAGCCGGCTTGGTGAGCCTGGGCCAGCGGAGCAGCCAGCGCCAGGGCCAGCAGGGAGGCAATGAACGGGATCTTACGCATGGTGAACTCCAATCGAGTCATAGGGGTGTTGGCTGACCGTCATGGTAGGGAGCGCAACGCGGCGCGAGTTGATCCAGCTCAATGGATAACCCTGCTCGGGGTGCGGCTTTTTGTCCCCATTGCCTTGCTCTGTGGTTGCGGATGATAATGTTTCTCTTTTTTATGTAGATCGTCTGGCGAGGACTTCCATGACCCCTTTCTCCACCCGCCTGCTGGCCGTTTCGCTGGCGCTGGTGAGCCTGCCGCTGAGCGCGGCGCCCCTGGATGCGGCGCTCGACGAGAGCCAGCGTCTGGCCGAGGAAGCCAAGGCCTCCCAGGCGCGCATCGAACAACTGGACGACGCCAGCCGGCAGATGTTGCTCGACTACCGTGCCGCCTTGCAGCAGGCCGAGGCGCTGAAGGATTACAACGCCCAGCTGCGCGAGCTGGTCGCGGCTCAGCAGAAGGAACTGGACGGCTACCAGCAGCAACTGGACGGCATCGAGCGCACCCAGCAGGCGGTGACCCCGCAGATGCGCCGCATGGTGGAGGTGCTCGGCGAGTTCATCGCCGCCGACCTACCGTTCCTGCCCGAGGAGCGCGCCGACCGCCTGGCCGCCCTGCGCGAGCTGTTGCCGCGGGCCGATGTCAGCCTGGCAGAGAAATACCGGCGCATTCTCGAGGCCTACCAGATCGAGAGCGACTACGGCCGCACGCTGGAAGCCTGGCGTGGCGAGCTGAGCCTTGGCGGCGAGGCGCGCAGCGTGGAATACCTTCGCCTGGGCCGCGTCATGCTCTATTACCAAACCCTCGACGGACATGAGAGCGGTTGGTGGAACCCGCAGCAACACGCGTGGGAATCGCTCGATGGCAGCGCCCGGCGTCCGCTGACCCAGGCCATCGCCATCGCCCGCCAGCAGCAGGCTCCGGCCTACCTGACCCTGCCCGTGAAGACCCTGGCCGAGGAGGCCGCCCGATGAGTCGTCTGCCGCTTCTGCTGCTCGTCCTGCTGCCCACGTTGGCCATGGCTGCCGAGCCGCTCACGCCCGATCAATTGCTGCAGCGTATCCGCAGCGAGCGCGCCGCCGAGGCCAGCGCCATGGCCGAGCGCGAGCAGGCGTTCCTTGCCCGTCGCGGCCAGCAGGCGCAATTGCTCGCCGCCGCGCGCGCCGCGCTGGCGACCCAGAAGGCCGAGGCCGAACGCCTGAAGGCCGAGTTCGACCGCCATGAGGCACAGCTTGCCGAGCAGGAGCAACTGCTCGCCCAGCGTGCCGGCCACCTCGGCGAACTGTTCGGGGTGATCCGCCAGAGTGCCGGCGATGTCGCCGGGCAATGGCAGGACGGCCTGCTCAACGCCCAGTATCCGCAGCGTCTGCAACGCCTCAAGGCCCTGGCCGAGAGCCGCGCGCTGCCCTCCGCCGAAGACCTCGACGGCTACTGGATGCTGCTACTCGAAGACCTCGCCGCCAGCGGCCGGGTCGAGCGCGTCGAGCTGCCGGTGGTGACCGCCGACGGTCGCCGGGCACTGCAGCCGGTGCTGCGGGTTGGCACCTTCTCCGCCTATGGCGACGAGGCCTTCCTGCGCTACGACGCCGATGCCGGCGAGCTGATCGCGCCGCCGCGGCAGCCGTCGGGCATCGGCCTGGTGGGCGACTATCTGCACAGTGACGACGCGCTCGCCGCGCTGCCCATCGATCCCAGCCGCGGCACCCTGCTGGCGCAGCTGCAACGCCAGCCCAGCCTGTGGGACCGGGTGCAGCAGGGCGGTCTGGTCGGCGGCGTGATCATTGCCCTCGGCCTGCTTGGCCTGCTGCTGGCCGTCTGGCGCCTGGCCTACCTCTCCGGCGTGTCCCGCGCGGTGAATCGCCAGGCCCGCGAGCTGGGGGCGCCGCGCGCGGACAACCCGCTGGGCCGGGTGATCGGCGTGCTCGGCCCGCAGCCGCAGCTGTCCGACCTGGAAACCCTGGAGCTCAAGCTGGACGAGGCGATCCTGCAGGAGACCCCGCCGCTGGAGCGCGGCCAGGGCCTGCTCAAGCTGCTCGCCGCCGTTGCCCCGCTGCTCGGCCTGCTGGGCACCGTGACCGGCATGATCCTGACCTTCCAGGCCATCACCCAGAGCGGTGGCGGCGACTCGCGGCTGATGGCCGACGGCATTTCCCAGGCGTTGGTGACCACCGTGCTCGGCCTGGTGGCGGCGATTCCGCTGCTGTTCCTGCACAGCCTGCTGGCCAGTCGCAGCAAGGCACTGATCCAACTGCTGGAGCAACAGAGTGCCGGGCTGATCGCCCTGCACCTGTCGGGGGCGCCGCGCCGTGACTGAGTTCTACGCCGCCTGGCTGCGCCTGGTCGACAACGCCTACGCGTTGCTCGACCTGATGGCCGCCGGTGGCCTGGTCATGTGGGCGCTGGCGGCGCTCTGCGTGGTCTACTGGACGCTGGTGTTCGAGCGCCTGTGGTACATGCGCCGGGTCTTCCCGCTGTGGGCCGGCGAGCGGCGCCAGGCCTGGGCCGGGCTGGCCGGTGCCGGCGGCTGGCGGCGCGCGGTGCGCAGCGCCTGGCTGGCCCAGGCCCAGCAGCAATTGGCGGCGCCGCTGCGGCTGGCCAAGACCCTGGTGGCGCTGTACCCGCTGCTCGGCCTGCTGGGCACCGTCAGCGGCATGGTCGCGGTGTTCGACGTGCTCGCCGTGAACGGCACCGGCGACCCGCGCGGCATGGCCGCTGGCGTCTGGCAGGCGACCCTGCCGACCCTGGCCGGCATGCTGCTGGCCATTACTGGACTGTTCAGCCTGGCGCGTCTCGAACGCAACGCGCGCCAGGCCATCGACCGGCTGGCCGACCAGCTGCGTCACGATTGAGGATCGACCGATGCGCATGCGCCGTCATCACTACCAGCAAGACGAAGACACCGGCATCGACCTGACGCCGATGCTAGACGTGGTCTTCATCATGCTGATCTTCTTCATCGTCACCAGCTCCTTTATCAAGGAGTCGGGCATCGAGGTGCAGCGCCCCGAGGCGCAGAGCGCCAGCCCGCAGGACAAGGGCAACATCCTCATCGCGGTGACCGCCGACGGGCAGATCTGGCTGGACAAGCAGGCTGTCGACCTGCGCAGCGTGCGCGCCCACGTCGAGCGCTTGCGCGTCGACCAGCCGGAAGGCGCCGTGGTGGTGCAGGCCGACCGCGACGCGCGTACCGGGCTGGTGGTGCAAGTGATGGACCAGGCGCGCCAGGCCGGCGTGCATGACGTTGCCCTCGCTGCCAGCGCAGGGACACGCTGATGCGGCTGCCGGTGAGCTTCGCCGCTGCCTGCCTGGTGGCCTTGGCGCTGTTCGCGCTGATGCTCTATCTGGTGGCGCCGCCGCGCCAGCCCATCGCCGAAGACCCGCTGACGGTGGCCAACTTTGTGCGCATGGCCAAGGATTCCAGCACCGCCAGCAGCCGCAGCCGGCAACAGGCGCCGCAGCCGCCGCAGGCCAAGCCCCCGCAGGCACCGGCACCGCCCACTCCGATGACCGCCACCCCCAGCGCCCAGGCCCCCAGTCTCGACTTGGAACTGCCGACGCTGAGCGGCAGCGTCAGCCTGGCAGGTGCGCCGTCGCCGAGCCTGGACGGCCTCAATGCCGCAGCGGCGCCTAGCCTGCCGGCCGACAACGGCGACGTCGGCGGTTCGGCGCTGCTGGAGAGCGAAGTGGTGCCGCTCAACGAAGTGCGTCCGGAGTACCCGGACTACGCTATCCAGCGCGGCATCGAGGGCCACGTGAAGCTGGCCTTCACCATCAACCGCGGCGGCAGTGTGGAAAACATTCGCGTGCTCGAGGCCAAGCCGCGCAACGTGTTCGAGCGCGAGGCCCGGCGTGCCGCGGCGCGCTGGCGCTTCGCCCCGCGCACCGAGGGTGGCCTGGCGGTTGCGCGCGAAGCGGTGAAAACCCTGTACTTTCGCCTGAAGAAGGAGGGCTGAGATGCGCCACCTGATACTTCTGCTGCTGCTCGCCGCGGGCGCTGCCCAGGCGGCGGTGACCGTCGAGCCGGGCGTGTTCCGTGCCCTGGAAACGGCGCGTACGGCGCAGCAGCAGGGCGACTACGCCGCCGCCAAGCGGGCCCTGGACGGCGCCCAGGCCAAGCCCGGCAGCCTGGAGCAGGCGCTGGTCTGGCGCAGTCGCGGCTACCTGGCCTGGGCGGCCGGGCGCGGCGCCGAGGCCATCGACTGGCTGGACAAGGCCCTGGCCAGCGGCAAGCTCGATGCGCAATTGCTGAAGGATGACCGCTTCAACCTGGCCAAGCTCAATCTGCTCGTGGGGCGTCACGCCAAGGCGGCGGAACTGCTCGCCCCGGCGCCGGCGCAGGCAGGCGAGGAGCACCTGCAACTGCTGGCCCAGGCCTATCAGGGCATGGGCCGACTGGACCTGGCGCTGCCCATCGCCGAGCGCTATGTGCACGACAATGCCCAGGCCGCCGATAGCTGGCTGCAATTCCTGGTGGCCGGCAATGCCGAGTTGAAGCGCTACGCCCAGGCCGAACGCTGGCAGCGCCAGTTGTTGCTGCGCCAGCCGAACAGCCTGAACGCCTGGCGTCAGCTGGCCGGGCTGCAGCAGCTCGGCGGTCGCCATGACAAGGCCCTGGCGACCCTGCGCACCGCCCACAGCAAGGGCCTGCGGTTTTCCGCCGAGCAACTGGACAACCTGGTGTCGCTCGCCAGCGCCGCCGACCAGCCCTGGCAGGGCGCCACATTGCTCGCCGGCATGCTCGACAGCGGCCTGCTGCCGCGCACCGCCCTGCGCGAGGAGCGCCTGGCCCAGCTCTGGTGGCAAGCCCGCGAGCGCGACGAGGCGGCTACGCTGTACCGCGCCCTGGCCGCACGCAGCGGCAATGGCAAGCAATGGCTGGCGGTTGCCCAGTTGGAGCTGGAGCAGGCCCATTGGCAGGCCGGGCTGGACGCGCTCAAGCAGGCCGAACGGGCCGGTGCCGAGCCTGGCCAGACCCGCCGCTGGCGGCAATGGGCCGAAGGCGAATTGTCCTTCGAGCGCGAACAGCAGCGCCTGGCCAGGGCGGATTGACGACCCGGCGATCGGTTGACGCCGGTCGTCGCGATCACCCAGGATCGGGTTTTGCCGCGAAACGGAGGCTCCGGCCATGTCCGCTTGCTCTATCCGCACCCTGCGCCGCGAAGAACTCGACTTCGCCATCGAACTGGCCGCGCGCGAAGGCTGGAATCCCGGCCTGCACGACGCGGCCTGTTTCTACCAGGCCGACCCTGAGGGCTTCCTGCTGGCCGAAGTCGATGGCCAGCCGGTGGGCTGCATCAGTGCGGTGTCCTATGCCGGGCAGTTCGGCTTCATCGGTCTGTACATCGTGCTGCCTGAATATCGCGGGCGGGGCATCGGCATGCGCCTCTGGCAAGCCGGCATGGCGCGCCTGGCCGGGCAGGCGGTCGGTCTCGATGGCGTGCCGGAGCAGCAGGACAACTACCGCAAGTCCGGCTTCACCCTGGCCTGGCGCAATGCCCGCTATGCCGGCAAGGCCGTGACTCCGGACCAGCCCATTGCCGACGCGATCCGGCCGGTGGCCGCGCAGGATTTCGCCGCGCTCCGTGACGATGACCGGCGGGTGTTCCCCGCACCGCGTGACGCCTTCCTGCGGGCCTGGCTGAGCATGCCGGACGCCCATGCGCTGCTTTGGCAGGAGCACGGCCAATTGCTGGGCTGGGGCGTGATTCGCCGCTGTCGCGAGGGGTACAAGATCGGCCCCTTGCTGGCCGACGCACCGCCGGTGGCTCGCGGCCTGTTCGATGCGCTCTGTGCCCAGGCGCCGGCCGGCGCGCAGGTGTTCCTCGATGTGCCGACCGCCAATGCCGAGGCCATGGCGTTGGTCGAGGCGCAGGGCATGCACTGCGTGTTCGAAACCGCCCGGATGTATGTCGGTGCAGCGCCTGCCATCGAACTGTCGCGGGTCTATGGCATCACCACTTTCGAGCTGGGCTGAGTGGTGCCGAATCAGCTATCCGGCAGTTCGTAGGGGTAGATCTTGCTCGCCTCCATGCGATAGCCCGCTTCGGCCAGCTCGCTGCTGACGTGCTCGACCTTCAGCGGGCCTTCTATCCAGAACGGCTGGTAAAGCGCATCGAGCAGCACGCCCAGTTCGCTGGTGACATGCACGATCTGGTTCGAGGGCGGCGGCGGCACGTGGATACAGGCGCCGAAGTAGGGCACCAGCAGGAATTCCGTCACCCGGCCTTCCTCGCTTACGTCCAGCGGCACGATGTAGCCGGGCAGCTTCACTTGCACCCCGTCCAGTTCCTTGACCACCGGTGCCTCCGGGGTCTGCTGGATGGCGGCCGGGCCGCTCTCGGCGGCCAGCGCATCGGCCAACTGCGAGAGATCGTGCACCGGCGCCGGTGGTGCGGGCAGGGCGGCGTCCGGGGGCATCATCTCGCCCCAGGTCAGCTCGCGCACGTCGGCGGCCGCGGCCAGCAGCGGCAGGGCAAGTAGCAGGGCGAGCAGGGAGCGCGGCATCGGGTACTTCCTCACAGTCGGATCGACAGGCCATCGGCCAGCGATTGGCGATAGGCGCGCCAGGCCGGCACGCTGCCCATCAGCAGGGCGGCAGCAAGAATAGCGCCGAGCAGGCCCCACTCATAGCGGCTCGGCCAGGCCAGCGGCAGGTACAGGCCATAGTTGGCCTGCACATAGCCCTGGGCCAGGGCGATGCCCAGATACAGCAGGGCCAGGCCGAGCAGCAGCCCGGCGAGGGCCAGGACGCAGGCCTCCAGCACCAGCAGGCCGGCGATGTGCCAGGGCCGCGCGCCCACCGAGCGCAGGATGGCCATTTCCCGCCGGCGCTCGTTGAGGCTGGTGAGAATCGCCGTGAGCATGCCGATCAGCCCGGTGAGTACGACGAACAGCGAGACCACGAACAGCGCCCTCTCCGCCGTGCCCATCAGGCTCCACAGTTCCTGCAGGGCGACGCCCGGCAGGATCGCCAGCAGCGGTTCGTCGCGGTATTCGTTGATCTCGCGCTGCACGGCGAAGGTGGCGATCTTGCTGTTCAGACCGAGCAGGGCGGCGGTGATGGCCCTGGGTTGCAGGTCCATGGTCCGTGCCTGCTCGGCGCTGACTTTGCCGGCGCCGCGGGCCGGCACGCCGTTCTGCCAGTCGATGTGCAGCGCCTGCATACCGGCCAGGCCGATATGCAGGGTGCGATCCACCGGCGTGCCGGTGCGCTCGAGAATGCCTACCACCTTGAACGGCTTGTCGTCGTGCTTGAGCAGGCTGATGGTGGCCACGCCATGGGCCAGCACGATCTCTTCGCCGAGGCGGTAGTTCAGCGCCCTGGCCACTTCGGCGCCGAGCACCACCTCGAACGGGTCGTCGGCGAAGGCGCGGCCCTCGGCCAAGTGCAGTGACTGGCCGCGGCCATAGCGGTAGTGCTCGAAGTAGGCCACGCTGGTGCCCATCACCCGGTAGCCGCGGTGGGAGTCGCCGAGGGAGATCGGGATCGCCCATTTCACCTTCGGGCCGCTGGCGATCTTTTCGAAGCTGTCCCAGCGGATGTTGTTGGTGGCATTGCCGATGCGGAACACCGAGTAGAGCAGTAGGTTGATCGAGCCGGAGCGCGCGCCGACGATCAGGTCGGTGCCGCTGATGGTGCTGGCGAAGCTGGCGCGCGCCTCGTTGCGCACCCGTTCGACGGCCAGCAGCAGGCACACCGAGAGGGCGATGGCGAATACCGTGAGCAGCGCGGTGAAGCGGCGGTTGGCGAGGCTGGCCAGGGCGATGCGTAGCAGATGCACGTTCAGACCTCCACGGGCTTGGCGGCTCGGTTGAGTTCGGCCAGCGACAGGCTGCGGTCGAACAGCGGCGCCAGGCTCTGGTCATGGCTGACGAACAGCAGGCTGGCCCCGGCCTCGCGGCATTCGGCGAACAGCAGGCGCAGGAACGCCTCGCGGGTATCGGCGTCGAGCGCCGAGGTCGGCTCGTCGGCGATCACCAGCTCCGGCTGGCCGATCAGCGCGCGGGCGGCGGCGACCCGCTGCTGCTGGCCGATGGACAGCGAATCGGCGCGGCGGCCGAGCAGCTCGGCCGGCAGGCCGAGGTGCGTCAGCAGGCTGGCGGCGGCCTGGTCGATGCTGCCGTTGCGCTGCATTGCGCGCTGGGCGCGCAGGCGGGAGAAGCGGCAGGGCAGCTCGACGTTGTCGCGCACGGAGAGAAACGGCAGCAGGTTGAACTGCTGGAAGATGTAGCCGGTGTGGTCGACACGGAAGCGGTCACGGGCACCAGCCGACAGGGTGGTCAGGTCCTGGCCGAGCAGGCGCACGCTGCCGCGGCCGGGCTTCTGCACGCCGCCGAGCAGGCCGAGCAGGGTGGTCTTGCCGCTGCCCGAGGGGCCCTTGAGGAACAGGGTTTCGCCGCGCTGCAGGCTGAACTGCGGGATATCCAGCAATTCGGCCTGGCCCGGCCAGGCAAAGCCGAGGTCGGCGAGTTCGATCAGTGTGGTCATAGCAAGTCCATGGCGAGAAGGGCCTGGCAGGGGCTGGCGCAGCATAGAGGGATCGCCGCACCTGCGCAGCCCATCTTTCCTGCGGTCAGAAGCGCAGCTCGGCGCGGCTCGGCGTTGCCTCCAGGCCCTGCTGGGCGTTGGGACCGATCAGCTGCACCTGGATCTTCTGGATGGAGGGGAATGTGGCGAACAGCGCGCCGAGATTCAAGGCCTCGAGCGCATCCGGTGTGCCGCACTGGAAGTGGTAGTGGGCGTGGATGTCGCTGTGCCCTTCATGTTCTTCCTCGACATGCCCGTGTTCTTCTTCGACGTCGAACAGCGGGCTTTCCAGCTCCTGGCCGGCCAGCGTGCAGCCGGCCGACGCGGGAATGCCGAACAGCGCCTGCGGCTGCTCCAGCTCGCGGCGCACGGCGGCAACCTTGGCCTGATCGCCGGCACTCTTCGCTTCATGCTCGAAGCCCACCAGGTTCATCGCCGGGCTTTCCAGCTCGATCTCGAGGGTACTGCCGTCCAGCGCCAGGTTCAGCTGGGCGATGCCATGCTCGTGGGCGCCGAGGCTGGCGTGGCCTTCGTGATGTTCATGCTCATGGGCCTGGGCGATGGCCAGGGGTGGCAGGACGAAGGGCAGGGCGAGCAGCAGGCGGCGCATGGGGAGTCTCCGAATGGCAAAGTGTTGTTATGTTATAACAAGTTTTTGCGTCGACTGGCCAGCCATGGGTGCGCGTGGGAGCATTCACCGATTGGGAAGGAGAGCGGGCGATGATCAGAATTCGTGGGCGTATCGGCGACTGGCCGGTGGATTTGCAGGTGGAGCTGGGCGACGAGGACTTGGCACGGCTGGCGCAGCACCTGCAGCCGGCGCAGCCGCAACCGGCAACGACTCCACCGGAGCCGGCCGACCGATTGTGGGAGATGACCTGCGAGCTGTTGCGCCAGGCTGGACGCATGGACGGGCCGCAACTGCTCGCCGAGTTGCAGGGCCTGGCCGGCAGCGCCGAGGCCGGCAAGCGGCTGCTGGTGCGATTGCGCCATTGCGACCAAGTAAGACTGGAAAGCGGCGCGGATGCGCCGGTGTATTGCTGGGTGGGTGAAGTTCCCAGCGACTAGCGGCAGCGGCGAAGGGTTGCTCGGGTCGCCAGCAGGCCGTCCGCCTGGTGGGTTACGGCGCGCCTGGGTTCCGGGGATGGTCGAGAGCAATTCGAACTGCGCGGCTAACCCTCCTTGGACCGGATTGCATTCCCTCACCCCCGGCCCCTCTCCCGGCGGGAGAGGGGAGACAAGCGCTCGCCCAGAGGGGCGAGGCTCGCGGCGATCCGGCTGTGCCCTCAGTAGATCGCCTGGTACAGCTTGCGGCGGTACAGGGTGACCAGCGGGTGGTCGTTGCCGAGCAGGTCGAATACCTGCAGCAGGGTCTTGTGCGGCAGGCCGTCGGCGTAGCTGCGGTTGCGCACGAACAGCTTGAGCAGGCCGTCCAGCGCCGGCTCGTATTGCTGGCGGGCCAGTTGCTGGATGGCCAGCTGGTAGGCCGCTTCGTCGTCTTCGCCATTCTGCGCCAGGCGCGACTTGAGGTCGGCGACTTCGGGCAGGTCGTTGGCCTGGCGCAGGAAGGTCAGTTGCGCACGGGCGCCGGCCAGGGCCTGCTTGTGCTCGTCGCCCTGCACCGCGTCCAGCACGGTTTCGGCTTCGCCCAACTCGCCGCGCTCGGCCAGGCAACGGGCATACAGGATCAACGCCGCGGCGTTCTGGTTGTCCTCGCCAAGCAGTTGCTGGAGCAGCGCCTCGGCCTCGCTCGGCCGGCCCTCGGCATACAGCGCCTGGGCGCTGCCCAGCAGGTCGGCCTGCGGCGCCGGCGGTTGCTGCACATGGGGTTCGAGCATGGCGCGGATCGCCGACTCCGGCTGCGCGCCGGCGAAGCCGTCGACGGGCTGGCCATCCTTGAACAGCACCACGGTGGGCAGGCTGCGAATGCCGAAGCGCATGACGATGTCCTGCTCGATATCGCAATTGACCTTGGCCAGCAGCAGTTCGCCCTGATAGTCCTCGGCGATCTGCGCCAGCATCGGCATCAGCGCCTTGCACGGGGCGCACCATTCGGCCCAGAAGTCCACCAGCACCGGCTTGTGGAAGGAGTTTTCGATCACCAGCTGCTCGAAGTTGGCACTGCCGGATACGTCGAAGATGTAAGGAAGGTCGCTCATGGAAGTCTCGGCGATACGGGTAGAGAAAGGGCGATAGCTTCCTGCTTCGGGGCGCAAGCTTCAAGCGAAAGCTCGGTTTCGCCAGCTCGGGAGGTGCCCGGTTTCTCCCCGCGCGCAGACTGGCGGCAGGCGGGTGCTTGCCGCCTCGGCGAGTCGCGGGCTACGGGAGCGTCACGACCACCTTGCCGAACTGTTCGTTCGACTCCAGGAAGCGATGGGCCTCGATGATCTGCTCGAAGGGGAAGCGCCGGGCGATCAGCGGCCGCAGGGCACCTGTTTCCATACCTGCGAGGATGAAGGCCTTGGCGGCCCGCAAGCGCTCGGGATCGGTGGTGACCTCATGCACCAGATAACCGCGCAGGGTGAGCGACTTGCTCAGTACCGTAGCCAGGGGAAACGGCGTTGGCTGCGGGCTCAGGCCGCCATACTCGATGAGCATGCCGCCGCGTGCCATTGCCGCTGTCAGCGGCTCGAACAGCGGTCCGCCGATGGGGTCCAGGACGACCCGCACACCCTCGGGGCCGGCGATTTCCCTGAGGCGCTCGGCCAGGTTTTCCTCCTCCGTGGCGATCACATGGAGGGCTCCGGCGGCCAACAAGGGCTCGCGCTTGGCCGATGTGCGGGTGACGGCGATCGGCGTGGCGCCCAGCAGGTTGGCTATCTGGATTGCGGCCAGGCCAACACTGCTGGAAGCTGCGGTCACCACCAGGAAGTCACCCCGGCCGAGCTTGGCGACATCCACCAGCGCGCCGTAGGCGGTGAGGTATTGCATCCACGAGGCCGCTGCCTCTTCCCAGCCCAGGCTGGAGGGATGACGGATGATCGCCTCCGCGGGAAACAGCACCTGTTCGCCATAGGCGGGCCAGCGGACCATGGAGTGCGGCGGCACCACGCTGACCGCATCGCCCACCTGCAAACCTTCCACGCCTTCACCCAACTGTTCGATGATGCCCGCCGCCTCCAGGCCCAGGCCCGAGGGAAAGGTGGGGGTCTCGATATAGCTGCCGGCACGTATCAGGGCTTCGGCCCGGTTGATGCCCAGGGCCTTGACGCGGATTCGCACCTCTCCAGGCGCCGGTTGCGGCACCTGGACCTGCTCGATGCGTAGCACTTCCGGGCCGCCATGTTCATGAAAACGGATTACACGGGTCATTTGCTGGGTCCCTCAGTTGGTAATGATTGGTGTGTAATCCACTATTTCAAATGCAATATCCGTGATAAATGAGGTTTCGGTTAGATCAATCGAAACCAAGAGTTATCAATATGGATCGACTTACCAGCATGGCGGTGTTCGTCCGGGTCGTGGAGCTTGGCTCCTTCGCTGCGGCAGCGAATGCCCTGAACCTCTCGGGACCGATGGTGGGCAAACACATCCGCATGCTCGAAGAACACCTCGGCGTGCGCCTGATTGCGCGGACCACCCGGCGCCAGAGCCTGACGGACATCGGCCAGGCCTATTACGAGCGCTGCCGGGCGATCCTGGCGGAGGTGCAGAACACGGAAACGCTGGTAGTCGAACAGGCGACGGAGCCGCGGGGCAAGTTGAAGGTGACGATGCCCGTGCATTTCGGCCGGCACTGTGTGGCACCCATCCTGCTGGAGCTGGCCCGGCAATACCCGGCGCTGGAACTCTCGCTGTCCTTCAGTGACGGTCTGTCAGATCTGACCGAAGACGGCTTCGATCTGGCCATCCGGACCGGCCCGCCAACCGACAGGGCCGGCCTGGTGGCGCGTCGCCTCGCCCGGCAAACCATGGTGGTCTGCGCTGCGCCGAGTTACCTCGCCGAGCACGGCGTGCCGCTGTGCATCGACGATCTCGACCGACAACGCGCAATCGTCTACCGGCGCTCGGGGCCTACGCCGCACTGGCTGTTTCCACTCGACGGCCAGGCGACTCGGGAAATCCTGCCGCCGCACCGCCTCTGTCTCGACGATCTCGATGCCATCGCCGATGCGGCAAGTGCCGGCATGGGCCTGGCATGGCTGCCCGATTGGCTGGTGCACGACCGCATCCGCGCGGGAGTGCTGGTGCGGCTGCTGCCGGAGCAACCGGGCTACCTCTACGACGTCCATGCACTCTGGCTGCAGACGCCCCATCTGCCGCGCAGGGTGCGCCTCGCCGTGGATGCACTGGCCGCTCACCTGCCTGGGCGAACCCAGCTTCCCGCTGAGCCTTGAGTGGCTTGGCGGGGCGCGCAGTGGCCCGCATGGCTCATGGGGCTGCGTGTGGCTCGCGGCGTGCGTGGTAGAGGCTGACGTTGCGAAACTCCGCCGGCTCGGCCAGATCCGGCCAGGTGCAGGCGTCCAGCACCGCCAGGCGCCGGTACAGCGGATGCTGGAAGTCGCGTACCCGCGAGTCGGCTACCAGCGCCTCGCGGCCGCGGCTGAGGAACTGATCGAGCAGCGGCAGGTTGGCGCGGTCGTAGAGCACGTCGGCAACGATGATCAGGTCGAAGCGGTCGGCCTCGGCGAAGAAATCCGCCGAGTAACCCAGTGCCACGCCATTCAGCGCGGCGTTGGCGCGGCAGGCAGCGAGGGCCAGCGGGTCGAGGTCGCAGGCGACCACTTCGGCGGCGCCGGCCTTGGCTGCGGCGATCGCCGCTACACCGGAGCCGGCGCCGAAGTCCAACACGTGCTTGCCCCGCACCCATTCGGGATGCTCGGCCAGCCAGCGCGCCAGCACCAGGCCGCTGGCCCAGCAGAAACTCCAGTAGGGCGGCTCTTCGAGGATGCGCCGGGTTTCCTCGGGGCTGAAGGCGCGGTCCATGTTCGCCGCGTCGATCAGCCACAGGCGCAGGTCGGTACCAGGTAGCGTCTCGGCCACCAGGCGGGCATCGCCGAGCAGATCGCCGAGGGCGTGTTGCAGGTCCAGCGGGGCATTCATGGGGCGGGTTCCAGGTGCAGTTCGCCGAGGTTCTGGTTGTCGGCGGAACGAATGGTTCGTGGCGGCAGGCGCAGAATCAGGCGGCCGGACTGGCTGGCCCGTCCACGCAGCACCACCGTCTCGCCGGTGGGAAACGCCTGCGGGTTGAATTCGAGCCGGAACGGCAGGCTGGCGCCATTGCCGCGCAGCAGGATGTTGCCGAGCAGGCGGCGCGAGCGGCCCTTGCCGTCGACCACCAGCAGCGCCAGCTCCACCTCGGCGTCGACCGGCACGCCGGCCAGGCTGCCATGCAGCTCGCGCAGGTAGGCCGCGGGTGCCGGTTCGGCGCTGGCCTGGCGCGGGGCTTCCGGCGCTGGCGGTCGCACCGGCGCGGTGGCGACGGGATCGGCGGCACAGGCGCCGAGCAGCAGGAACAGGGCGGGCGCAAGCAGGCGTATCGTCATGCTGGGATTCATCGCGAAGGCTGGCGGTGTCTGAAACGGTAGCCCACCTCGGGCGCCGGCTGTATACCGTAATGTCGACCGTTTGTCTCGTTGGCGGGATGCGCTACCATGGGCCTCCCTTCGACTTGCCTACTGCCCATCATGCACTGTCCCTTCTGCGGCGCCCACGACACCAAAGTCATCGACTCGCGGCTGGTCGCCGAGGGCGAGCATGTGCGCCGTCGCCGCGAATGCCTGGCCTGCGAGGAGCGCTTCACCACCTTCGAGACCGCCGAACTGGTCATGCCGCGGCTGATCAAGCAGGACGGCAGCCGCCAGCCGTTCGACGAAGAGAAGCTGCGTGCCGGCATGCAGCGCGCGCTGGAGAAGCGCCCGGTCAGCGTCGAGCGCCTGGAGGCGGCCATCGCCCATATCAAGCACAAGCTGCGCGCCACCGGCGAGCGCGAGATTAAGTCGCGGGTGCTCGGCGAGCTGGTGATGGCCGAGCTGCAGAAGCTCGACGAGGTGGCCTACATCCGCTTCGCCTCGGTCTACCGACGCTTCCAGGACCTCAACGAATTCCGCGAGGAAATCGAGCGCCTGGCCCGCGAGCCGTCGAAGGACTGATGGTCCAGTCCGATCACGCCTTCATGGCCCGCGCCCTCGAACTGGCGCGCAAGGGGCTGTATTCCACCCATCCCAATCCGCGGGTCGGCTGCGTGGTGGTGCGCGACGGGCGCATCGTCGGCGAAGGCTGGCACGCCCGCGCCGGCGAACCCCATGCCGAGGTGCACGCCCTGCGCCAGGCCGGTGAGCGGGCCCGCGGTGCCACCCTCTACGTCACCCTGGAACCCTGCAGCCATCACGGGCGCACCCCGCCGTGCGCCGATGCGGTGCTCAGCGCCGGGGTGGCGCGGGTAGTGGCGGCGATGCAGGACCCCAACCCACAGGTGGCCGGCCAGGGCCTGGCGCGCCTGCGCGAGGCCGGCATCGAGGTGCTCGACGGCGTGCTGGAAAGCGAGGCGCGCGCGCTGAACGCCGGCTTCGTCAAACGCATGGAGCAGGGCCTGCCGTTCGTGCGGGTCAAACTGGCGATGAGCCTGGATGGGCGCACCGCCATGGCCAGCGGCGAGAGCCAATGGATCACCGGGCCGGCGGCGCGGGCCGCGGTGCAGCGCCTGCGCGCCCGCGCCAGCGTGGTGATCACCGGCGCCGATACCGTATTGCGGGACAACGCCCGGCTGACCGTGCGCCCCGACGAGCTGGGCCTGAATGCCGAACTGACCGCGCTATCGATCATGCGTCCGCCGCTGCGGGTGTTGGTCGATGGTCGCCTGCGAGTACCGCTGGACGCACCGTTCTTTCAAGCCGGCCCGGCGCTGGTGGCGACCTGCGCGGCGGCCGGTGCCCGCGAGCGTTATCTGGACGACGGCCACGAACTGCTGGCAGTGCCGGGCAAGGGCCATGTCGATTTGCGCAAGCTGCTGCTGGATCTTGCCGCCCGTGGCGCCAACGAAGTGCTGGTGGAAGCCGGCCCGCGTCTGGCGGGGGCCTTTGCCCGCGAAGGCTTGGTGGACGAATACCAGTTGTTCGTCGCGCCAAAATTGCTCGGCTCCAGCGCCCGGCCGTTGCTCGACCTGCCGCTGGCGAAGATGGCCGAGGCGCAGGCGCTGAAGATCATCGAGATACGCGCGGTGGGCGACGACTGGCGCATCATCGCGGTACCGCAGCCGGCGGGCTGAGCCGCGCCGCAATCGCGGCGCCCAGGAACGTGCATCGGTACGATCTGGTCGCCGGCCCCCTCCAGGTCACTGCATGTAGGAGCGGGACAATGCCCGCGAAGGAACTAGGTTTGGCGCAGGAACTGTCTGCTCGGACCGGGCGGGTTGCGCGGCAGGCCCTGTTCGCGCGGGTCCTTCGGCAGGGGACTGTGTTCGCTGCCGGGGATGCGTTTGGGCTGGTACGGGTCGGGACGTTCCCGTGGGGTGTCGGGGCTCATGGCTGTACCTCCTAGCTCAAGGCCTTGATCAGTTCGGCCTTGCGCATGCGCGAGCGGCCGCGCACGCCGCGTTCGGCGGCGCGCTTTTGCAATTCGTCGCGGGTCATGGCGCTCAGCGAGGTGCTGCCGGAGTGCGAACCGCGATTGGGCGAATGCCCATGCTTGGTAGCCGATGCGCGACGGGCGGAGTCCTTGCGGTCGGCACGCTTGGCGGTTTCGCTTTTCTTCTCGCCGGAGCCGCCCTTTTCGCCGCCGCCGGATTGCTTGTTCACCGTCGCCCAGGCGCGGGCCTCGGCTTCGTCTTCGGAAACGCCGCGTTTCTCGTAGCTTTCCTCGATGTGCTCGGCCTTGCGCTTCTGCTTGTCGGTGTACTTGTCTTTGTCGCCGCGGGACATGACGGCTCTCCTGTTCACTTGGCTGTATGAATTTCGACTGCCGTCGGGGGCAAAGTTCGGCGCGCTGGTCCGCTGGCGGATATTCCGCCGCACCGACGGTCAGATGCCAGGAACCGCGAAGGAGCCCGCCATGCAAGACACCGCGAAAACCCGCTATCCCATCGTCCTGGTGCCCGGCCTGCTGGGATTCGTGCGCCTGCTCGGCTACCCCTACTGGTACGGCATCGAGTCGGCGCTGCGCGAGCAGGGCGCGCAGGTCTTTGCGCTGCGGGTGTCAGCGGTGAACGACAGCGAGCTGCGTGGCGAGCAGGTGCTCGGGCAGATCCCCGGTATTCTCGAATGCAGCGGCGCGGCCAGGGTCAACCTGATCGGCCATAGCCAGGGGGCGCTGAGTGCCCGCTATGCGGCGGCCCAGCGGCCACAGTGGGTGGCCTCGGTGACCTCGGTCGCCGGGCCCAACCAAGGCTCGGAAGTGGCCGACTATCTGTTCGACCGTTGGCGTTCCGGCGGTAGTCGCGAGCGGCTGGCGACGTTCTGCCTGCAGGGCGTCGGGCGCTTTCTCGATCGCTTCGACTTGCATGGCGATGACCTGCGAATGCCCCAGGACGCGCTGGCCGCCTATCGAGCGCTGACCCGCGAGGGCGTCGCGGCGTTCAACGAGAAGTATCCCCAGGGCCTGCCGCCCCTGTGGGGCGGCGAGGGCGCCGAGGAAGTCGACGGAGTGCGCTACTACTCCTGGTCCGGCATCCTGCAGCCAGGCGTGACCGACAGCGGTCGCAACCGCTTCGACCTCGGTCACACCACTTGCCGTCGCCTGGCGCGCTGGTTCGAGGTGGAGCGCGACGAGAACGATGGCCTGGTGGGGCGCTTCAGCTCGCACTTGGGCAAGGTGATTCGCTCCGACTATCCGCTCGACCACCTCGACATCATCAACCAGACCGCCGGGGCGGTCGGTGCGGGCGTCGATCCGGTAGGGCTGTTCATCGAGCATGCGGCGCGGCTGCGCGAGGCCGGGCTGTAGGATGCGCTCGCCAGGTGCACTGGCTCAGCGGCCGAACTGACGCTCAAGGAACGCATTCAGCCCATCCATATAATCCTCTCCGGACTCGACGAAGCCGCGGTTGTGATCGCCGTGGATGGCCAGGAAGGTCTTCGGCTCCCGGGCGGCGGCGAACAGCGCCTGGCCGTGATGGAAGGGGATGAGGTCGTCTTCGCGGCTGTGCACTACCAGCACCGGCGTGTGAACCTGGGCGAGAGCGGCGCGGGTGTCGTAGCGATAGCGGGCGATCAGCCGCACCGGCAGGAAGGGGTAGAGCTCCGCGGCAATATCCGGCAGCGAGGTGAATCCCGATTCGACGATCAGCGCCGTCGCCGGTCGCTCGGCGGCCAGCCGGGTCGCCACCGCGGCGCCCAGCGAGCGGCCGAAGATTACCAGCCGCTGCGGGTCCACGCCCGGCAGGCGCAACAACTGGGCGTACGCGGCCTCGGCATCCAGCGCCAGGCCCTGCTCGCTGGGCGTGCCGCTGCTCTGGCCATAGCCGCGGTAGTCGAATACCAGCACGTTGAGGCCGAGCCGATTGAAGCGCTGCAGCGACTCCAGTCGGTGGGAGATGTTGCCGGCATTGCCGTGGAAGAACAGCAGGCTGGCGCGCGCCCGCTCTGCCGGCAGGAACCAGCCATGCAGGCGTTCGCCATCGGCGGTGGCTATCCACTGTTCGCTGTACCGCAAGCCGGCATCGGCCGGCGTGGCCGCCAGTTGGCGCAGCGGCACATGGATCACTTGGCCCTGGAACGTCCAGGCCAGGGCCATCAGCAGCAGGTAGGCGCCGCCCAGTGACAACAGCAGGCGGCGCAAGACGCGGAGTGTGCGCATTGGGTTCAGTAGGCGTTTTCTTCGGCGTCTTGCAGGCGCTGCTGGTTCTGCTGGTTGACCTGGTCGATCTGTTGCTTGAGCTGCTCCATCTGCTGTTGTGCCTGCTCGGCCTTTTCTGCCTGCAGCTTGGCGGTGGCCGCGGTCTCGGCGCCGCCGCAGCCGGCGAGCACCAGCAGGGCAGCGGTATAGAGGGCTGTGCGTGAAAGGTTCATGGCGGGCTCCTGGTCAAGGGAGCCTATGAATAACGCCCGAACGCGTGCAGCGCCAGCGGTTTGCGGCGAAAGCGTCGATCACTGCGCGTGGCTCGATCAGAACGGGCTCTCGCGCACGATGCGGAAGGGATGGCGGAACACCGCCGGGCGGTCTTCGCCCCGGTACAGCCCGTTGGGATAGGTGGCGGGGGCGCCGCCCATGCCGATCTGGTGCTGGGCGGTGGACGAGCGGCAGGCCAGCAGCAGGAAGTTGTCATAGACGTTGTACAGCGGTCCGCCGCCGATCGGATGCTGAGCGGCGAGCATGGTGTCGAGGGCAATGTACTGACGCTGCGGGTAGGGTTGTAGATCGACCAGGCACATGATGTCGCAGGTGCCGGTCTGGTGCAGGCTGTCCAGTACGGCAGGCAGTCCGTTGATCGGCACCAGGTAGGGATAGATGCTGAGCGACGGCGGCTGGTGCGCGGCGAAGCGATTGGCGTTTTCGCGGAAGGTCGTGACGAAGCTGTGCAGGCTCTGTGGCTGGTTGATGAAACCGGCGTTGTTCAGCGCCGTATTGAAGGGAGTGGTGAAGGCGTAGTTTTTCATCGGCCGGGGGTTGGCCAGGTTCAGGCCGCCGAGTCCGTGATTGGGAGGGTCCTGCATGCCATGGGTATGGATGACCAGTGTGCGAGTCGGATTGTTGTTGTCCCAGAAGTCTACGACGGGGGCGACGGGGGCGGTGGTGGCGAGGACCTGATCGGTGAGCGTGGCGGGCATCGGGCTTCCTTTTGCGTAATTTCCTTTTGACCGTTCGTCAGCATAGTCAAGGAAACGGTAACCGGCTCGCGATCCTGCCGTGCAACCGGTCGACTGACGCATGCCCATCGGCAACTGCCCGTCAATGGGGCGTCTGCGGCGGTGTGAGCCAGTCAGGATTAGCGCCCGGATCGGCGCACGGAAATCTCGAAGGCTAGGCAAAATTTCCAACCTTTAGTTGGTACGAACGATCCAAATCGTGAAATCGCGGTCTGTTCGCCACACCGCTGCGCCGTTTGCATCCTGCACGGCGCCCGGTTCATTCAGGAGGACTCGACGAGTGAACACGTACCGCTACATCCTGGCCGGCTGCACCCTGCTGGCCAGCTCCAGCCTCTGGGCACACGGCTACATGACCCAGCCCGAATCCCGCGCGTTGCTCTGCAAGCAGGGCGGCAACAGCAACTGCGGCGCCATCCAGTGGGAGCCGCAGAGCCTGGAAGCCGTCTCCGGCTTTCCCAACGGCGGGCCGGCCGATGGCAAGATCGCCAGCGCCGGGCTGGCGCAGTTCGGCGAGCTGGACGAGCAGACCAGTAGCCGCTGGACCAAACGCAACATCCAGGCCGGCCCGAATGCCTTCAAATGGCATTTCACCGCCAACCATGTCACCCGCAACTGGCGCTATTACATCACCAAGCAGAATTGGAACCCGAACCAGAAGCTGACCCGCGATTCCTTCGAACTGACGCCGTTCTGTACCGTCGACGGGCAGATGCAACGCCCTCCGGTGGACGTCACCCACAACTGCAACGTGCCGCAGCGCACCGGTTACCAGGTGATCCTCGGCGTGTGGGAGATCGGCGACACGGTGAACAGCTTCTACAACGTCGTCGACGTACTGTTCCAGGGCGGCGACGTGCCGCCGCCGGCCTGGTCGCAGAAGGGCACCATCTACCCGAGCGTCGACCTCAAGGCCGGCGACAGCGTGGCCACCCGCGTGTTCGATGCCAGTGGCGAGCGTACTGACCTGCAGACCCGCCTGGCCATTACCGGCGATACCCAGGGCAACACCTGGGCCTACCAACTGGCCGGCAAGATCAACGCGGAGCAGCCGTTGCTGCGCGCCGGGCAGATGAACCAGGCCGGCCAGGTCAACCCGGTCTATGGCCAGAACGCCATCTACGCCAAGTCCAACAGCAGCATCACCCGCGTCGAGGTGCAGATCGACAAGGAAGAGCCGCCGGTGGGCGCCGACTTCACGGTCAGCGGCCTGAAGAGCGACTACCTGATCCGCAACGGTCAGCTGAGCATCGACTTCAGCGTCACCGCCGTCGGCGAGATGGAGGTCAGCGCCTACGTCTACGACCACGGCGGCGCTGCCAAGGGCTTTGCCACCGCGCAGATGAACAACAATGCGCAGGGCCTGAGCATTGCGCTCGACCAGCCCCAGGCCGGGCATCACCAGTTGGTGATCAAAGCGGTGGTCAAGGCCACGGGCGAGGTGCTGCAGAAGACCTTCGACATGATGCTCAGCGCCGACAACGCGGGCGGCGACCATCAGTACGTGTTCCCCGATGGCCTGAAGAACTACAAGGCCGGTACCCGCGTGCTGCAGCCGAAGACCGGCAAGGTCTACACCTGCAAGCCGTTCCCCTACAGCGGCTATTGCATCCAGTGGAGCCCCTCGGCGACCCACTACGAGCCAGGTGTAGGCTCGCACTGGCAGCAAGCCTGGAGCGAGTAGACAGGGAAGCGGGCCGCGCAATGCGGCCCGTTTTTATTGGGGAATGTTGCGGCCTGCCAGCTCGCTGCGCTCCTCAGCGGCAACCTACAGGTGAGGCGGCGAGCGTGAACCGAGCGCAACGTAGGTTGGCGTTGAGCATGGCGAAGCCCAACAAGGGCTCGCAGCGACCCAGCGGAGTCGATTGGCCCAGGCGGTGAGCCTCGTTGCGCTTCGTCGCTGCGCTCCTCAGGCTACACGCCCCGCCGCAACCGATGGAAACAGGCTAACCCTTCCTGGGTTCGTCCCGCGTCGCCATCACGTCTTCCAGGCTCAGCCCGGTGAGCCCGTGCAGGGTGCGCCAGAGGAAATAGAAGATCGCCATCATCATCGCCATGCTGGGTATGGCGATCGCCGGGTAGCTCACCAGGGTCAGGCGGCCGAGTTCGGCGTTGAATGCTTCGCTGCCGGCGGGGCTGGTGACGATCCACTTGGCCAGCACGTAGTTCATCGCCGAGGAGAAGAAGAAGGTGCCGCCCAGCCAGTAGGTGGCCGTGAGCAGGCGTGCCTCGAAGACCGCGGTCTTGCCCTGTTCGGCCAGGCGCTGGCGAATCTTTTCCACGTCCAGCACCGCTTCGTTGAACAGCAGGGTCTTGATCAGCGGATAGCGGGTGCGGGTGGAGATCAGCACGGCGATGCCGATGATGCCCGGTATCGCCGCCTCCTTGACCGCCAGCCATTGCGGTTCCAGCTGCAGCAGGCCGATGCCGCCGGTGAGCAGCACGCTGACCAGGCCGAGCACGGCGATCAGGTTGTACTTGCGGTAGCGCAGCAGCTCGTAGGCGCCCCAGCCAAGGGGAAAGGCCAGCGCCAGCAGCAGCGCGCCGTCGGCGCCGAGGCGCTGCTCGCCACTGAGCTTCATCAGCACCAGGGAGGGAATCAGGATACTGATCGCCAGGTCGATCAGCGGGCGCGGTTTGTGGTGCGGGGGCGGCTGTTCGGTCATGGTCTTCATGTGGACAGGAGCGGAAGCCGGATGATCGCCCGACCATCGGTCTCCCGGCTAGCCGGCAGGCGACCGGCTGTGTGACAAAGTTGTTCCGTGGTACCGGTGCGCGGCTCCGTCTGGGCTAGGCTGAAGGGAACGGGGAGGGGAACCCATGGGCTTGCGCGGCGGCTTGATCGGCGTGCTTTCAGTGTGGCTGGCGTGCATGCAAGCGTCGGCCGACCTGCGCCTGCTCACCGAGGACGCGCCACCGATGAGCTTCGTCCAGGACGGCAAGCTCACCGGTATGTCGGTTGAGATCGTCGAGGCGCTGGTTCGACGCACCGGCCAGGCCGCCAGCATTCGCCTGGTGCCCTGGACCCGCGGTTACCACGACGTCCAGCACTATGCCGACACTGCGCTGTTCTCCACCGTGCGCACCCCGGAACGGGAGGCGCTGTTCCAGTGGGTCGGCCCGCTGGTTCGCGGGCAGACGCGCTTCTACTCGCTGCGCTCCCGCCAGTTGCGCATCGAAACCCTGGAACAGGCCGGGCAGACCGGCCCGCTGGCCGTGCCCAAGCAGTGGTACACCTACGAGACCCTGATCGCCCGCGGGCTGAAGAACATCTACGGGGTGCCCGGCCCCAAGCAGATGATGACCATGCTCAAGTACGGCCGGGTCAAGCTGATCGCCACCGAGGACATCACCCTGCGCGAGGAACTGGCCCTCGGCGGCCTGACCCCGGAAGAAGTGCAACCGCAGCTGGTGTTCATGCAGTCGGACTACTACATCGCCTTTTCCCGGCAGACCGACCCGGTGCTGGTCCAGCAATGGCAGCAGCATTTCGAGGCGATGGGAGCGGACGGCAGCCTGCGGCAGATCGTGCTGCGCTGGCTGCCGCATGCCGGCGCGCCGGAGTGAGCGATCCCGGCCCGCCAGCCGCGCCAACCGCTGGGAGCTGTACTGGCTGCGCGTGGGGGCGCTGGTCTGTGGCGTGCTGCTCTTGCTGCTGCTCGTCGCCTTGCCGATGGGCTAGGAGCGCGCGGTCGGCGGATGGTGGCGGGCATAGAGCCTGGTGAAGGCCACCGCGGTGGCGCCATGGGCGACGATGGAGCTGAAGATGATCAGGCTCGCCACATGCCAGAGCTTGCTGTCGGCCCCCCGCTGCAAGGCCAGGGTCGCATAGAACAGCGCGGAAATGCCGATGGGGCCGAACCAGCCGAAGAACAGCGCGTCCGCCTTGTTGGGCAGCGGGCGGAGCTGCGAACGCAGCAGCAGGATGAACGGCAGGCGCCGCAGCAGCAGGATCAGCAACGGCAGCAGCCAGGCCCGCCAGTCCAGCTTCAGCCATTCGTCGATCGGCGCGATGACGCCGAACAGAGTGAAGATCGGCAGGGTGAAGAACTGGTTCACCGTCTCCTGCACGTTGGCTTCCTGCGCGCGCTCCTTGCCGCCGACCATATGATCGAAGGCGATGCCGGCGACGAATACCGAGAGCACGCCGTCCACGTCCAGCAGGCGGGCGCATCCGACGGTGAACAGGGCGAGGGCGATGGTGTAGGAAAGGAACGACACCTGCTCGAAGGTCTTCCTGCGCTCGCCCCATACCAGCAGCTTGCCGGCGGGCAAGCCGATGGCCACGCCCAGCAGCACCGCCCCGAGCACTTCGACCAGCAACACATCCTGGAGCCAGTGGCCGAGCACGTCCGAGGTCTCGCCGCTGAGCAGCAGGATCGGGCCGAGGACGAACAGATAGGCGAGCCCGTCGTTGGCCCCCGATTCGCCGGACAACAGATGGCGCAAGCCCCCCGGCAGGTGGCGTTCGGCGAACTCGCCGGTGGCGATGGCCGAGGCGACCACCGGATCGGTGGGCGTCACGATGGCACCGAGCAGAAAGCTCAGCGCGAGCGGCCAGCCGAGCAGCCAATAGCCCAGGAGGCTGCTGGCCACCCACATGGCCGGCATCACCACACCCAGCAGCACCAGCACCGCGCGGCCCTGGCGGAACAGGAAGCGCGCCGGTAGGCGCAGGGCGATGCCCATCAGGGCGATGGCCAGGGTCAGGCGTGTCGCCTCTTCGATCAGGGCATTGGGCGCAGGCCAGCCCTGCGGATCCAGCCAGCCGAGGGCCTGGGGGCCAAGCAGGATGCCGAGCGCCATCGCCAGCATGGGAATGGAGATGCAGCCGTGGCTACTCAGGTATTTGGAAACCAGGCCGATTCCCAGCACGACGGCGCCGATCAGGGTTATTGCCAAGTAGAATTCGAACACGTCTCCTCCCGCAGCCTCTGCCCCCGGCCTTTTTGACAACCGGCTGCCCGATGCGCTCCGCCGTTCACAAGCCGGGCCGGAAGCCGTTGTGGTCGCCTGGCGCACGCCTTATGGTGCGCCATCTCCCTCGCCGACAGCGTGCCCGCATGCAGACCTATCGACCCACCGCCCTCGGTTTCAAGGCCCGCGCCCAACTGTTCGACCACCTGGCAGCCATGGAAAAGGCGGGCGTGCCGGCGACCCAGGCGTTCGCCAGCCTGCAACTTCCGGCCGCCGGGGCCAGTCTCGCCAGCATGCGCCGGCAACTGGAACAAGGGCGCGACCTCGCCACCGCGGGACACAAGGCTGGCTTGTTCAGCCCGCTGGAAGTGACCTTGCTGAGTGCGGCGCAAACCGCCGGCAGCCCCGCGGCGCTCTACGCCCGGCTGGCCGACGGCTATGGCCGCAAGGCCCGGCACCTGACGGCCATCAAGTCGCGCCTGCTGATGCCAGCGGCGGTGTTCGCCATCGCCCTGTTCGTCCAACCTCTGCCGCGTTTGGCCAGCGGCGCCCTCGGCCTCGGCGGCTACCTGTGGAGCAGCCTGCAACCGTTGCTGCTGGTGGCCGGCTTGCTGCTGCTCGGGCGTTGGCTCTGGCGCCGCACGCAGAGTCGGAGCGGCGGAGCCCTGCAGACCTGGCTGTCGCGGCTGCCGCTGCTCGGGCCCGCCCTCGTGCGGCGCAACGTGCGCGACTACGTGGAAAGCCTGGCGCTGATGCTGGAGGCCGGCGTACCGATGTTCGACGCCCTGCCGAAGGCCACCGCGACACTGCGCGACCCGAATCTGCGCCGTGATTTCGTCGACTTGCAGCATCGCGTGCAGGCCGGCCAGCCGTTGTCCCAGGCCCTGCAAGCGCTGGATATCCCCGGCCAATCCGCACTCGCCGGGTTGACCCGCACCGGCGAAGCCAGCGGCACCCTGCCGGCCAGCCTGTTGCGCTTCGCCCATCTGGAAACCCAGGCACTGGACAGCTTCGAAGAGCAACTGTCGATCTGGCTGCCGCGCGTGGTCTACGCCGCACTGGTCGCATGGATGGCCTACGGGCTGCTCAGCGGCCCCGGCGTCATGCCGCACCTGCCGGAAGGACTCTAACCCCAGGCACCATGAAATCTTGTAGGTTGCGGTTGAGCGCAGCGAAGCCCAACAAGCGGCGCATGGCCAGCCACAAAAGCCTGCGCTACGTCTCGCCAACTGCCGTCAGGTCGACGGCCCCGGACCAGTCCGCGGTGAGCAAGCCGTCCCGGATGAACCGGTGGATGGTGGAATAAGGCCAATCGATAGCCTTGGCGACGTAACCGTGCTTGACCGGATTGAAATGGATGTAATCCATATGTCGTTGCAGATCTCGCTCATCGCGGATCTGGTGCTCCCAGAACCGCCGCTGCCATATTCCACGCTCCCGCTTGAGACGGCGGGAAAGACGGACAGGCTCGGTGTGGGGCAGGTGGCGGGAAAACTCGCTTTTGACCAGACCCCAGCGCAGCGGGTAGTCGTGGTCGCCCTCAGGCAACCGCCACAGTGTATGCAGGTGATCGGGCAGCACGACCATGGCGAGGATGTCGAAGGGGTAGTTGGCCTTGGTCTTGCGCAACGCTGTGCGCATGGCCCCGATATGCTCGGTGAGCAGTGACTGCGAGCGGTCTTCCAGACTGACCGTGAAAAAGAATGTGCCGCCCGGCACGAATGCGCGGCGATATCGCATGGCATACCTTCCTTGGCATAAACGGACCGGCCGATTGTAGACCGACAGGCCAGGGGCGGGACAATCCAGGCGCCGAGTTTGTGGCCTGCCATGCCGGCTGGAGCGAAGCCCAGCGGCACGGGGGAACGGACAAACGATCAGGTCGCTGGACGCCACGCTCGTTGGGCTTCGGGAAAAGCTTCCTCAGGCTACGCGCCCCGTCCCAACCTACCGGTGCGCGATGTTTGTCTCCGATGCCGAGGCCGCGATCTTCCGTAGGTTGCGGTTGAGCGCAGCGAAGCCCAACCGGTTGTATCGATCAATGCCCGCTGCCATGGAGCTGGAGGTAGCTGTACGGCACCGACTCGGCAAGCCAGACCCCATTCTCGGACCGAAAGAAGACATGCCCGTCCTGATGCATGCGTTCCGCGTCCACGTGCAGGATCACCGGTTTGCCGTGGCGCTGCCCGACCCGCAGGGCGGTGTCGGTGTCCGCCGAGAGGTGGACGTGCTGGCGCGCTTGAGGCTGGAGACCATTGTCCAGAATCGACTGGAGAAAGCGCGAAGCCGTACCGTGGTAGAGCGTCGCGGGAGGCGTCAGGGGCCGGAGTCCCAGGTCCACGGGAAAGCTGTGCCCCTGGTTGGCGCGGATACGGCGCCCATCCGCACTGAGACTGAAGCGCTGCTTGTCGCTGGTAGCGACCACTTCGGCGATGAGCGGCGCGCTCAATAACCGGCCGTGCTGGCTTGCACGGGTGATCAGGTCCGTCACGTCCGCCCAGCCCTGGGCGTCGAGCGATAGGCCGATGGACTGTGGTTCGTGCCTGAGGATGTAGCTCAGAAATTTGCTGGCTTTCTCGATATTCATGACCTTTCCTTGGACTTCACGGACACCGTGAATACATAACGTCCGTGCGCAGAACGTATTTGACGCCGGACTTTACCGGCGCCCCCTGATGCACCATCAAATGCGGGAAGATCAGTGCCATGCCGGCTTCCGGTTTGATCAGGTCCCACTTGAACTCGGTCTCGCCGCCGTCATAGCCATCGTTCAAGTAGATGAGAAAGGTCAACTGGCTGATCTCGTCGGGCGAACGGCAGTAGAAACCGTCCTTGTGCCATTTGAAATACTGCTCTGGCGTATAGCGGTAGAAGCGAAAGCGCTCGTTGAACCCCAGCAGCTTCCAATCCGGCAGCTCGTCGGGCAGGCAGGGTCTGGCTCGCTCGAACAATAGCTCGGCCAGAGCAGGATCGTCGAAGATGACCCGGTCGTTGTTGCGCACATGCTTGAGCAGTTCCTGCCCCGAGCGCGTCTGCACGGCTGCTTCCTCGTAACCATAGCGGTCGCCCATGTCGATATAGCGGGTGCATTCGGTGGGGGTGAGGAAGCCTTTGAGGGTGGTGATTCCCGCACCGTAGTCGGTCTTTTCCATAAGTTCGCTCAGGTTCGCGTGTGTGTTGCTGCGTTCGAAAGGCGCACGCTATCGATGGGTCGATAGCATGTCGTTCCCTCAGCCATAGCGCTTCCACGCCTCGATGGCCAGGCCGCTGCCGATGCCGCCGAAGGTGTCGCCTTCCACCGCGCGGGCGTTGGGCAGCATGGCGGCGATGCTCTGGCGCAGGGCCGGGATGCCACTGGAGCCGCCGGTGAAGAACAGCGTGTCGACCTGCTCGACGCCGACGCCGGCGTCCGCCAGCAGGCGGTCGACGCTGGCGCGGATGCGTTCCAGCAGTTGCTCGATGGAAGCCTCGAACAGGCCGCGGCTGAGGTCGGCGGCGAGACCGTCCTCGATGCGCGACAGGTCGATATGGCGCTGCTCGGCCTCGGTCAGCGCAATCTTGCTGTCCTCCACCTGGATCGCCAGCCAATGCCCGGCCCGTTGCTCGATCAGCCGGAACAGCCGGTCGATACCGGTGGGGTCGACGATGTCGTAGCGCATGCTCTGCAACTGGCGCTGCGACTGTGCCGAGTAGACTGCGTTGATGGTGTGCCAGGTGGCCAGGTTGAGGTGGGTGCTGGTCGGCATCGGCGCGTCGCTCTTCATGCGACTGCCGTAACCGAACAAGGGCATCACCCCGGCCAAGGACAGTTGCTTGTCGAAGTCGGTGCCGCCGATGTGCACGCCGCCGGTGGACAGGATGTCGGCCTGGCGGTCGGCCACGGCGCGGCGCTCTGGCGCCAGGCGTACCAGGGAGAAGTCCGAGGTGCCGCCGCCGATATCGACGATCAGCACCAGCTCCTCGCGGGCGATGCCCGACTCGTAGTCGAAGGCGGCGGCGATGGGCTCGTACTGGAAGGAAACGTCCTTGAAGCCCAGCTTCCGGGCGACCGCCACCAGGGTGTCCTGGGCTTCCTGGTCGGCCGCCGGGTCGTCGTCGACGAAGAACACCGGGCGGCCCAGCACCACCTGCTCGAACGGCCGCTCGGCGACGGCCTCGGCACGAGACTTCAGCTCGCCGAGGAACATCCCGAGGATGTCCTTGAACGGCAGGGCACTGCCGAGGATGGCGGTTTCGCTCTTCAGCAGCTTGGAGCCCAGTAGGCTCTTCAGCGAGCGCATCAGGCGGCCCTCGTAACCCTCCAGGTACTCGTGCAGCGCCAGGCGGCCATAGACCGGGCGGCGCTCCTCGAAATTGAAGAACAGCACCGAGGGCAGGGTGATCTTGCCATCCTCCAGGGCGATCAGCGATTCCTCGCCGGGGCGCTGCCAGCCGACGGTGGAGTTGGAGGTGCCGAAGTCGATGCCGCAGGCGCGGGCGGGGAGGGCGTGGGTCATGCTGCGCGGTCCGGTAAAAAAACGGCCGCGCAGTGTATGCGAGCGCGTCGCCGATTGCTGCCCCGAATCGTCGGGCGGATGCGTTTCGGCTACAGTAGGCGGCCCTTTTCGACGCAGCCGCCATGGACAAGACCCGCCTCCAGCACCTGATCATCGAGCGTTTGCAGAACGACCGGCAGATCGCCGCGGCTGCCGTGCAGAGCGCCCGCGAGGCCGCCACCCACAGCGAGAGCAAGGCCGAGAACAAGTACGACACCCGCGGCCTGGAAGCGGCCTACCTGGCCGACGGCCAGCGCCGGCGGCTGTTGGAGATCGAGCAGGCGCTGGCGCTGTATCGCAATCTGGTGCTGCGGCCATATCTCGACGCCCAGGGCATCCAGCTCGGCGCACTGGTGCTGCTGGAGCAGGACGACGGCAGTCGGCGCCAGGTCTTTCTCGGTCCCGATGCCGCCGGGCTGAGGATCGACGACGGCGCCGGCGAGATCCTGCTGATCACCCCGCGTGCGCCCCTCGGCCAGAGCCTGCTCGGCCGCCGGGTCGGTGACGAGGTGGAAACCCGCGTCGGCGAGCAACGTCTTTACTACGAGATACTGCTCGTCGAGTGAGCGCCTGAAAGCCCGCAGCAAGGCGGCCCAGGTAATCTGGCGTGTCCCGGACCCAGCGCTTCGGCGTCTGTACAGCCATCGGGCGTGTCCCGCTACATCTTTGGAATTCTGTCATGCAAAGACTTTCCCACCATGCCCTGCGCAAGGCCTTTCGCGCGCTGCTCGAGGCCGATGCCTGCTACCACACCGCCTCGGTGTTCGACCCGATGTCCGCCCGTATCGCCGCCGACCTGGGGTTCGAGGTCGGCATTCTCGGTGGCTCGGTGGCCTCGTTGCAGGTGCTGGCGGCGCCGGACTTCGCCCTGATCACCCTCAGCGAGTTCGTCGAACAGGCCGCGCGCATCGGCCGGGTGGCGCGCCTGCCGGTGATCGCCGACGCCGACCACGGCTACGGCAATGCGCTCAACGTGATGCGCACGGTGGTGGAGCTGGAGCGCGCCGGCATCGCCGCGCTGACCATCGAAGACACCCTGCTGCCGGCCAAATTCGGCCACAAGTCCACCGACCTGATCGGCGTCGACGAAGCCGTCGGCAAGATACGCGCGGGGCTGGAGGCACGGGTCGACCGTGCCCTGGCGATCATCGCCCGGACCAACGCCGGGGTGATCGATACCAGCGAAGTCATCGAACGCTGCCGGGCCTATCAGGACGCCGGGGCCGACGGCATCTGCCTGGTCGGGGTGAAGGATTTCGCCCATCTGGAGGCCATCGCCCAGCACCTGCGCGTGCCGCTGATGCTGGTCACCTACGGTAACCCGGCGTTGCGTGACAACGCCCGCCTGGCCAAGGCCGGGGTGCGCATCGTGGTCAACGGCCACGCCGCCTACTTCGCCGCGATCAAGGCCACCTACGACTGCCTGCGCGAGCAGCGCCAGGCCGAGGCCTGCGACCTCAACGCCACCGAACTGACCCACAAGTACACCCAGCCCGAGGACTACATCGTCTGGGCGCGGGAGTTCATGGACGTCGAAGAGTAGCCGGGGCGACGCGCGGTTATCCATCTACGTCGCCAGCCCTTGCAAGCGGGCACGGAACCGCCCATATCTCGCTTATCGACAGGCAGGGCGGAGGCGACCATGGCCACCGGTTGGGCTCAAGACGGAGCCGTGCAGGAACAGATCGACAGCACCATCGAAGACGCCGTGCAGCGTGCCCGCAGCCAACTGCCCAAGGGCGAAAGCCTCAAGCACTGCGAGGAATGCGACGCGGCCATCCCCGAAGCACGGCGCCAGGCGGTTCCCGGCGTGCGCCTGTGCGTGGCCTGCCAGGGCGAGCGCGACAAACAGCAGCAGGCGACCAGCGGCTACAACCGGCGCGGCAGCAAGGACAGCCAGCTGCGCTGACGATGCGACGCGTTACCCTTGGCTTGCGGTCGTCTCGCCTATAATCCACAGGCTCGATCCGACTTGCGATTCAAGGAGCGCCGTGCGCTTGCCCGATCTGTTCGTTTGCCGCTGGCTGTCCCTCGCTGCCCGGTTGTGCCTGGCGGGGCTGTCGCTGGGCGAGGTGCCGTCGGTCCAGGCGGCCGAGCTGGTGCTGTTTACCGAGGAAAACCCGCCGCTCAACTTCAGCCAGGACGGCGACCCCACCGGGTTTTCCACCCAGGTGATCGAGGCCACTGCCGCACTGACCGGGGATAGCGTGCAGATCGTCGTTGCCCCCTGGACCCGTGGCTACAACAAGGCGCTGACCGAGCCGAATGTCGGGTTGTTCTCCACCGCCCGCATCGAGACCCGCGAGGATACTTTCCAGTGGGTCGGGCCGCTGATGCGCACGCTCAACCGCTTCTATACCCACAAAGATTCCGGCATCCGGATCACCAGCCTGGAGGACGCCGCCACCGCCGGGCCACTGGCGTTGCCCAGGCAGTGGTATACCCATGAATACCTGCGCAGCAAGGGCTTCGACAACCTCTACACGGTAACCACGCCGGACAAGATGATGCAGATGTTCAGCAAGCGTCGGGTGAGCCTGCTGGCGGCCAACGATGTGCAGTTGCCCCGGCTGCTGGAGCGGGTCGGCATGAGCGAGGACCAGTTGGAGCCGCAGTTCGTCTTCCTCGAACATGAGAGCTATCTGGTGTTTTCCCTGAGTACCGACCCCGAGGTGGCGCAGCGCTGGCAGGCAGCGCTGGACAGCCTCAAGCGCGACGGTACTTTTACGGCCATCTACCGACGCTGGTTTCCCGACCGCATCGTACCGTCGCGCCTGCTGGAGGTCAGTCAGAACAGGAAATAGCGCTGCGCCATCGGCAGTACTTCGGCCGGTTCGCACCAGAGCAATTGCCCGTCCGCCTTCACCTGATAGTTCTGCGGGTCGACCTCTATCGACGGCAAGTAGCCGTTATGGATCAGATCGGTCTTCTGCACCTCGCGGCAGCCTTTCACCACGCCGATCTTTTTCTTCAATCCGAGCTGTTCCGGCACGCCCGCGTCCAGCGCCGCCTGGCTGATGAAGGTCAGGCTGCTGGCATGCAGGCTGCCGCCAAAGCTGCCGAACATCGGCCGGTAGTGCACCGGCTGCGGGGTGGGGATCGAGGCGTTGGCGTCGCCCATCAGGCTGGCGGCGATCACTCCGCCCTTGAGGATCAACGACGGTTTGACGCCGAAGAACGCCGGGCGCCAGAGCACCAGGTCGGCCCATTTGCCGACTTCGATCGACCCCACCTCATGGCTGATGCCGTGGGTGATCGCCGGGTTGATGGTGTACTTGGCGATGTAGCGCTTGGCGCGGAAGTTGTCGTTGCCGGGCGCGTCCTCGGGCAGGGCGCCGCGCTGCTTCTTCATCTTGTCGGCGGTCTGCCAGGTACGGGTGATCACTTCGCCGACACGGCCCATGGCCTGGCTGTCGGAGCTGATCATGCTGAACGCGCCGAGGTCGTGCAGGATGTCTTCGGCGGCGATGGTCTCGCGGCGGATGCGGCTCTCGGCGAAGGCCACGTCCTCGGCGATGCTCGGGTCCAGGTGGTGGCAGACCATCAGCATGTCCAGATGCTCGTCGATGGTGTTCTTGGTGAAGGGCCGGGTCGGGTTGGTCGAGGACGGCAGCACGTTAGGGAAGCCGCAGGCCTTGATGATGTCCGGCGCATGACCGCCGCCGGCGCCCTCGGTGTGGTAGGTGTGGATGGTGCGGCCCTTGAAGGCGCCGAGGGTGGTTTCGACAAAGCCGGATTCGTTGAGGGTGTCGGTGTGGATGGCCACCTGCACATCGTACTGGTCGGCCACGCTCAGGCAGTTGTCGATGGCGGCCGGAGTGGTGCCCCAGTCCTCGTGCAGCTTGAGGCCGATGGCCCCGGCCTTGACCTGCTCGATCAGCGGTTCGGGCAGCGAGGCGTTGCCCTTGCCGGTGAAGCCGAGGTTCATCGGGAAGGCATCGGCGGCATGCAGCATGCGCATCATGTGCCACGGCCCCGGCGTGCAGGTGGTGGCGTTGGTGCCGGTGGCCGGCCCGGTGCCGCCACCGATCATGGTGGTCACGCCGCTCATCAGCGCCTCTTCGATCTGTTGCGGGCAGATGAAGTGGATGTGCGAGTCGATGCCGCCAGCGGTGAGGATCATGCCTTCGCCGGCGATCACCTCGGTGCCGGCGCCGATGGCGATGGTCACGTCGGGTTGGATATCCGGATTGCCGGCCTTGCCGATGGCCGCGATGCGGCCGTCCTTGAGGCCGACGTCGGCCTTGACCACGCCCCAGTGGTCGAGGATCAGCGCGTTGGTGATCAGCGTATCGACCACGTCCTTGGCGCATAGCTGGCCCTGGCCCATGCCGTCGCGGATGACCTTGCCGCCGCCGAACTTCACTTCTTCACCGTAGGTGGTGAAGTCCTTCTCCACTTCGATCCACAGGTCGGTATCGGCCAGGCGCAGCTTGTCGCCGACGGTGGGGCCGAACATGTCGGCATAGGCTTGGCGGCTGATTTTCATCGGGACTCCTGAATAGATCCGTGCTCAATATCGCCCTCACCCCAGCCCTCTCCCGGAGGGAGAGGGGGCTGATCGGCGTGCTGGTTCATTCCCGCCGCGGCGGGGTGCTTTTCTCTCTCCCTCTGGGAGAGGGCCGGGGTGAGGGACTCTAAAGATTGCCCATCACCCGCCCGGCGAAGCCGAACACCCGGCGCGCGCCGGCCAGTTCCACCAGCTCTACCTCGCGGCTCTGCCCCGGCTCGAAGCGCACCGCGGTGCCGGCCGGGATGTTCAGGCGCATGCCTCGCGTGCTCGCTCGATCGAATGTCAGCGCGTCGTTGGTCTCGAAGAAGTGGTAATGCGAGCCGACCTGGATCGGCCGGTCGCCGCTGTTGGCCACGCTGAGAGTGAGGGTGCGGCGGCCGGCGTTGAGTTCGATGTCGCCGTCCTGGATCTGGTATTCGCCGGGAATCATGGCTGGGGTCTCGACAGGGTCTTGTAGTAGATGGCATTGGCCCGGTAGGTGCCGTCCGGGGCGCAGGCATAGTCGGGCAGGCCGCCGATGCAGGTGTAGCCAAGGGCCCGGTAGAAGGCTTCCGCCGGGCTGCCGGCTTCGGTGTCCAGGTAGAGCAGGCCACGACGCAGGTCGCGGGCTTCGTCTTCCAGGCGCTGCATCAACTGCTGGGCGATGCCTTGGCGGCGGGCGTCGCTACGTACCATCAGCTTCTGCACCTCGGCGCGGTTCAGGCCGTTGCGCTTCTGGCACAGCACCAGTTGCACGCTGCCGAGCACCTGCCCGTCCTGCTCGGCGATCCACAGCAGGTGGGTACCCTCACGCAGGCCAGCGAGTACCTGGTCGAAATAGGCACTGGCCTCGGCCTGGTCGATATCGGCGAGAAAACCGAGCGAGGCGCCGTGGCGCACGGCATCTAGCAGCAGTTCGATCATCCCGGCGCGGTAGTGTGCGAAATCGCTCTCGCCGAGCGGTTGGATGTACATCAGGGCGTGCTCCGCTGCGGGGTGAGGATCAACTGCATGAAGGTCAGGTCCAGCCAGCGGCCGAACTTGCAGCCGACCTGGCGCAACTGGCCGACGTGGACGAAGCCGAGCTGCTGGTGCATGTGGATGGAGGCGCGGTTCTCGCTCTCGATGCCGGCGACCATCACGTGCTTGCCGAGGGCGCGGGCGCGCACGATCAGCTCGCGCATCAGCGCCTTGCCGATGCCGGCGTTGAGGTGGTCCGGCTGCACGTAGACCGAGTGTTCGACGGTGTGGCGATAGCCGTCCCAGGCCCGCCAATCGCAGAAGGAGGCATAGCCGAGCAGCGTGCCGGCGTCGTCTACCGCCACCAGCACCGGGTAGTGCTGGGACTGGCGCTGGGCCAGCCAGGCCTGCCGGTTGGCGAGGTCCACCTCGGTTTCGTTCCAGATCGCCGTGGTGTTCAGCACGGCGTGGTTGTAGATCTGCAGGATGCCCGGCAGATCGGCTTCGCTGGCGTCGCGTATGTGCATGGCGCTTCCTCGGTCGCTCAGGGAATCGGTTGATGCACGGTGACCAGCTTGGTTCCGTCTGGGAAGGTGGCCTCCACCTGGATCTCCGGGATCATCTCCGGCACGCCTTCCATCACCTGTTTGCGGCTGAGCAGGGTGGTGCCGTAGTGCATCAGCTCGGCCACGCTCTGCCCGTCGCGCGCGCCTTCGAGCAGGGCGGCGGAGATATAGGCCATGGCTTCCGGGTAGTTCAGCTTCAGGCCACGGGCCAGGCGGCGTTCGGCCACCAGGCCGGCGGTGAAGATCAGCAGCTTGTCCTTCTCGCGGGGTGTCAGGTCCATCAGGTGCTCCAGATTCGCGGGGAGACGGCGGCGCGCCCAAGCAGGGACGGGCGCAGTAGGCGCCAGAGTTCGATCAGCCAGGCACGGGCGTGCAGCGCTTCGCCGGCCAGGCAACGGGCCGCCAGCAGGCCCGGCAGTTGGGTGAGGTCACCGCGCACCGGGCTCGCCAGTTGGCGACAGCAGTCCAGCAGCTCGGCGTCGATTTCGCCAGTGGCCAGCAGGGTGGCGAACACCGGCTGGCCGGCCAGGCCGATGGGCGAGTCGAGCAGGCCGTCGCCGCCCTCGATACGCTGGCGTTCATGCCAGAGCAGGTGGCCGTCGCGACGGATATCCAGCCCGGCCTGGAAATGGCCCTCGGCGAAGCGCTCGCCACTGGCCGGGCGGCCGAGGGCGATCATGTCCCAGTAGAACAGCCGGGCGTCGCCTTCGAGTTCGATGCGGGTGGCGAGTTCGGCCTGGGCGCCGGAGAAGACGATGGTCTCCTGCGGCAGCCATTCCAGGGTGGCGCCGGGGGCGACGCGCAGGTCGATGGCCTGGTGGGCCGGACCGCTGGAGCGGTACCACTTGGCTGCGCCGGGGCTGGTCAGTTGCGCCCAGGCATCGGCGCCAATCGTTGCATTGATATTCAGTCGATCGCCGCCGGCGATGCCGCCCGGCGGGTGCACGATGATGTGCTGGCAGACCTCGGGGCCTTCGGCGTACAGGTGCTTCTGCACTCGCAGCGGGCCTTGGTGGCGCCGCTGGGTCGGTCGCGTGCTGTCGCCGAAACGACCATAGGCCAGCTCCAGCTCGGCATGCCAACTGGGGCTGAACAGGGTGGTGGCAACGGGTGCGTTCATAGGGTCTTATCGTAGGGTGGATGACGCTTTATCCATCCACCAGTTGCTGGCGCCGTGGTGGATGAGAAAAGCGTCATCCACCCTACAGCGAGTTTCATATCGCCACCAATCCGCGCACGCCGTCGGCTTCCATGGTTTCTCCTCGGCCCTGCTGGACGATTTCACCGCGACTCATGACCAGATACTGATCGGCCAGTTCGGCGGCGAAGTCGTAGAACTGTTCGACCAGCAGGATAGCCATGTCGCCGCGCGCGGCCAGCTTCTTGATCACCGCGCCGATCTCCTTGATCACCGACGGCTGGATGCCTTCGGTGGGCTCGTCGAGGATCAGCAGGCGCGGCCGGCTGGCCAGGGCGCGGCCGATGGCCAGTTGTTGCTGCTGGCCGCCGGAGAGGTCGCCGCCGCGGCGCTGCTTCATCTGCTCGAGCACCGGGAACAGTTCGTAGATGAACGACGGCACCGTCTTGGCCTCGCCCGCGCTGAAGCGCGACAGGCCCATCAGCAGGTTTTCCTCCACGGTCAGGCGCGGGAAGATTTCGCGGCCCTGCGGCACGTAGGCGATGCCAGCCTGCACGCGCTGGTGCGGCTTGCAGCCGGTGATGGCCTTGCCTTCCCAGTGCACGCGACCGTCCTTGGCCGGAATCAGGCCCATCAGGCATTTCAGCAACGTGGTCTTGCCCACCCCGTTGCGCCCGAGCAGGCAGGTGACCTCGCCGACCCTGGCCTCGAACGACAGCCCGCGGAGGATATGGCTGCCGCCGTAGTATTGGTGGAGTTGCTCAACCTGCAGCATGTGGTTCTCCCGCTCGTTCCCAGGCTCCGCGTGGGAATCATCAATGACCGTACCTGTAGGGGCGAATTCATTCGCCTGACAGCGAATAGGGTGGATCGGGGCGTGTAGCTCGCGCTTTATCGATCCACCGTGCGCTGCCCTTGGTGGATGAGGAAAGCGTCATCCACCCTACGGTTCTACGTTTCTATCAGCGTCCTAGGTAGACCTCGATCACCCGTTCGTTGGCCTGTACCTGCTCCAGCGAGCCTTCCGCCAGAACGCTGCCCTGGTGCAGCACGGTGACGTGGTCGGCGATGCTGCCGACGAAGCCCATGTCGTGCTCCACCACCATCAGCGAATGCTGGCCGGCGAGGCGCTTGAACAGTTCGGCGGTGAATTCGGTCTCGGCATCGGTCATCCCGGCGACAGGCTCGTCGAGCAGTAGCAGTTGCGGGTCCTGCACCAGCAGCATGCCGATCTCGAGGAACTGCTTCTGGCCATGGGACAGCAACCCGGCCGGGCGCTGCCGCGAGGCGTCCAGGCGGATGGTGGTGAGCACCTCGTCGATGCGGTCGCGCTGTTCGCCGGAGAGCCTGGCGCGCAGGCTGGCCCATACCGACTTGTCCGCCTTCAGCGCCAGCTCCAGGTTCTCGAACACTGTCAGCGCTTCGAACACCGTGGGTTTCTGGAACTTGCGGCCGATGCCGGCCTGGGCGATCTGCACCTCGCTCAGGCGGGTGAGGTCGAGGGTTTCGCCAAAGTAGGCGTGGCCGTGGTCGGGGCGGGTTTTGCCGGTGATCACGTCCATCAGCGTAGTCTTGCCGGCGCCGTTGGGGCCGATAATGCAGCGCAGCTCGCCGACGCCGATGTACAGGGTCAGGTCGTTCAGCGCCTTGAAGCCGTCGAAGCTGACGCTGATGTCCTCCAGGGTGAGCAGGGTGCCATGGCGAACGTTCAGGCCCTTCTCGGCGCGTGCGCCGAGGCCGATGGAGTCGCGGCCGCTGCCGGCGTCGAGCAGAGTTTCCGGGATTGGCGCGGCTCTCATTGGGCTTTCTCCTTGCGCAGCAGGCCGATCACGCCTTTCGGTAGAAACAGCGTGACGACGATGAACAGCAGGCCGAGGAAGAACAGCCAGTACTCCGGGAAGGCCACGGTGAACCAGCTCTTCATGCCGTTGACCAGGCCGGCGCCGAGCAGCGGGCCGATCAGGCTGCCGCGCCCGCCGAGGGCCACCCACACGGCGGCCTCGATGGACTGGGTCGGCGCCATCTCGCTGGGATTGATGATGCCCACCTGCGGCACGTAGAGCGCCCCGGCCAGGCCGCACAACACGGCGCTGACGGTCCAGATGAACAGCTTGTAGCCGCGCGGGTCGTAGCCGCAGAACATCAGGCGGTTCTCGGCGTCGCGCACCGCGGTGAGCACCCGGCCGAACTTGCTGCGCGCCAGCTTGAAGCCCAGGTAGAGGCTGCCCGCCAGCAGGCCCAGGGTGGCGAGGAACAGCAGCGCGCGGGTGCCCGGCGCGGTGATGTCGAAGCCGAGGATGCGGGTGAAGCCGGTGAAGCCGTTGTTGCCGCCGAAGCCGGTTTCGTTGCGGAAGAACAGCAACATGCCGGCGAAGGTCAGCGCCTGGGTCATGATCGAGAAGTACACGCCCTTGATGCGCGAGCGAAAGGCGAAGAAGCCGAATACCAGTGCCAGCAGCCCCGGCGCCAGCACCACCAGGCACATGGCCCAGAGGAAGCTGGACGTGCCGTACCAGTACCAGGGCAGCTCGTTCCAGGCGAGAAAGCTCATGAACGCCGGCAGCCCGTCGCCGGCGGCCTGGCGCGACAGGTACATGCCCATCGCATAGCCGCCGAGGGCGAAGAACAGCCCGTGGCCGAGGGACAGCAGGCCGGCATAGCCCCATACCAGGTCGAGCGCGAGGGCGACGATGCAGTAGCAGAGAATCTTGCCGACCAGGGTCAGGGTGTAGGCGGAGACGTGCAGGGCGCTGTCCGCCGGCAACAGGTGCAGCAGCGGCAGGGTGATGAGCAAGACGAGCGCTGCGCCGAGGGCCAGGGCGGTGGCGGTCGGGCCGGCCTTTTGCGCGGCCGTGAGCGTGAGGGGCTGGTTCATGGGCGGCAGCCTTGTCGAGGTTCGATGGCAAAAACGTTGCTTCCGTAGGGCGGGTGCAGCCCGCCAAAGGTGCCGACTATGGCGGGTTTCATCCGCCCTACGGCGGAGGGAGGCAGAGTGACAGGCATCAATCGATCACCCTCCCTTTCAGCGCGAACAGGCCCTGGGGGCGCTTCTGGATGAACAGGATGATCAGCGCCAGGATCAGGATCTTGCCCAGCACCGCGCCGATCTGCGGTTCGAGAATCTTGTTCGTCACCCCAAGGCCGAAGGCGGCCATCACGCTGCCGGCCAGTTGGCCGACCCCGCCGAGCACCACCACCAGGAACGAGTCGATGATGTAGCTCTGGCCGAGGTCCGGACCGACGTTGCCGACCTGGCTCAGCGCCACCCCGCCAAGCCCGGCGATGCCCGAGCCGAGGCCGAAGGCGAGCATGTCCACGCGGCCGGTGGGCACCCCGCAGCAGGCGGCCATGTTGCGGTTCTGGGTCACCGCGCGCAGGTTCAGGCCCAGGCGGGTCTTGTTCAGCAGCAACCAGGTGAGCAGCAGCACGAGCAGGGCGAAACCGATGATGATCATGCGGTTGTACGGCAGCACCAGGTTCGGCAGCACCTGCAGGCCGCCGGACAGCCAGCCGGGGTTGGCCACCTCGACGTTCTGCGCGCCGAAGGTGACGCGCACCAGTTGGATCAGAATCAGGCTGATGCCCCAGGTCGCCAGCAGGGTTTCCAGCGGGCGGCCGTACAGGTGGCGGATCACCGTGCGTTCCAGCGCCATGCCCACCGCGGCGGTGACGCAGAAGGCCACCGGCAGTGCGGCCAGGGGGTAGAAGGCCAGGGCCTCCGGAGCGAATCGCTGGAACAGCGTCTGCACCACATAGGTGGTGTAGGCGCCGAGCATCAGCATCTCGCCGTGGGCCATATTGATCACCCCGAGCAGGCCGAAGGTGATGGCCAGGCCAAGGGCGGCGAGCAGCAGGATCGAGCCGAGTGACAGGCCGCTAAAGGCTTGGCCGAGCAGCTCGCCCACCAGCAGCCGGCGCTTGACCTGGGCCAGGCTGGTCTCGGCGGCGGTGCGCACGGCGGCGTCCTGCTCCTGGGCCGGGTCGAGCAGCGCTTCCAGGCGGGTGCGGGCCAGCGGCTGGCCGGTCTCGCCGAGCAGGCGCACGGCCTTCAGGCGGATCGCCGGATCGGCATCGGCCAGCTGCAGGTTGGCCAGCGCCAGGCTCAGCGCCTCGCGCACCTCGGCGTCGTCTTCCTCGACCATGCGCTGGTTGAGCAGTGGCAGCAGGCTGGGCGGGGTGCGACGTTGCAGTTCCTGGGCGGCGGCCAGGCGCTCGGCTGCGTCCTCGGCCAGCAGTCGATGGCTGGCCAGGGCGATATCCAGCAAGCCGCGCAGGCGGTTGTTCAGGCGTAGCTTCTTCGGCGTGCCGACAGGTTCGGCAACGCCTTCCAGGGCACGGTAACTACCTCGCTCGTCGATAAAGGGCGCCTTGTTCCCGTCGATAGCGACGTGGTTGGCGCGCAGCGCTTCGAGCAGCTCCAGCCGCTCGGCGGCCGGCGCGGCGGACCAGTTTTCCAGCAGCTTGGCCTGCTTGGCCGGGCTGGCCTTGGCGTAATCGGCTGCGTCTCCGGCCTGCGTCGTTAGCGGCAGGGCCAGCAGGAGCAACAGCAAGAATCGATGCAGGGCAGAGTTCATCTATGCATTCCCTTGGGCAGGCCTGGTGCTCTCTTGGCGGAGCCGGTGGCCGACAGGTGGATGAGAAAGGCGTCTCCACCCTACGAAAGCCGAGTGAGCGTAGGGTGGATGGCGCTTCATCCATCCACCACAGCGGCGTCGATCAGTTCGACTTCACCGCATAGTCCGGCTTGGCATCGTTACCGGGAATGAACGGGCTCCAGGGCTGGGCGCGCAGCGGGCCGTCGGTCTCCCAGACCACCGAGAACTGACCGTCTTCCTGGATCTCGCCGATCATCACCGGCTTGTGCAGGTGGTGGTTGGTCTTGTCCATGGTCAGGGTGTAGCCGGAGGGCGCGGCGAAGGTCTGCCCGGCCAGCGCGTCGCGCACCTTGTCGACGTCGGTGGTGCCGGCTTTTTCGACCGCCTGCGCCCACATGTGGATGCCGACGTAGGTGGCCTCCATCGGGTCGTTGGTCACCGCCTTGTCGGCGCCCGGCAGGTTCTTGGCCTTGGCGTAGGCCTTCCACTTGTCGACGAATGCGGCGTTCACCGGGTTCTCCACCGACTGGAAGTAGTTCCAGGCGGCGAGGTGGCCGACCAGCGGCTTGGTGTCGATGCCGCGCAGTTCTTCTTCGCCCACCGAGAAGGCCACCACCGGCACGTCGGTGGCTTCCAGGCCCTGGTTGGCCAGTTCCTTGTAGAACGGCACGTTGGAATCGCCGTTGACGGTGGAAATCACCGCGGTCTTGCCGCCAGCGGAGAACTTCTTGATGTTGGCGACGATGGTCTGGTAGTCGCTGTGGCCGAAGGGGGTGTAGACCTCTTCGATGTCCTTCTCCGCCACGCCCTTGGAGATCAGGAAGGCGCGCAGGATCTTGTTGGTGGTGCGCGGGTAGACGTAGTCGGTGCCGAGCAGGAAGAAGCGCTTGGCGGCGCCGCCGTCCTCGCTCATCAGGTACTCGACGGCCGGGATGGCCTGCTGGTTTGGCGCCGCGCCGGTGTAGAACACGTTCGGCGACAGCTCTTCGCCTTCGTACTGCACGGGGTAGAACAGCAGGCCGTTGAGTTCCTCGTAGACCGGCAGCACGGATTTGCGCGACACCGAGGTCCAGCAGCCGAAGGTCACCGCCACCTTGTCCTGGGTCAGCAGCTGGCGACCCTTCTCGGCGAACAGCGGCCAGTTCGAGGCCGGATCGACTACCACCGGTTCGAGTTGCTTGCCGAGCACGCCGCCCTTGGCGTTGATCTCGTCGATGGTCATCAACGCCATGTCCTTCAGCGACGTCTCGGAAATAGCCATGGTGCCGGACAGCGAGTGCAGGATGCCGACCTTGATGGTCTCGGCGGCTTGCAGGCTGAACGGGAACAGACCGCTGAGCAGCAGGGCGCTGGCGGCCAGGGTGGATTTCAGCAGGGGACGGCGTTTCATTCTTATGGGCTCCGTGCGCAGATGTTGGATGGGCCTAGAGGGCCATCAGTCCAATCGCAGCATCCGTGCCAAGCCGCGCAAAGGCCCATTCCAGTGGGGTGCGCGGCGGAAACGCAGGATTCTTTCCGGAGTCTTCAGTGCGCGGCCTTGGTGCGTAGGCCGGGTCCTGGTGCAGTGCCGGGGGCAGCACTGCACCGATTTAGAGCGTCAGGTAGTTCTTCACTCCGGTGAAGATGATCTGCGCTGCCAGCGCGCAGACGAACAGCCCCATCAGCCGGCTGACGATCTGCAGGCCCTGTTCGCCGAGCAGCCGTTCGAAGCGGTTGGACAGGTAGAGGATGACCCCCACGGTGAGGCTGGCGACGAAGATGGCGAACACCGCCAGCAGCTTGTCGTCCCAGTGCGGCTGGCTGGCGCCCATCAGCAGCAGCGCACCAATGGTACCGGGGCCGACGGTGAGTGGTATGGTCAGCGGCACGATGGTCACGTCCTGCTGCGGGTTGTCGCTCTGCACCGCCGACTTGCCCTGCGCCATGCCCAGGGCGGAGATGAACAGCACGCTGCCGGCGCCGATGCGGAAGGCGTCGATGGTGATGCCGAACAGGGTGAAGATGTGTCGGCCGAACAGGTACAGCAGCACGCTGGAAATCAGGACGCCGAGGGCCACCTTCCAGGCCAGCCTCTTGCGCTCGCGCACGGTATAGCCGCGGGTCAGGCCGATAAAGCAGGACAACACGAAGAACGGGCTGTAGAGCACCAGCAACTTGAGATACAGACTGGAAAGCGCGCTAAGCATGGCGATGGCTCATGGGGAATGGCTGGTGGGACGCGGCCGCCCGGCATGGCGTCACCGATCCCGCGACTGCGGTTCGTGCGTGTGGCAGAAGCCTAGCAGGCTGTGACGCTTGCTCTGCTGCCATTGCTTCATCTTCGTCATACCGACACAGGGGCAGGCAGAGCCCGGAAAGTGCAAGGCTGGCGAATGCCGCTGGACCGCGGCCTGCTCCGGGGCGACGGGGGAGGGCTGCGAGAGGGGAGTCCATCGGAGCTGCCTGCTCGCCACTGCCCTTGCTTTGCCGCTGTTCTGTGGAAACCCGTCATGCCAACGACGGCTGTTTTTCCAACGGGGTGATCAGGACGGCTGCACGCTGCTCTGCTCGCGCTGGCGGCGCAGTTCGCGCTCGACGATCCAGTGCTCGATCAGGTCGCGCAGTTGCGACAGTTCCACCGGCTTGGCCATGTGGCCGTCCATGCCCGCCTGCCTGGCGCGCTCCTTGTGCTCGGCGAGGATGTGCGCAGTCAGCGCCACCACCGGGGTACGGGGGCGGTGCTCGTCGGCTTCCCAGATGCGCAGTTGTTCGGTGGCGGAGAAACCGTCGAGCACCGGCATTTCGCAGTCCATCAGCACCAGGTCGTACTGTTGCTCCTTCATCGCGTTGAGCGCTTCCTCGCCGTTGCTGGCGGTGTCCGGCTTGAGGTTGAGCTTGCTCAGCATGCCGCGGATGACCTTGGTGGAAATGCTGTTGTCTTCGGCCACCAGAATGCGGAAGTCGTTGGGCACGTTGAGCGGCATGCTGATCGGGCCTTGCTCCTGGCGCACGGTGCCGGTCTTGCGCTGGGCCAGTTCGTCGGCGAGCGTGGTCTTCAGCGTGTAACCGGCCACCGGCTTGGCCAGGATGCGCTTGATCCCGGCGTTGCGGGCGATGATCTTGCTCGGAGCATTGCTGATGCCGGTGAGCATGATCACCAGGATGTCGTGGCTGAGGCTGGGGTCTTCCTTGATCTTCGCGGCCAGTTGCATGCCGGTCATGCCGGGCATGTCCTGGTCGAGCAGTACCGCATCGAAGTACTCGCCCAGATGCGCCTTGGTGCGCAGCAGGGCCAGGGCCTCCTTGCCGGAGGGCACCGCGCTGACCTGCAGGCCCCATGCGGTGCACTGCTGCATCAGCACCTTGCGGCAGGTGTCATTGTCGTCCACCACCAGCAGGCGTGCGCCCTGCAGGGTGTTGTCCAGGTCGGCGGTGGGAGTTTCCAGGCGCTCGCTTTCCAGCGGCAGGGTCAGCCACAGGGTGCTTCCCTGGTTGCCGCCGCTCTGGATGCCGAATTCGCCGTGCATCAGGCGCACCAGCTGGCGGGCGATGATCAGGCCGAGACGGCCGCCGAGCTTGGTGGCGGCGAGGAAGTCCTTGCTGTGCAGTTCGGCGTTGAGCAGGGCGTCGCGCTCGCCGGCTTCCAGTGGGCGGCCACTATCCTGCACGGCGATGCGCAGGCGCGGCTTGTCGGCGCTGGTGTCGAGCGCCACCACCAGCAGGATCTCGCCTTCGTCGGTCTGCTTGAAGGCGTTGTCCAGCAGGCTCAGCAGGGTCTGGCGCAGGCGCGTCGGGTCGCCGCTGATGACCCGCGGGACCTGCGGCTGCATGAAACTGATCAGTTCGACCTTCTGCTGCTCGGCCTTGGCGCGGAAGATGTCCAGGCAGTCTTCGATCAGCGCATTGAGGTCGAACTGCACGTCGTCCAGCTCGATCTGCCCGGACTCCAGCTTGGAAATGTCGAGGATTTCGTTGATCAGTGTGAGCAACTCGTTGCCGGCGCTGTGGATGGTCTGCACGTAGTCGCGCTGTTTGGCCGACAGCGGGGTGCCCAGCAGCAGCTCGGTCATGCCCAGCACGCCGTTCATGGGGGTGCGGATCTCATGGCTGATCTTGGCGAGGAACTCGGCCTTGGCCTTGAGTTCCGCCGAGCTGGCGGCCAGCGCGCGGCTGGCGCTGAAGTCTTCATGCATGATGCGGCGCTGGCGCTCGCTCAAGGCCATGCTGAGCATCACCCCGCTGATGCCGGCGGCGGTCAGCAGGCCGTAGGTCAGCCATTCCGAACGCACCGGCCAGTAGCCGAACAGTGCCGGCAGGCCGGTGAGCACGGCCACGCAGAAGAGCACCAGGGCCAGGGTGAACAGGCGTGCCGGGTGATAGCCGTGCAGCCAGTGGTAGGCGGCGACGACGAACATGGTCAGGCCGGTGATCGCCGCCAGCAGATAGACCGTCTGGTTGAACTGGATGTCGGTGATCAGCAGCACCAGTGCGCAGGCCAGGCCGACCAGGACGATCTCGCCGATCAGGATCTTGGTCAGCGGTGTCGCCGGGCAGACCCGGTAGAAGAAGTGCGCGGTGAAGGACAGGCCGCAGAGCATCGCCACCAGCATCGACAGGTTGGTGACCTGTGCCTGGGTAATGTGCCAGCCACTCAGCCAGGGCGTGCTGATGCCGAGCAGGCTGACCGCGGTCACCAGCACCGCGCCCTGGGTGGCCGCCAGCCACAGGCTGCTGCGCGCCCGGGTGTAGGCGAAGCGCAGCAGGCTGTACAGCACGACCATCAGCAGGCCGCCGAGCAGCAGGCCGGAGAGCAGCGCCTGGGTGTCGTCGGCGGCCATCTCCGCCGAGGATTGCAGGGTGATGCTGGGGCGCAGCGACTGTTCCGAGGTCAGCCGCAGGTAAAGGTCCAGGGGGGCGTCGACTTGCGGCAGCGGCAGCAGGTAGTCGCGGCTGGGCAAGGGCCGGCTCGAATAGGGCAGGCGGTTGCCGGTGCGGGTGTGGGCGAGCAGTTCGTCGCCGCGCAGCACATAAAGATCGAGAAAGGACAGGTAGGGCGAGAACAGCCGCAGCAGTTGCTCATGGTCCTGGGGTGGCAGGCGATAGTGCAGCCAAAGCGCACTCTTGCCACCGGGGGTATACAGCTGGTTCAGCTGTACCGGGCTGAACTGGTTGAAATAGCGGGGCGAGGTGATGTCGGCCAGCTGCAGCGTGGCCTCATTGTCGATCAATGCCGTCCAGCGCGGCTCCGCCGCCTGTGCCGGAGACAGGCAGAGCAGGCTCAGCAGCAGGCTGAGGGTAAGACCGATGGCGATCCTGAGCCGATGCACTGGCGAAGTCCCTTCGAAAATGAGTGGCCGGATTATAGCCAAGCGCTTCGCTTGACGGTAATACGCGAGGGGCAGCCACCGGCTGCCCCTTGGTCGTATGGCGCGGTCAGCCCTGGTTGTGCTCGCGGGCAATGGCACGGTAGCCAATGTCCTTGCGGTAGAAGCAGCCATCCCAGTCGATCTTAGTGGCCAGTTCATACGCCTCCTGCTGGGCGGCGGAAACCGTCTCACCGAGGGCCGTGGCGCAGAGTACCCGGCCTCCTGCTGTGACCACCTCGCCGTGCTGAAGTGCAGTGCCGGCATGGAACACCTTGCCGGTGGCGCTTTGTGCCTGCTCCAGGCCCTTGATCGGGGCGCCCTTGGCATAGTCGCCGGGATAGCCGCCGGCGGCCAGCACCACGCCGAGGCTCGGTCGCGGGTCCCATTGCGCTTCGATCTTGTTCAGCGCCTCGGCCAGCGCGGCCTCGACCAACAGCACCAGGCTCGATTGCAGACGCAGCATGATCGGCTGGGTTTCCGGATCGCCGAAGCGGCAGTTGAACTCGATGACCTTGGGCGCGCCGCTCTTGTCGATCATCAGGCCGGCATAGAGAAAGCCGGTGTAGACGTTGCCTTCCTCGGCCATGCCCTTGACGGTCGGCCAGATCACCTCGTCCATCACCCGCTGGTGCACCTCGGCGGTGACCACCGGAGCCGGCGAGTAGGCGCCCATGCCGCCGGTGTTCGGCCCGCTGTCGCCATCGCCGACGCGCTTGTGGTCCTGGCTGGTGGCCATCGGCAGCACGTTGTGGCCGTCGACCATGACGATGAAGCTGGCTTCCTCGCCGTCGAGGAACTCCTCGATCACCACCCGCGATCCGGCGTCGCCGAAGGCATTGCCGGCGAGCATGTCGCGCACGGCCGCTTCGGCTTCTTCGAGCGTCATGGCGACGATCACGCCCTTGCCGGCGGCCAGGCCGTCGGCCTTGATCACGATGGGCGCACCTTTCTCGCGCAGATAGGCCAGGGCCGGCTCGACCTCGGTGAAGTTCTGGTAGGCGGCGGTGGGGATGCTGTGGCGGGCGAGGAAGTCCTTGGTGAAGGCCTTGGAGCCTTCAAGCTGGGCGGCGCCGGCGGTGGGGCCGAAGATCGCCAGGCCGCGGGCGCGGAACAGGTCGACCACACCCTTCACCAGCGGCGCTTCCGGACCGACGATGGTGAGCTGCACGTTCTTCTCGGCGAAGTCGGCCAGTTGCTCCAGGGCCAGCACGTCGATGGCGACGTTCTCGCACTTGGCTTCCAGCGCCGTGCCGGCATTGCCGGGGGCGACGAAGACTTTCGCCACGCGCGGGTCCTGGGCCACTTTCCAGGCCAGGGCATGTTCGCGACCGCCGCTGCCGATGATCAGTACGTTCATGACTCTCTCCCAATGGAGGCGGGTCTGTGACCCGCTCGGTGGATAAGCGAAGCGTTGTCCACCCAACAAATTTCGAGGTCGCGATGAAGCCGGTAGATGCTCGGCGCCACGGGTTTCGACAAGCGGAGTTGCCTATTGGCAATGAGCATTGGCGAAACCCGGGGCAACAACGCAGATGCCGGTTTCAGTGCGGCCGATTTTAGTGCCTGAAGTGGCGCATGCCGGTGAATACCATGGCGATGCCGGCCTCGTCGGCGGCGGCAATCACCTCGGCGTCGCGCATCGATCCACCCGGCTGGATCACCGCGGTGATGCCGGCCTTGGCCGCGTTGTCGATGCCGTCGCGGAACGGGAAGAAGGCGTCGCTGGCCATCACCGCGCCCTTGACCTCGAGGCCGGCGTGCTCGGCCTTGATCGCGGCGATGCGGGCGGAGTTGACGCGGCTCATCTGGCCGGCGCCGACGCCGACGGTCTGGCGGTTCTTGGCGTAGACGATGGCGTTGGACTTGACGAACTTGGCCACCTTCCAGGCGAACACCAGGTCGTGGATTTCCTGCTCGCTGGGTGCGCGCCGGGTCACCACCTTGAGGTCGCTGGCGGCGATCATGCCGATGTCGCGGCTCTGTACCAGCAGGCCGCCGTTGACGCGCTTGAAGTCCCAGCCCGGTGCACGCTCGGCCGGCCACTCGCCGCATTCGAGCAGGCGCACGTTGGCTTTGGCGGCGACCACGTCGCGGGCGGCCTGGGAGACTTTCGGCGCAATGATCACTTCGACGAACTGACGCTCGACGATGGCCTGGGCGGTCTCGCCATCCAGCTCGCGGTTGAAGGCGATGATGCCGCCGAAGGCCGACTCGGTGTCGGTGGCATAGGCCAGGTCGTAGGCCTTGCGGATGCCGCCTTCGTCTTCCGGCACTACGGCGACGCCGCAGGGGTTGGCGTGCTTGACGATGACGCAGGCCGGCTTGACGAAGCTCTTCACGCATTCCAGCGCGGCGTCGGTGTCGGCGACGTTGTTGAACGACAGCTCCTTGCCCTGCAGCTGCACGGCGGTGGAGACGCTGGCCTCGCCCTTGTCGGCCTCGACGTAGAAGGCCGCGCTCTGGTGCGGGTTCTCGCCGTAGCGCATTTCCTGGGCCTTGACGAACTGGCTGTTGAAGGTGCGCGGGAAGGCACTGCGCGCTTCGGTGGAGAGCGTCTCGGCGGTCTGGTCGATGGTGCCCAGGTAGTTGGCGATCATGCCGTCGTAGGCGGCAGTGTGCTCGAAGGCCTTGAGCGCCAGGTCGAACCGCTGGGCGTAGCTCAGGCCACCGGCCTTGAGGGCGTCGACGATACCGGCGTAGTCGCTGGCATTCACCACGATAGCGACGTCTTTATGGTTTTTCGCGGCGGAACGCACCATGGTCGGGCCGCCGATGTCGATGTTCTCGATGGCATCGGCCAGGTCGCAACCCGGCTTGGCCACGGTGGCGGCGAAGGGGTAGAGGTTGACCGCCACCAGGTCGATCGGCTTGATGCCGTGCGCTTCCATCACCGCGCCGTCGAGGGCTCGACGACCGAGAATGCCGCCATGAATCTTCGGGTGCAGGGTCTTGACGCGGCCATCCATCATCTCCGGGAAGCCGGTGTAGTCGGCCACTTCCACGGCAGCGATGCCGTTGTCCCTGAGCAGCTTGAACGTGCCGCCGGTGGACAGGATTTCCACGCCGAGGGCGACAAGCTCACGGGCGAACTCGAGGATTCCGGTTTTATCGGAGACGCTGATCAGCGCACGGCGGACGGGGAGGCGAGTGGTCTGGTCGGTCATAGCGATTCCATCAGGGTTTTAGCTGCAAGCTCCAAGCGGCAAGCTACAAGAGGAACGCCTCGACGCGAGGCTTGTAGCTTGCAACGTGAGGCTTAGAGAAGGTCGTACTGCTTGAGCTTCTTGCGCAGGGTGCCGCGGTTCAGGCCGAGCAACTCGGAGGCCTTGGTCTGGTTGCCCTTGACGTAGTTCATCACGGTTTCCAGCAGCGGGGCTTCGACTTCGGAGAGCACCAGGTTGTAGACATCCGTGACGGTGGCGCCTTCCAGGTGGGCAAAGTAATTGTGCAGCGCCTTTTCCACGCTGCCGCGCAAGGTCTGTCCTTCCTCGGTCGGCGTGTTCAGGTGCTGTTTCAGATTGGCGTTGTCGCTCACGGGTGCAATTCCACTCACTAAAGTCTCGGTCATCATCGTCATGCGGCCACCCCTTCTTCTTCGTTGTAACGTTCGGCGAAGAACTGCCGAACGTTGGCGCTCTGTGCGTCCGTGTTATCCAAACGATTGAAGTGGGCGCGAAACTCCCTGGCGCCCGGCAGAGTCGCGAGATACCAGCCGACATGCTTGCGGGCGATGCGAACGCCCATTTCGTCGCCATAGAAGGCATGCAGTGCGGACAGGTGCTCCAGCAGAATTCGTTCTACTTCGCCCAGGCTCGGCCCCGGCAGCAGTTCGCCGGTGGCCAGGTAATGCTCGATCTCGCGAAAGATCCACGGCCGGCCCTGGGCGGCGCGGCCGATCAGCAGGGCGTCGGCGCCGGTGGCGTCAAGCACGTGCTTGGCCTTTTGCGGCGAGTCGATGTCGCCATTGGCGAACACCGGGATCGACAGCGCCTGCTTGATCGCGGCGATGCTGTCGTACTCGGCCTCGCCGGTATAAAGGTCGGCACGGGTGCGGCCATGCACGGCGAGCGCGGCGATGCCGGCCTGTTCGGCGATCTTCGCCACCTGCAGGCCGTTCTTGTTCTGCCGGTCCCAGCCCGTGCGAATCTTCAGGGTCACCGGAACATCCACCGCCTCGACCACCGCGTGCAGGATCGCCTCGACCAGGGCTTCGTCTTTCATCAGGGCCGACCCGGCGGCCTTGTTGCAGACCTTCTTCGCCGGGCAGCCCATATTGATATCAATGATCTGCGCACCCAATTCGACATTCCGCCGAGCGGCTTCGGCCAGCATCTGCGGGTCGCCGCCGGCGATCTGCACCGAGCGCGGTTCGGCGTCTTCGGCGTGCAGCAGGCGCAGCTTCGACTTGCGGCTGTTCCACAGGCGCACATCGCTGGTCACCATCTCCGACACCACCATGCCGGCGCCCAGGCGGCGGCACAGCTGGCGAAACGGCCGGTCGGTGACACCCGCCATGGGCGCGAGTATCAGTCGGTTGGGCAGCGTATAGGGGCCGATGCGTACCGCCATAGGTCTTCCCTGCATGGGGGCCTGCTCTTAAGGTCGATCGGGGCTGAAAAGGGTGGGCATGATACCCGCTCTCGATGACCGGATAAAGGTTGTTTTGAACAAATTCTGAGCAGCCAGAATCTTATTGCCGAGAGTTAGCTTGACCCCGGGAAGCGGCGGATTTCCGGCGCTTGCAGGCCATCGTTAAAGAGTTTCTTGCTGCCCGGGCGGCGTCGAAACGGCGCCGCCGCCGATCACTCCGGAGAGTGGAAGCTAAGACTGTAGTTCACCGCCCTGGCGCCAGGGTCGAGAATTTCCAGTGAGACGCGGATCGGCGTCTGCGGGGGCATTTCCGCCTGTCCGGCCAGCTCGCCGGCGAGGTATTCGCCCGGTTTGAAGCGGCGACTGGCCAGCAGCTTGCCGTTGATGTCGGCAAAGCGCAGTTCGAGCAGGGGGAAGGGTTGGGCGAAAGGCGCGCGGTTGTAGAGGATCGCATCGACGATCAGCGCGCCGACGAAGTCCGGATGGCTGCGCACCACCAGGTTGCTGCTCTTGATCTGGTCGATGTCGACCTTGGACGGCAGGCTGCAGCCCAGCGCCGGGCAGACCGACTCGAACCAGGGACGGTACTGGTCCTGCCGTGCCAGTTCGTCGAAGTGGTACCACACGTACTGGCCGCCGAGGGCGGCGGCGGCCAGCAGGTTCAGCAGGCTCCAGCCGATCCAGCGGCCCCAGGGCTTCTGGCGCGGCTGCCAGTCGAGCTGCAGGGGTTCGTCGGCGAAGGCGTAGAGGTTGTCGTCGCTCAACGCCGGCTCCTGCCGTTCCGGTGGAGTCTCGACCTTGATCGGCTTCGGCTCGGCCTCCGGTTCGGGCCGCTTCTCCGTGGTCAGCGCCGGTTCGGCCCGGCGATCGCGTCGGTCGGCGGCGCTTGGCGGTCGTTCGCTTGGTTCCGGCTCGGGTTCAGCCGCAGGGGACGGGCGCGGCGGCTCGGGGTCGATGCGTGGAGGCTGCGCCGGCTTGGGCGGCGTCGAGCGCTCCTCGTGGAGCAGCGCTTCGGCCCAGCTTTCGTCGTGGGGGTCGTGACGCTCGGCAGGATGCTGCCGGAGCAGGCTTTCCGCCGGCCTGGGCGCGCGTTCCAGGGCCATGAACTCCTGCGACAGCAATTGCTGTTCCTGCTCCTCCAGCTTGGCCAGCTCTTCATCAAGATCGAGGCTGTCGAGGTCGAGATCGTCGTGGATCCACAGGGTGTCGTCGGACTTCTTTTCCACGGGCGGCGGGGTCGCCGGCTGCAGCGGTTTTGGCACCGCCGCGGGCGCCGGCTGGCTGGGCGCGGGTGGTGCGGTGCGCGGCGGCGCGCTGGGGGCCGGGGTCGCCTGCCCAGGACGGGGGGCGGCGGGCGGTTGTTCGCCAACCAGATGCTCGGCTGCGTTGAAGACATGCAGGCAGGCTCCGCATCGGACCGCGCCACGGGCGGCGCCGAGCTGGGCGCGACTGACGCGGAAGCTGGTGCGGCAATGGGGGCATTGGGTGACGAAGCTGTCGGTCATGCGGCGATCCGGCGGAACAAGGCGGCTAGTCTAACGCATGCCCCATCTGCCACGGCAAGGGCAGGTGGCTCGGCAAGGCACTGTCATGGGTTATGACCGGGCAGGCCGGTCAAGGTGCGCGCCGATTCAGGCGCGCCGTACCCCGCTGATGCGTACCCAGCCGTCCTTTTCCGCGGTGGGGTCGAGCTCGAAGGCTTCGGCATAGGCGGCGCGGACCTCTTGCGCCTGCTCGGCCAGGATGCCGGACAGCGCCAGGCGGCCGCCTGGCTTGATCAGCGAGGTCAGTTGCGGCGCGAGCGCTACCAGCGGGCCGGCGAGAATGTTGGCCACCAGCACATCGGCAGGTTCGGCCGGCAGGTCGGCAGGCAGGTACAGCGGGAAGTGCGCGGGGTCGATGCCATTGCGCCCGGCATTGTCCCGCGAGGCTTCCAGTGCCTGCGGATCGATATCGGTGCCGACCGCCCGTTGCGCGCCGAGCAGCAGCGCGGCGATGGCGAGGATGCCCGAGCCGCAGCCGAAATCCAGCACCTGCTGGCCGCTCAATTGCTGGCCATCGAGCCACTCCAGGCACAAGGCAGTGGTGGGGTGGGTGCCGGTGCCGAAGGCCAGGCCGGGGTCGAGCAGCAGGTTGACCGCATCCGGCTCGGGCGCGCTGTGCCAACTCGGCACGATCCACAGGCGGCGGCCGAAGCGCATTGGCTGGAAGTTGTCCATCCAGCTGCGCTCCCAGTCCTGGTCTTCGATGCGCTCGACCTGGTGTTCCGGCAGCGGTCCGCCGGTAAGCAGTTGCAGGTGGGCGAGCAGGTTGGCTTCGTCGGTGTCCGCGTCGAACAGCGCCAGCAGGTGGGTGTGCGACCACAGCGGCGTGGTGCCCAGGTCCGGCTCGAAGATCGGCTGGTCTTCGGCGTCCATGAAGGTCACCGACACGGCGCCGACGCCGAGCAGCGCGTCTTCGTAGGTTTCCGCCTGTTCCGGGGTGATGGCGAGACGGACTTGAAGCCAGGGCATGGCGAACCTCGTTGCAACGGAGAAAAGAAAACGGGCCGCGCATCTGGGATGGGCGGCCCGTCGAATCCACAGGTGCGCAAGCTTACTTGATGCCCAGCTTGTGCTCCAGATAGTGGATGTTCACGCCGCCCTTGCAGAAGCCCTTGTCCCGCACCAGGTCGCGGTGCAGCGGGATGTTGGTCTTGATGCCGTCGATGACGATCTCGTCCAGGGCATTGCGCATGCGTGCCATGGCCTCGTCGCGGGTGGCGCCGTAGGTGATCAGTTTGCCGATCAGCGAGTCGTAGTTCGGCGGTACCGCGTAGTCGCTGTACAGATGCGAGTCGACGCGCACACCGTTGCCGCCCGGGGCGTGGAAGTAGGTGACCTTGCCGGGGCTGGGCAGGAAGGTCGAGGGATCCTCTGCGTTGATCCGGCACTCCAGCGCATGACCGCGAATCACCACGTCGTCCTGCTTCACCGACAGCTTGTCGCCGCCGGCGATGCGCAGCATCTCCTTGACGATATCGACGCCGGTGACCATCTCGGTGACGGGGTGCTCCACCTGCACGCGGGTGTTCATCTCGATGAAGTAGAAACTGCCGTTCTCGTAGAGGAACTCGAAGGTGCCGGCGCCGCGATAGCCGATCTCGATGCAGGCGCGTACGCAGCGGTCGAGCACTTCGGCGCGGGCAGCTTCGTCGATGCCGGGCGCGGGGGCCTCTTCCAGCACCTTCTGATGGCGGCGCTGCAACGAGCAGTCGCGATCGCCCAGGTGGATGGCGTTGCCCTGGCCGTCGGAGAGCACCTGCACTTCCACGTGACGCGGGTTGGTGAGGAACTTCTCCAGGTAGACCATGCCGTTGCCGAAGGCGGCTTCCGCCTCGGTGCGGGTCAGGCGAGCCGACTTGATCAGGTCTGCCTCGTCATGCACCACGCGCATGCCGCGACCACCACCGCCACCGGCGGCCTTGATGATCACCGGGTAGCCGACTTCGCGGGCGATGGCCAGCGCAGTCTCTTCGTCTTCCGGCAGCGGGCCGTCGGAACCCGGCACGGTGGGTACCCCGGCGCGCTTCATGGCGTCCTTGGCGGAGACCTTGTCGCCCATCAGGCGGATCACGTCGGCGGTCGGGCCGATGAAAGTGAAGCCGGACTTTTCCACCTGTTCGGCGAAGTCGGCGTTTTCCGCGAGGAAGCCGTAGCCGGGGTGGATCGCCGTGGCGCCAGTGACTTCGGCAGCGGCGATGATGGCCGGGATGTGCAGGTAGGATTGCGCGGCGGAGGCCGGGCCGATGCACACCGATTCGTCGGCGAGGGCCAGGTGCATCAGCTCGCGGTCGGCGGTGGAGTGCACCGCCACGGTCTTGATGCCCAGTTCCTTGCAGGCGCGCAGGATGCGCAGGGCGATCTCGCCGCGGTTGGCGATCAGAACTTTTTCCAACATCGCAGGCTCCCCGCGCGTCAAACGATGGTGAACAGCGGCTGGTCGTATTCCACCGGCTGGCCGTTCTCGACCAGGATGGATTCGATCGTGCCGCTGGTTTCAGCCTCGATGTGGTTCATCATCTTCATGGCTTCGACGATGCAGAGGATGTCGCCCTTCTTCACGCTCTGGCCGATTTCGACGAAGGCCGGGGAGGTCGGGGCGGGGGTGCGGTAGAAGGTGCCGACCATCGGCGAGCGCACCACGTTGCCGTTCAGCTTGGGCGCGGCGGCCGGGGCTGCCTCGGCGGCCGGAGCGGCGGCGGGAGCCGGTTGCGGCGCGGCCATCTGCGCCGGTGCGGCGGTGTAGACCTGTTGGGGGGCGGCCTTGCCGTGGCGGCTGATGCGCACGGACTCTTCGCCTTCGCGGATTTCCAGTTCGTCGATACCGGATTCTTCCAGCAGTTCGATCAGTTTTTTGACTTTACGAATATCCATTAAGCATCCACTCCCAAAGTGTCGGAATCAGGGGCGTTCAAGTTGTTCGAGAGCGGCCTCCAGGGCTAGGCGATAGCCGCTGGCACCCAGGCCGCAGATCACTCCCACCGCAACGTCGGAAAAGTAGGAGTGATGCCGGAAAGGTTCGCGTTTGTGCACGTTGGACAGGTGCACTTCGATGAATGGGATGCTCACCGCCAGCAACGCGTCACGTAATGCGACGCTGGTATGGGTGAAAGCGGCGGGATTTATCAGGATAAAGTCGACACCTTCGCCTTTTGCGGCGTGGATTCGGTCGATCAGTTCGTATTCGGCGTTGCTCTGCAGATAGAGCAGGTGATGGCCGGCCTCTCGGGCGCGGCGCTCCAGATCCTGGTTGATCTGGTCGAGAGTGGCGGCGCCGTAGACACCCGGCTCGCGGGTGCCCAGCAGGTTGAGATTGGGTCCGTGCAGGACCAATAGCGTTGCCATGCGTTCTTATCCTTGGCCTGTGAATCGCCGTCGGCATGAGGGGAGCGGCTTGGTCGGGGACTATGCCGGAAACGCCGAATGACTGTCCAGTCGTGCCGGTTTCGCCGTAAATGACCGCATGATGGCCGGGGAATTCCTTCAGATCATCGCAAGCGCGTGGCCGCCTGATCGAGCCGTTCGCTGAACTCCGGCGCGGTAATCTCGCCGATGACCCGAAGATCGTCCCACTCCTCGCCATCGGCGGCGAAGAACAGCACCGCCGGCGGGCCGAACAGCCGGTAGCGATCGAGCAGTGCGCGCTGGGCCGGGGTGCTGTCGGTCATGTCGAAACGGATCAATCGATAGCCGGCCAGCCGCTCGGCCACCGCCGGTGCGGCGAAGACCTCGCGTTCGATGATCTTGCAGCTGATGCACCAGTCGGCATACCAGTCGAGCACGAGGGGCTGGTTGGCTGCGCGAGCCGAAGCCAGGGCTTCGGTCAGTTGCTCAGGGGTCTCGATGGTTTGCCATTGTCCCGCCGCGGCGCTGGTGTTTCCCGCCAGCAGCGCGCGGCCTAGGGGGCGTAGCGGGTCGGACTGGCCTTGCAGGGCTCCGACCCAACTTGCCAGGGCATAGACCAGCAGCGCCAGGCCGGCGAGCTGGGCGAGCTTCTGCCGGTGGGTCTTGGGCGTGAATTCCAAGGCGCCGAGCCACAGCGCCACGCCCCCCGCCAGCAGGCCCCACAATGCCAGCGCCAGCGGGCCGGGCAGCACGCGTTCGAGCATCCACACCGCGACCGCCAGCAGCAGCACGCCGAAGGCATTGCGCACGGCCAGCATCCAAGTACCGGATTTCGGCAGCAGCGCGCCGCCGCCGGTGGCGAACAGCACCAGGGGCGCACCCATGCCCAGGCCGAGGGCGAACAGCTTCAGGCCGCCGCCGAGGGCATCGCCGCTGGCGCTGATATAGAGCAGCGCGCCGGCCAGCGGCGCCGAGACGCAGGGGCTGACCAGCAGGCTGGAGAGCACGCCGAGCAGCGCCGCCCCCCACAGCGAGCCGCCGCGCGTATTGCCGGCCAGGCGGTCCAGCGGCGCGCTGATGAACTGCGGCAGGCGCAGTTCGTAGACGCCGAACATGGCCAGGGCGAAGAGGCTGAAGAACACCGCGAAGGGTACCAACACCCATGGCGATTGCAGGCGCGCCTGCAGGTTCAGCTCGGCGCCGAACAGGCCCATCAGCGCGCCGAGCAGGGCGAAGCAGGCCGCCATCGGCAGCACGTAGGCCAGCGACAGCGTCAGTCCGCGCAGCCCGCCGCTCTGGCCGCGCAGGACCACGCCGGAGAGGATCGGCAGCATCGGCAATACGCAGGGGGTGAAGGTCAGGCCGAGGCCGGCGAGGAAGAACAGGGCCAGCTCGTGCCAGCTCCAGCCCGCGTCTTCCTGCGGGGCCCCATTGGCGGGCGATGCCGGGGCGGCGACGGGCGCGCCATCGAGGCGGAGGGTTTCGGTCTCCGGCGGGTAGCACAGGCCCATGTCGGCGCAGCCCTGGTAGGTGACCTGCAGGCTGTCGGGGCGCGTATCCAGCGGTAGCTGGATATCGGTGACGCCGTAGTACACCTCGACCTCACCGAAGTAGTCGTCGGTCTTCGCCTTGCCCTGGGGAATCCGCGCTTCGCCGATGGCGCCCGATGGCAGGCTGTTGAACTTGAAGGCGTGGCGGTAGAGGTAGTAGCCCTCGGCGGCGACGAAACGCAGGGTCAGCGAGTCCTGGCCGCTGTCCACCAGGCTCAGGCGGAAGGCTTCGCGTACCGGCAGGAAGTCCGCACTGTTGTTCAGCGGAGCGCCGAGCACCGGGCTGGGGCGGTTGTCGAACAGGCCGGCGGCGGCCGGCAAGGCGATCAGCAGCAGGAGAAGAGGCAACAGGCGGCGCATGCAAATCTCGCAATCGGGTGACGCGGCATGATAACGGAAAGCCGTTCGAGCCGAGCGGCGGCGATCCGTTCAATGGAGACGCGTGGGCGACGATTTGTTACAGCGCTTGTGAGCCGTTAGCGGAATTCCTCCGGCTGCGGCACCAACTCGCCGATCTCGAAGCGCTCGGCCAGGGCGCGGTACTCGGGCTCCTGGCGAAATTGCCGGTAGGCCGCGGCGAAGGCCTCGGCCTGGCCGGGCGGCGCCTTTTGGGAAAAGGCCAGGTACATGCGCTTGCCGGGCAGCACGACGCCTTCCAGGCGCTGGACCTGCTGATCGAGCCCGGCGATTTCCGCCTGGGCGCGCGTGATGGCGCTGGTGGCACCGAAGATGGCGTCGAAGCGGTCGCTGATCAGCATGATGAACAGTTGCGACTGGGTGACCGTCGGCCGTTCGATGGGCACGCCGTTGGCGAGCATGGCCATCAGTTCGTCGCTCATGTAGTAGCCGCTGGGAATGGCCAGGCGCCAACGCTGCGCCATGCTCTCGATCGGTAGCTGGAAGTGGATGTCGTTGGCTCGCGAGCGTTTGATGTAGAGCGTAGTGCGCGAGACGTGCAGCAGGTTGTCCGGGTGGAAGGTGGCGAACGCCGCGCGCTCGTCCGAATAGGCGACGTAGCTGACCGCCTGCACCTCGCCCTTTTCCAGCGCGAGCATGGCGCGCTTCCAGGGATAGCGCTTGAAGCGCAGTGTCCAGCCGAGGCGCTGGGCTACGGCGCGGGTGATCTCGACATGGAAACCGGTGAGGCGGGTGTCCTCGTCGATGTATTCGAACGGGGCGTTGTTGGCTTCCTCCATGCCGACGACCAGGGTGGTCGCCGAGGCAGGCAGCGCCAACAGCAGGCACAACAGCAGCATGGCCGGGCGCATGGAAGGTCTCCCGCTGGGCTTTCCCTCAGTGTAGGCCAGCAGCTTCAGCCCGGCGGGTAGCCGGCCAGGGCACGACGAACGGCGCCGCGCAAGGCATCGCCGTAGTCGGGCTGCCGCTCGGGCAGCAGCGTTTCGCCGCGCCCGCTCCAGACCGGTTGGTCGCCATCGAACAGAACGATCTGCACCACCAGTACCGCTTCCTCGTAGGTGCGTACCAGCGGCACGCTGCCCCACAGGCCATGGGTGTGATGGCCGTAGTAGCTGCCGATCTCGTCCTGCACCTGGCGCAGGCGCCGCTCTTCATGCAGGTCCACGGCTGCCCGCAGGTCCGCCTGCCCGCCGGTACGGGCCGGACGCAGGCCCCGTTGATCGAGGGCGGTGCTGACGATTTCCTGCAGCAGTTCGGGGCTGGCCCAAGCGTTGCCCGCAGGCAGTCGATCGCCGCGCCAGGCCCAGTCGCGATAGCGGGTGTAGTCTCTCGGAGTGGCCGGGTAGGCGCTGAGATCCAGATGCCGCGCGGCCTCCGGCGGCGCCGGCGGCAGAGGCACGGAGCTGGCCTGGTACGGGTTGGGGGACTGGCAGGCAACGAGGGCGAGGCTGCCGGCGAGCATGAGCAGGCGGTTCATCGATCCTCCTCGGCAGGGTGGCGCCGGGCTAGCGGGCGGGTCGGCACAGCCAGTGCAGGTAGCGGCCAAGCCCGCCGAAGCCGGGGTGGCGCCGGTAGGCCAGTTCCATCTCCAGCAGGTCGAGCAGTTCGGCCTTGGCCTGGAATTCCGCCGGCATGTAGTCGTGGAACACGCGCACGCCGCTTTCCTGTTCGACCGTCCAGTGTCCGGCCAGTTGCTCGCGCAGCTCGCGTGGGTCCAGCGGCCGTTGCGGGGTAAGGCTCTGGCCCTCGCCGGCGAACTTCTCCCGGCGCAGCTTGCGGAAGTGGCCCTTGAGCAGGTTGCGGTAGATCAGCGCGTCCTTGTTGTAGAAGGCCAGCGAGAGCAGGCCGTCGGTGGCGGTGAGCTGGTGCAGCACCGGCAGGATGGCATGGGGCTCGGCCAGCCACTCCAGTACCGCATGGCAGAGCACCAGGTCGTAGGGCTGGTTGAGCTGACCGAGCAAATCCTGCCAGGGTGCCTGGATGAAGGTGGCGTGTTGCCCGGCGGCTGCGAAGCGCTCGCGGGCGCCGTTCAGCATGGGGTCGGCAGGTTCTGCGAGGGTCACGGCGTGGCCGCGTTCGGCCAGCCAGAGCGACATGTGGCCGAGCCCGGCGCCGATATCCAGGACACGCAGGGGCCGTTCCGGCAGCGCCTCGGCCAGGTCGGCCTGGAGTACCGCCAGGCGGATCGCTCCCTTGGCGCCGCCATAGATCTTTTCGGCGAAGCGCGTCGCCAGTTCGTCGAAGTGGCGGTCGCTCATCGGGCGAAGCGCCGTTCGCTGTCGGCCAGCTTGGCTCGCACCGCCTGCTCCATGTCGATGCCCAGCTCGGCGCAGAGCAGCAGCAGGTAGAGCACGATATCGCCGACTTCCTGGCCGGCGTGGTCGAGCTGCTCGGCGGAGAGCTGGCGCGACTGGTCTTCGCTCAGCCACTGGAAGATTTCCACCAGCTCGGCCATTTCCACGCTGGCGGCCATGGCCAGGTTCTTCGGGCTGTGGAAGCCGCGCCAGTCATTGGCGTCGCGAATGGCGTGCAGCCGTTGGGTGAGTTCGTCGAGGTTCATGCAAGGCTCCTGGGCAGGCGCAAAGCTTGCGGGGGAAGCCGGGGCGGCGCAAGCCTCGGGCGGCACGGTGCCCGTGCGACCGGGGACGCGTCGCTTTCCTGCGTCTTCGATGCCGGGCGAATGAATTCGCCCCTACAGCGCCTGCCAGCCGCCGCTCATGTGCGGGATGCCGTCGGCGCTGCGCAGCAGCAACCGACCGCTGGGTGCCGGGGCGCTGGCCAAGAGATGCAGCTCGGCTGGCAGCAGCACCGGTTTCTGGAAGCGCACGTCCACCGCATAGCCGGCCAGCGGCAGGCGATCGCCCAGGGCGGCCAGGCTGCGCGCCTTGTTCCACAGTCCATGGGCGATGGCGCGCGGAAAACCGAACAACCGGGCGCTGGCGGTGGACAGGTGGATCGGGTTGTAGTCGCCGGCGACCCGCGCGTAGCGCCGGCCGATATCCGCTGCCGCCCGCCAGTGGGCGATTTCGTCCAGCGGCAAGGCCGGCGGCTCCTGGCGCTCGGCTGGCGTACCGTCCACGCGCAGGGCGCGGCAGAGGAGGCGGCTGTCGCCCTCCCAGAGTAGCCCGAGCTGGTCTTCCAGGCGGGTGATCAGGCTGAACAGGGCGCCCTTGTCGTGCGGCTGCAGGTCCGCCACCTGCACGCTGACCCGATACGGGCCGAGGCCGCCCAACTGGCGCAGCACGCGGATGCGGTTTTCCAGATGCACCAGGCCGAGCAACGGAAAGGGGAAGCCCGGGTCGGTGAGCAGGCGCATCTGCAACGGGAAGGCGAGGATGTGCGGGTAGGTGGCCGGCAGTCGACCGTCGTCGACGAAGCCGCAGACAGCGCGGTAGCGGGCCAGGTGCTGCGGGTCGACGCTGACCGGGCAGCGCAGACCGAGGCTCGGCAAGCTGCGGCCACGCACGCCCCGGCGCAGTGCCGCGCGGGCGAACAGGCCGGGCAGCGCCGGCGGGGCGGGTAGATCGAGCCAGTCGGTGGTCATGGCGATTCCTTGGATGTTGTTGCCGGCAGCTTAGCCGGCCGGTTCGCGGGGGCATTGGCCGCCCGGCGGCGGTGCATGCCGAAACGGCCAATCTCCCGCCTTGAGCCATACGGGAAAAGCCGCCTAAGATGGCCGCGCCCCGGCTGACAAGAACTCGAACGATGCTGCGTGATCTGACCGACGATGCGGCGCTGATGCGCCCGGTAATCGACGCCCTGCGTGCCAGCGGCACCGATCCCGCCCGGGTACTGGCGCGGGTCGGCCTGCCGGCGGACCGGTTGCCCGCCGGGCGCTTTCCCCATTCGGCCCAGGCGTTGTTCTGGCGCGCCGCGGCCGAAGAATGCGGCGAGGAACACGTCGGCCTGCACCTGGCACGGCACCTGCCGGCTTTCCATGGCTTGCTGCTCGAATACCTGTTCCTCTCCAGCCCGACCTTTGGCGATGGCCTGCGCCATGCCCTGCGCTACGTGCGGTTGCTCTCCGACAGCCTGAGCGCGCGGCTGGAGATCGATGGCGACTGCGCGAGCCTGATCATCGGCATGGCGCCGGGCACGCCCCGGCATTTCCCGGAAATGCTTGCCGGAGCGGTGATCCGCCTATTCGATGCACTCACCGAGGGCGACTTCAGGCCTCGTGCCGTGGAGCTGAGCCACGCACAGGGGGCGCCGCTGGCCTACTACGAAGACGTTTACGGCTGTCCGGCCCGGCTCGATGCCGGGCGTAACGCCCTGCTGTTCGATGCCGCGGTGCTGGCCAAGGCCTCGCGCCATGCGGCGCCGGAGCTGCTGCGGGTGCATGAATCCCTGGCGCGCCGGCAACTGACCGAGGTGGAGCGGCTGGACCTGGTGCGCCAGGTGCGCGAGCTGATCGCCGAACTGCTGGTGGCCGACGGCGCGACCCTGGAGCAGGTCGCCGCGCGCCTGGAGATGCCGGCCCGGCGCCTGCGCGAGCGCCTGGCGGTCGCCGGAGTGCGCTTCAACGACCTGGTCACCGACTACCGCTGCCGGTTGGCCAAGGAACTGCTGCTGAAGACCGACGAGCGCATCGAGGTGATCGTCGAGCGCACCGGCTTTTCCGAGCCGAGTACCTTCTATCGCGCGTTCAAGCGCTGGGTCGGGGAGACGCCGGTGGAGTTCCGCAAACGCGGGCAACTGATCCGGGGGGAGGGCGGGTGAGCCCCGCCGTTCGCCAGTTGGCCCACGGCTGAAGCGGTCGTTATGCCCCCAGCAGGCTCTGTCCGCATACCCTGAGTACCTGGCCGCTGACCGCGCCCGAGCCGGGTTGGGCGAACCAGGCCACCGCCTCGGCGACATCCTGCGGCTGGCCGCCCTGGCTCATGGCGTTCATGCGCCGGCCGGCTTCGCGAATGGTGAAGGGAATGGTGGCGATCATTTGCGTTTCGATAAAACCCGGCGCCACTGCGTTGATGCTGATGCCGCGCTTGGCCAGCAGCGGTGCCCAGCCCTGGGCCAGGCCGATCAGCCCGGCCTTGCTCGCCGCGTAGTTGCTCTGCCCGAGGTTGCCGGCAATGCCGCTGATGGAAGCGAGCAGCACGATGCGCCCGTCGTCGTGCAGCTTGCCGGCGTCCAGCAGGGCCTGGGTCAGGCGCTGCGGGGCGTGCAGGTTGACGTCGATCACCGCGTCCCAGAACGCCTCGCTCATGTTCGCCAGGGTCTTGTCGCGGGTGATGCCGGCGTTGTGCACGAGGATATCCACCCCCTCCGGCACGGCGTCGAGCAACTGTTGCGGCGCCTCCTCGGCGCAGATGTCGAGGGCGACGGCACGACCGCCCAGGCGACCGGCGAGGGCCTCCAGCGCCTGGCCGGCCTGCGGCACGTCGAGCAGCACCACCTCGGCGCCGTCACGGGCCAGGGTTTCGGCGATGGCCGCGCCGATGCCGCGGGCCGCGCCGGTGACCAGCGCCTTGCGCCCCGCCAGCGGCCGGCTCCAGTCCTTCACCCGGGAGGCACACGGCGCCAGGCGCAGCACCTGGCCGGAGACGTAGGCGCTCTTCGGCGAGAGGAAGAAGCGCAGCGCGCCTTCGAGCTGGTCTTCCGCGCCCTCGCCAACATACAGCAACTGCGCGGTGCCGCCCCGGCGCAGCTCCTTGCCGAGGGAGCGGGTGAAACCCTCCAGGGCACGCTGGGCGCTGGCGGCGAACGGATCGTCGAGGGTTTCCGGCGGGCGCCCGAGCACCACCACATGGGGGCATTGCGCCAGACTGCGCATGGCCGGCTGGAAGAACTCGCGCAGCGAGCGCAACTGGTCTGCGCTGGCGATGCCGCTGGCATCGAAGACCAGCGCCTTGAGCTTCGGCCCGTGTTCGGCGGTCCAGCGTTCGAGGCCGCACATGCCCTCCTCGGCGGCGAAGGCTTGGTCGCACAGCCGCTGCAGGAAACTGCCGACCACCTCGGTCAAGGCGCCGCCGCCGAGCAGTAGCGCGCCGTCCACCGGGCGGCTGCGACCGCTGGCCCAGCGCTCCAACGGCACCGGCGAGGGCAGGCCGAGGGCTCCCACCAGGCGTTTGCCGAAGTAGGAGTTGGCGAGTTGCACATAGCGGTCGGACATGGGAACGGGCTCCTGGCCTTGAGTCTAAAGTGGGACCACTGTACCCGGCCGCCTGTTGCAAACATTGACCGGCCTGCTCTCGCGCACGGCGGAACGGCCAATGGCAAGTCCTGCGCAGCGACTAGGCTGGTAGCCATTCACGTCCCGCTAGGAGTTCCCATGAGCCAACTGCGTCGCGTCGCCATCGTCGGCGGTAACCGCATTCCCTTCGCCCGTTCCAACGGCGCCTACGCCTCGGCCAGCAACCAGGACATGCTCACCGCCGCACTCGAAGGCCTGGTGGAGCGCTTCAACCTGCACGGCCTGCGCCTGGGCGAGGTGGCGGCCGGCGCGGTGCTCAAGCACTCCCGCGACTTCAACCTGACCCGCGAATGCGTGCTCGGCTCGCGGCTGGCACCGGAAACCCCGGCCTACGACATCCAGCAGGCCTGCGGCACCGGCCTGGAGGCGGCGATCCTGGTGGCCAACAAGATCGCCCTCGGCCAGATCGACTGCGGCATCGCCGGCGGCGTCGACACCACCTCGGACGCGCCCATCGGCGTCAGCGAAGGGCTGCGGCAGATCCTGCTGGAGGCCAATCGCGGCAAGACCACCGGCGACAAGCTCAAGACCCTGCTGAAGCTCCGCCCGGGACACCTGAAACCGGAGATTCCGCGCAACGGTGAGCCACGCACCGGCTTGTCGATGGGCGAGCATTGCGAGCAGATGGCGAAGACCTGGGCGATTCCCCGCGACGAGCAGGACCGCCTGGCCTTCGACAGCCACCACAAGCTCGCCGCCGCCTACGCCGAGGGCTGGCACAACGACCTGCTGACCCCTTTCGGCAACCTCAGCCGCGACCAGAACCTGCGCGGCGATATCAGCCTGGACAAGCTCGCCAGCCTGAAGCCGGCGTTCGACAAGAGCGGCCAGGGTACGCTCACCGCCGGCAACTCCACCCCGCTGACCGACGGCGCCTCGGTGGTGCTGCTGGCCAGCGAGGAGTGGGCCAAGGCGCGGGGCTTGCCGGTGCTGGCCTACTTCCGGGACGGCGAGGCGGCGGCGGTGGACTTCGTCAAGGGCGAGGAGGGCCTGCTGATGGCGCCGGCCTATGCGGTGCCGCGGCTGCTGGCGCGCAACGGGCTGAGCCTGCAGGACTTCGACTACTACGAAATCCACGAGGCGTTCGCTGCCCAGGTGCTGTGCACGCTCAAGGCCTGGGAGGACGCCGACTACTGCCAGCGCCGCCTCGGCCTGGATGCACCGCTGGGCGTCATCGACCGGGCCAAGCTGAACGTCAAGGGCAGCTCCCTGGCCGCCGGGCACCCCTTCGCCGCCACGGGCGGGCGCATCGTCGCCAACCTGGCCAAGCTGCTGTCCGTGGCGGGCGAGGGGCGCGGGTTGATCTCCATCTGCGCCGCCGGCGGCCAGGGCGTGACGGCGATCCTCGAGCGGTAATCCAATAGGCGTGGCGGCTTGCCGCTACGCGATGCGACAACTCTGTGTTGGCGGCTCCGTTTCGGCGGAGCCGCTTTTTTATGGCCGTCAGGGCGGGCTGGCCGGCGCACCGCGTCAGGCGCTGCCCAGCCGCTGAACCCGAATGTCGCTGATGCCCAGTTCCTCGGCCCGGCGCTCCAGGCTGAAGCGCAGGTTGTCTTCCCAGGTCGCATCCTCCAGCACTTGCGGCTCGGTCAGGTGCTTGAGCAGCAGTTGCAGCCGCACCTGGTCCAGGGTCGGCTCGTCGAATTCGTCCAGGGTCAGCGAGTCGGCCTTGCCGTTGATGCGGTAGTCGATCAGGTAGCGCTGCAGTGTTTGCATGGTGGGCTCCCGTGGCGTGGCGGTCGCCTATTCGACCGGCGGGAGCCGCGAGGTTTCCTGGTCGTCAGGACTGCTCGCGGTCCAGCAGCGCACTCTTGCGCTGCACGCCCCAGCGATAGCCGCCGAGCGCGCCGCTGGCGCCGACCACCCGGTGGCAGGGCACCAGCAGGCCGACCGGGTTGCTGGCGCAGGCGCGAGCGATGGCCCGCGGGTGGCTGTCGAGTTCGGCCGCCAGCTCGCCATAGCGACGGGTCTGGCCGGCCGGGATTTGCGCCAGCGCGCGCCAGACCCGTTGCTGGAACACGCTGCCGCGCAGGTCCAGCGGCAGGTGGGCGGCGCGCTCGGGTTCGTCGATCTGTGCGAGCACGGCACGCAACCAGTCGCCGAGGCCCGCATCGTCGCGGCTCAGCTCGGCGGCGGCGAAGCGCTGGCGCAGTTCGGCTTCCAGGCTGCCGGCGTCGTCGCCGAACAGCAGCGCGCAGACGCCCTGGGCGCTGGCCGCCAGTAACAGCAGGCCGAGCGGGCAGGGGGCGATGGCGTAGCGCAGGTGCTCGCCGGCGCCCAGCTTGCGGCGCTTGGCCGGGCTCAGTGCCGCGGGTTGCTGATAAAGCGCGCGGGTGCCGGAGTAGCCGGCCGCCAGTGCCGCCTCGAGCACCGAGTCGGCCTGCGGCAGGTTGGCTTCCAGGCGCGCCTGGCGGCGGGCGTCGGCCCAGGCCTTGGGCGTCAGCCCGGTGCGCGCCTTGAAGGCGCGGGCCAGGTGCGACGGCGACAGGCCGATGCGTGCCGCCAGTTGGGTCAGGTTCGGCGGGGTTTCCTCGTCAAGCAGGCGACAGGCGGCAGCGACCAGGGCGTCGAGCTGCTCGGCCGGGCTCGGCCCGTTGGGCGCGCACCGCCGGCAGGGGCGAAAACCGGCGGCTTCGGCGTCGGCCGGTGCCGGATGGAAGGCCACGTTGTCGCGCTGCGGTCGCCGCGCCGGGCAGCTCGGTCGGCAGTAGATGCCCGTGGAGCGCACGGCGAAGACGAAGCGGCCGTCGAAGCCGGCGTCGCGGTCGCAGACGGCTTGCCAGTAGCGGTCGTAGTCGAGCATGGCGGGACTCTCCAAAGGCGATGGGGCCATTGTCGGCCGCGCATCGGCGCCTGCCAATGCGAATCCCGCTTTCAAACCGTGCTCGCCGAGTGGCGGCTACGCTTAAGGCAAAACGTTTTTCACCCGAGGCGTCTATGGGGTTTCGCGTGCTGCTGTTCTGCGGACTGTGCTGGTGCGCCGGCTTGTCCTGGGCCGCCGGGTCCCAGCAGGCGGAGCCGATGGCCTTGTCGGTGGGCGAACGGGCCTGGGTGGCGGAGCACCCCACACTGCGCCTGGGCATCTACCGCAGCGGCTGGCCGCCGTTCGATATCGTCAGCGAGACGGGCGGATACAGCGGGCTCAGCGCCGACTATCTGAAAGCGTTGACCCAGCGCCTGGGCGTGCAGGTGGAAACGGTGCTGTTCGACGACTGGGGCGCGGCCCAGCGCGCCCTGCGCCGCAAGCAGGTCGACCTGTTGCCCTCGGTGGCGCAGACCCCGGAGCGCCAGGCCTACATGGCCTTCACCGAACCCTATCTGGTCAGCAGCAGCCTGATCTTCACCCGCCCGGAGGTGCCGCTGCAGGGGCTGAGCGACCTGGCCGGCAAGCGCGTCGCCATCGAGCGCGATTATGCCCTGCAGGAGTTGCTCGGCTCACGGGTGCCGGAAGCGGTGCTGGTGGAGACGCCGGATACCGAGGCGGCGCTGCGGGCGGTGTCCTCGGGGCGCGCCGATGCCTATGTCGGCAACATGATCGTCGCCAGCTACCTGATCCGCCTGCATAACCTGACCAACCTGGAGCTGCGTGGCGAGACAGGGCTGGCCGGCAGTGAGATCCGCTTCGCCGTGCGGCGCGACTGGCCGGTGCTGGTGACCCTGCTCAACACGGCGCTCGACCAGCTCGACAGCGGCGAGCGGCAGGCGATCAACGAACGCTGGTTGCCGCCGCTGACCCAGTTCGACTGGGCCAAGGCGGTGCGCCTGTCCTGGCCGTTCGGCCTGGCCCTGCTGGCACTGGTGGTGTTCGTACTGGTGTGGAACCGCCGCCTGGCAGTACAGATCGCCGAGCGCCAGCGCGTCGAAGCCGAGGCGCAGCGGCAACGCAGCACGCTGCTGACGCTGGTCAACGCGATTCCCGATCCGATCTGGTTCAAGGACGCCGACGGCCGTTACCTGGGCGCCAACCAGGCATTCGCCGACCTGCTCGGGCGCTCGCCGGACAGCCTGCAGGGGCGCCGCGACGAGGAACTGCTGCCTGCCGCCTGGGCCGAGGCGCGCAAGCAGCACGACCAGGCGGCTTTCGCCGCTGGCCAGCCGTTCGAGAGCGAGGGCTGGTCGGTCTACCCGGATGGCCGTCGGGTGCTGTTCGACACCCTGCGTGCCACCTTCACCGACGACCAGGGCCGCCTGCTCGGGCTGGTCGGGGTCAGCCGCGACATCACCGCGCGCAAGGAGGCGGAGGACGCCCTGGCACGAGCCAAGGAGCTGGCCGAGGAGGCGGCGCGGTTGAAGTCGGACTTCCTCGCCAACATGAGCCATGAAATCCGTACGCCGATGAACGCCATCATCGGCCTGTCCCACCTGGCCTTGAAGCGGGTCCAGGACGCGCAGCAGCGTGACTACCTGAGCAAGGTGCAGCAGGCCGGGCAGCATCTGCTCGGCATCATCAACGACATTCTCGACTTCTCGAAGATCGAGGCCGGGCGGCTGAGCATCGAGCGCATCGAGTTCGACCTGCAGCAGGTGCTGGAGAACCTCGCCGGCCTGCTCGGCGAGAAGGCCGCCGACAAGGGGTTGGAACTGGTGTTCAACCTCGATCCGCGGGTGCCGCTGGACCTGCTGGGCGACCCGCTGCGCATCGGCCAGATCCTGATCAACTTCGCCAACAACGCGGTCAAGTTCACCCAGCGCGGCGAGGTCGAGGTGCTGGTGCGGGTCGAGGAACAGAGTGCCGATAGCGTGTTGCTGTACTTCGGCGTGCGCGACACCGGCATCGGCCTCAGCGCCGAGCAGCAGGAACGCCTGTTCCAGCCGTTCCAGCAGGCCGACGGCTCGACCACTCGCCAGTACGGCGGCACCGGCCTCGGCCTGGCGATCTGCGCGAGCCTGGCCGAGGCCATGGGCGGCCGGGTCGGGGTGGAGAGCGTGCCCGGTCGCGGCAGCCTGTTCTGGTGCCGCTTGCGCCTGGGGATCGCCACCCAGCGCCGGCGCGAACTGCTGCCCCAGGCCAACCTGCGCGGGCGCCGGGTACTGGTGGTGGACGACAACGATGTCGCCCGGCAGATGCTCGTCGAAATGCTCCAGGGCATGACCTTGCGCGTCGACGGCGTGGCCTCCGGGCTGGAGGCGCTCTCGGAGGTGCAGCGCGCCGCGGCGGACCGGGAACCCTACGAACTGCTGTTGCTGGACTGGCAGATGCCGGGCATGGACGGCCTGGAGACCGCGCGGCATATCGCCGGCTTCGACCTGCGTCCGCCGCCGGTGGTGCTGATCATCACCGCCTACGGTCGCCAGGAAGTGCTGCAGAGCGCGCACAAGGCCGGCGCCCAGGACGTGCTGCTCAAGCCCGTCAGCGCCACCGTGCTGCTGGAGGCGGTGAGCCACAGCCTCGGTGGGCAGCGGCCGCGCCTGGCTCTGGTGGAAACGCATGTCCCGCCGCAGTTTTCCGGCCAGCGCGTGCTGTTGGTGGAGGACAACCTGCTCAACCAGGACGTCGCCCGCGGCCTGCTCGACGAAGTCGGCCTGCAAGCCGAGGTGGCGGAAAACGGCGAGATTGCCCTGCAGCGCCTGCAGGACAGCCCGGATGGCTACTTTGCGCTGGTGCTGATGGACATGCAGATGCCGGTGCTCGACGGCCTGGAGGCGACCCGCCGGTTGCGTCGCCAGCCGCGCTTCGCCGGCCTGCCGATCATTGCCATGACCGCCAACGTGCAGCAGGCCGCTCGCCAGCGCTGCCTGGATGCGGGCATGAACGACCACCTGGCCAAGCCGCTGGAGCCGGCGGCGCTCTGGAACATGCTCAGCCATTGGCTGCAATTGCCGCAGCGGCCGGCCGCCGTCGCGCCCCAGGTGGTGCCGAGTTGGCGGCTGCCGGGGGTGAACACCGAGGCCGGCCTGCGCCGGGTCCTGGGCAAGCCCGCGCTGTACCAGGCGCTGCTGGACAAGTTCGTCGCCAGCCAGCGCAGCGTTCCCGCGCAGCTTCGGGCGGCGCTGGAGAACGGCACGCCGGAAGCCGCCGAACGGCTGGCCCACAGCCTCAGGGACCAGGCGGCCAACCTCGGCGCCGAAGACTTGGCGGCCCAGGCTGGCGCGCTGGAAACCGCGCTCAAGGATGGCGCCGACCTGGCCGAGCTACAGGGGGCACTGGGCGAGCTGGAGGCCAGCCTGCGGACGTTGGTCGAGGCCATCGAGGCGCAGATGCCGGCGCCCAGCAGCCGTCAGCAGGGGCAGGTCGACCCGCAGGCCCTGGGCGGCCTCTGCGAGCACCTGGCGCGCCTGTTCGCCAACAACGACCCGCGTGCCGGCAAGCTGTTCGCCGAGCGCGAAGAACTGCTGCGCCGCGCGTTCGACGAGCGCTATGCCGAGATCGAGACGGCGGTGCGCGGCTATGATTTCGAAACCGCGCTGGTGGCCCTGCGCGATGCGGCCCGGCAATGGCGCATCAGCATCTGAGCGGCCGCCGGTGTGGCGGGCGCCGCTGTGGCCGCGCCGGGAACTTTCCGTGCCGGGTGGATAGAACCCACGCGGCGATTGCCGTAACCTGCGCGCCTTGACCGCCACCGACAGGAACCGCGTACCCGCCGATGAAAACGCCGAAACGACTGGAGCCGCTGCTCGAGGATGGCCTGATCGATGAAGTGCTGCGCCCGCTGATGAGCGGCAAGGAAGCGGCCGTCTACGTGGTGCGCTGCGGTTCCGAGTTGCGCTGCGCCAAGGTCTACAAGGAAGCTGCCAAGCGCAGCTTCAAGCACGCCGCCGAGTATCAGGAAGGCCGCAAGGTACGTAACAGCCGCGACGCTCGAGCCATGGCGCGGGGCTCCAAGTACGGTAAGCGCGAGCAGGAAGAGGCCTGGCAGAACGCCGAGGTCACCGCGCTGTTCCGCCTCGCCAGCGCCGGCGTGCGCGTGCCCGAGCCGTTCGACTATGTCGATGGCGTGCTGCTGATGGAGATGATCGACGACGGCTACGGCGATGCGGCACCGCGCCTGAACGACGTGGTGCTGGAGCCGGAAGACGCCCGCGAGTTCCATGCGTTCATGATCCGCGAGATCGTCAAGATGCTCTGCGCTGGCCTGGTGCATGGCGACCTGTCGGAATTCAATGTGCTACTCGACCCCGAGGGGCCGGTGATCATCGACCTGCCGCAGGCGGTGGACGCTGCGGCCAATAACCATGCCTTCAGCATGCTCGAACGCGATGTCGGCAACATGGCCGCCTATTTCGGCCAGTTCGCTCCGGAGTTGAAGTTCACCCGTTACGCCAAGGAAATGTGGGCGCTGTTCGAAGACGGCAAACTGACGCCGGATACCCCGCTGACCGGCGAGTTCGCCGATCCCGAGGATGCCGCCGACGTCGAGGCGGTGATGCGCGAGATCAAGGCAACCCTGGCCGAACAGGCGCGCCGCGAGGCCCTGCGCAACGCCGAGGACGAGCCGAAGGACGCCGAGCCGCCGCCACCCTGGCTGCGCTAGCGCACGTAGTCGCGCATCGCCGCGCTCAACCAGTCCATGAACACCTGCACGCGGCGGGACAGGTTGCGTCGGTGCGGGTAGAGCAGCGATACCGGCATCGGCGCGGCCCGGTACTGCGGCAGCACTTCCACCAGGCGCCCGGCTTGCAGATGCGGCCAGGCGCCGCTGAGCGGCACCTGAATCAGGCCGAGCCCGGCCAGGCAGGCATGGGTATAGGCATCGGTGCTGTTCACCGTGATCGCGCCGGCCATCTCCAGGCAGCGCACCTCTTCGCCAGCGACGTACTCCCAGCCGAGCGGTTTGCTGCCCAGGGTCGTCACGTAGTGCACCAGGCGGTGCGTGGCCAGGTCCTCCAGCGACTGCGGCACGCCGTGGGCGGCGAGATAGGCCGGGCTGGCGCAGTTCACCTGGGTCAGCTCGCCCAGGGGCCGGGCGATGATGCCCGAGTCGCTCAGGCTGCCGACCCGCACCACGCAGTCGAAGCCCTCCCGCACCAGGTCGACCCGGTGGTCGCTGCAGCTCAGTTCCAGCTGCAACTGCGGATACTGCGCGAGGAACGCCGGTAGCCGCGGTAGCAGCAGTTCCCGCGCCAGGGCGTGGCTCATGTCCACCCGCAGGCGTCCGCTGAGCTGGCCGGCGCCGTATTGGAACATCGACTCGAGTTCATCCATCTCCGCCAGCAGGTCCTTGCAGCGCTCGTAGCAGGCGAGGCCGTCCTGGGTCAGCTGCACGCGACGCGTGGTGCGTTGCAGCAGGCGCGTGCCCAGGTGGCTCTCCAGCTGCTGCACGGCGCTGGACACACTGGCCTTGGGCAGGCCGAGGCTGTCCGCTGCCTTGGTGAAACTGGCCAGTTCGGCAACCCGCACGAACAGGCGCATGCCGTTCAATCGGTCCATGGTGCGCTCTTATTGTCTGCGTGAGCTGAACAGTCTATCCGGTTTCTGGTGGTTTATTCGGGTATTGAAGGGCAATAGCCTGGCGTGGTCCTTCCCTGCCATCGACGAGGAACCCTTCCATGAACCGCAAGATCGCCATCGTGACTGGAGCCAGCCGTGGGCTGGGCAAGAGTGCCGCGCTGCACCTGGCCCGTCAGGGCCATGACCTGATCGTCACCTACCGCAGCGGCGCGGCCGAGGCGGCCGGCGTGGTCGCGCAGGTCGAAGCGCTGGGCGGCCGCGCCGTTGCCCTGCAACTGGACGTGGCCGACAGCGCCAGCTTCATCGGCTTTGCCCAGCAAGTGCGCGGGGCGTTGCACGGCATCTGGCAGCGCGAGCGTTTCGATGCGCTGGTGAACAACGCCGGAATCGGTATTCATGCCGCCTTCACCGAGACCAGCGAGGTGCAGTTCGACCAACTGATGAATATCCACCTCAAGGGCACCTTCTTTCTGACCCAGCGCCTGCTGCCACTGCTGGCCGACGGCGGTGCCATCCTCAACGTCTCCAGCGGCCTGACCCGCTTCAGCCTGCCGGGCTATGCCGCCTATGCGGCGATGAAAGGCGCGGTGGAGGTGCTCAGCCGCTACCTGGCCAAGGAACTTGGCCCGCGGGGCATTCGCGTCAACGTCATCGCGCCCGGGGCGATCGAGACCGACTTCGGCGATGGGCAGGTGCGCGACGACCCGCAGATCAACGCCTTCATCGCCGGGCAGACCGCCCTGGGCCGGGTCGGCCTGCCGGAGGACATCGGCCGCGCGGTGGCCCTGCTGTTGTCGGATGACGGCCGCTGGATCAACGCCCAGCGCATCGAGGCGTCCGGCGGCATGTTCGTCTGAGCACCCGCCGCGGCGCCACCGAACTTGACCCTTCGCGCCTGGCCGCCGATCCTTGGCGGATCTTCAGCAGTCCCGAGACGGAGTGAATGCCATGAAAGGCCAGGCGCAGGTCGTCGAATACCTCAAAGAGTTGCTGCGCGGCGAGTTGGCGGCGCGTGACCAGTACTTCCTGCATTCGCGCATGTATGCCGATTGGGGGTTCGCCAAGCTCTACGAGCGCATCAACCACGAGATGGAGGAGGAGACCGAGCACGCCGATGCGCTGCTGCGGCGCCTGCTCTTCCTCGAAGCCACGCCGGACATGACCCCCGATGCGATCCATCCCGGGCAGACCGTGCCGGACATGCTGCGCAGCGACCTGGCGCTGGAGTACAAGGTGCGCGCCGCCCTGGCCAAAGGCATCGCCCTGTGCGAACAGCACGGCGACTACCCGACCCGCGACATCCTCCAGGCCCAGCTCAAGGACACCGAGGAAGACCACGCCTACTGGCTGGAACAGCAACTCGGCCTGATCGACCGGGTCGGCCTGCAGAACTACCTGCAATCTCAGGCCTGACTTCATCCCCTTTCTGAGCAAGGACGCTCATCGATGCACCCGCCACCTACCTGCTGGCCAGTCAGCGCAACGGCACACTCTACGTGGGGGTGACCTCGTCCCTTGTGCAACGCATCTGGCAGCACCGCGAAGGACTGGTCGAGGGCTTCACCCGTCGCCATGGGGTGAAGCTGCTGGTCTGGTACGAACTGCACGAGAGCATGGCGGCGGCCATTACCCGTGAGAAGCAAATCAAGGAATGGAAACGCGCCTGGAAGATTCGCCTGATCGAAGAGAGGAATCCGCGCTGGCGGGATTTGTATCCGGAGATTCTTTAGCGGTCGGGAGTGAAGCGGAGACGCTGGAGACTGCGCACTGCCTGTCCTGGATACCGGCCTTCGCCGGTATGGCGGAACTGGAGGGGTGCACGGTGGCAGGAAGCCCAGTGCGGCTTGCAGGCTGCTCGGACGCCTTTTTCGGCAAGCACTCGCAAGCCCGTCTCCCCGGCGTAGGCCGGGGCCCAGGGGCAGGCGGGTTTGGTGCTTCAGGTATTCGCGCCGCTGTCGGTTTTAAATGGTGAAGATGGCACCGAGTTGCCTGTCTCCTGGATACCGGCCTTCGCCGGTATGACGGGCTGGGAGCACGTAGCATCGGGAAGTGTCGCGTTGCTTGAGCATGCCTATAGGCTGCATCGGAATTCATTTTTTCTTCGGACCCCGCCAACCCGTCTCCCCGGCGCAGGCCGGGGTCCAGGGCGGGCGGGTTTGGTGCTTCAGGTATTCGCGCTGCTGTCGGTCTTGAATGGTGAAGATGGCACCGAGTTACCTGCCCTCTGGGTACCGGCCTTCGCCGGTATGACGGGCTGGAGGGTGTGCGGTGGCAGGAAGCCCAGTGCGGCTTGCAGGCCCCGTGGAGACCTTTCTCGGCAAGTACTCACAGGCCCGTCTCCCCGGCGAAGGCCGGGGTCCAGGGCAGGCTGGTTTGATGTTTCAGGTATTCGGGGCCCAGGGCGGGTTTGGTGCTTCAGGTATTCGCGCCGCTGTCGGTCTTGAGCGGTGGAGATGGTACCGAGCTGCCTGCCCTCTGGGTACCGGCCTTCGCCGGCATGACAGGGCTGAGGGACACGTAGCAGTGGGAGACCTCGCAATGCTTGAACGTGCCGACAAGCTGCTCGGTAAGTCGTTTGTTTCCTCGGACCCGCCGGCCCGTTACCCCGGCGAAGGCCGGAGGCGGGTGGGCGTTTCCTGCATTTGCCGGGCTTCAATGAGCCGACCGATCCAAATAACGCCGGGCATGCCGGCGCACCAGGTGCCCGCCGTTCAATCTGTTACTCCGCGACTGTACCCATACATCCGTCGTGCGAGCTGCTAGCGTGCAGCCACCGTTGTTGGAGCGCTTGCCATGTCCCCCTCGCACGTCCTGTTGGCGTTGCTGGTTACCCTGGTCTGGGGTGTCAATTTCGTGGTCATCAAGGTCGGCCTGGAGGACTTTCCGCCGCTGCTGTTCTGCGCCTTGCGTTTCGCCCTGGCGGCCACGCCGTTGTTGATTCTGCGTGGGCCGCTGCCGGCGCCCTGGTGGCGCATCGTGCAGATCGGGTTGCTGCTGGGAGTGATCAAGTTCGGCCTTGTGTTCGTCGGCATGAAGGTCGGCATGCCGGCCGGACTGACGTCGCTGGTACTGCAGAGCCAGGTGTTCTTCACCCTGCTGATCGCCGCGCTGTTGCTTGGCGAGCGTCCCGGCCGGCGCAGCCTCCTGGGCTTGCTGCTGGCGGCCTCGGGGCTGGTATTGATCGGCCTGGAGCGGCCGCTGGGCGACAGCCTGCTGGCCTTCCTGCTGGTGATCGGCGCGGCGCTGGCCTGGGCGTTTTCCAATATCGCCACCAAGCGCGCCGGGGCCAGCGACATGCTGCGGCTGATCTGTTGGGTCAGCCTGGTGCCGCCTTTGCCGCTGCTTGGCCTGTCGCTGGTCTTCGAAGGGCCGCAGGCGATCGGCGTGGCCTTTGCCCAGGCCACACTGGGCGGATATGCCGCGCTGCTGTTCGTCGCGTTCGGCGCCACTACTGTCGGCTACGGCATCTGGAGCTTTCTGCTGGGCCGCTATCCGGCCAGCGTGGTGACCCCGTTCGCCCTGGCGGTGCCGATTTCCGGCCTGCTGTCCGGCTGGCTGCTGCTCGGCGAGCAGTTGAGCCCGGCCAGCCTGCTGGCCTGCGGGATCGTCTTCGTCGGGCTGGCCATCACGATCCTGCCCAAAGGGTTGCTGGCGCGGGTCTTCAGTGGCAGCCGCCGCCCGTTTCCAAGTCCTTGAGGATCGGGCAGTCGGGGCGATGATCGCCCTGGCAGTGGTCGACCAGCACCTGCAGGGTGTCGCGCAGGCTGGCGAGCTCGGCGATCTTGCGGTTGAGGTCGTCGATATGGGCGCCGGCCAGGGCCTTGACGTCGGCGCTGGCGCGTTCCCGGTCCTGCCAGAGCGTGAGCAGCTTGCCGACCTCCTCCAGGGAGAAGCCCAGGTCCCGCGAGCGCTTGATGAAGGCCAGCCGATGCAGATCGTCGTCGCTGTAGCGGCGATAGCCGTTGTCGCTGCGCAAGGCCGGCGTCAGCAGCCCGATGGACTCGTAGTAGCGGATCATCTTCGCGCTGAGGCCGCTGCGCTGGGCGGCTTGGCCGATATTCATGGATACCTCCGTTCTATAACCGCCTATTTGGGTGCTCTGCCTCTGTAGGGGCGAATTTGTTCGCCTGGCTGAGCCCCGGTTAGGCGAATGATTTCGCCCCTACATGTCATGGTTTCCAGCGCTTGAGCAGCAGGGCGTTGCTCACCACGCTGACGCTGGATGCCGCCATGGCGGCGCCGGCGATCACCGGGTTGAGCAGGCCGAAGGCCGCCAGCGGAATACCCACCAGGTTGTAGATGAAGGCCCAGAACAGGTTCTGGCGGATCTTCGCATAGGTACGCCGGCTGATTTCCAGAGCCGCCGGTACCAGGCGCGGGTCGCCGCGCATCAGGGTGATGCCGGCGGCGTGCATGGCAACGTCGGTACCGCCGCCCATGGCGATGCCGACGTCCGCCGCGGCCAGCGCCGGGGCGTCGTTGATGCCGTCGCCGACCATCGCCACCAGTGCGCCGTCGCGCTTCAGCGCCGCCACCACCGCTGCCTTGTCGGCCGGCAGCACTTCCGCGTGCACGTCGTCGATGCCCAGCGCCTTGGCCACCACCCGCGCGCTGCCGCGGTTGTCGCCGGTGATCAGGTGGCTGCGGATGTGCCGCTGGCGCAACGCGTTGACCGCCTGCTCGGCCCCTTCCTTGAGGCTGTCGCCAAAGGCGAACAGGCCGAGTACCCGCGGCTGTGGCTGGCGTTCGATCAGCCAGGACAGGGTGCGGCCCTCTGCTTCCCAGGCGTGCGCCTGTTCGGCCAGCTCGCCCGGTTGCAGGCCGCTGTCCTCCAGCAGCCGGCGATTGCCCAGCGCCAGGTCGCGGCCGTCCAGCATGCCGGCGATGCCGCGCCCGCTCAGGGCCTGGCTGCGCTGCACCTCTGGCACGCGCAGCGCGCGCGCCTCGCAGGCGTCCAGCACCGCCTTGGCCAAGGGGTGTTCACTGCCGCGTTGCAGGCCGCCAGCCAGGCGCAACAGTTCGCCTTCGTCGCCAGTGGCGGCCTGCAGGTGCACGATGCGCGGCGTGCCGGAGGTGAGGGTGCCGGTCTTGTCGAAGGCCACTGCGGTCACTCCGTGGGCGATCTCCAGGGCTTCGGCATCCTTGATCAGGATGCCGTGGCGCGCTGCTACACCGGTGCCGGCCATGATCGCCGTCGGCGTGGCCAGGCCGAGGGCGCAGGGGCAGGCGATCACCAGCACGGCGACGGCATTGATCAGCGCGACCTCCACCGTCGCGCCTGCCAGCAGCCAGCCGCCAAGGGCCGCGAGGGCGATCAGCAGCACCGCGGGCACGAATACCTGACTGACCCGGTCCACCAGCTTTTGGATCGGCGCCTTGGCCGCCTGGGCGTCTTCCACCAGGCGAATGATGCGCGCCAGCACGGTTTCTCCTCCCAGCGCGGTGACGCGTACCAACAGCCGGCCTTCGCCGTTGATGGCGCCGCCGGTGACCGCATCGCCGGGCTGCTTGGGCACCGGCAGGCTTTCCCCGCTGATCAGCGCCTCGTCGGCCTGGCTTTCGCCGTCGAGCACCTCGCCGTCCACCGGGAAGCGCTCGCCGGGGCGCACGACGACCTCGTCGCCCAGGTGCAGGTCGGCGATGGCGACCTCTTCCTCGCGGCCGTCCACCCGTCGCCGGGCGCGGTCCGGGCGCAGCGCTTCGAGGGCGCGGATCGCCTCGCTGGTTTTGCGCTTGGCGCTGCTCTCCAGGTACTTGCCGAGCAGCACCAGGGCGATGACCACCGCCGAGGCTTCGAAGTACAGGTGCGGCATTTGCCCGGCCGGTGCGGCCCACCACTGGTACAGGCTCAGGCCGTAGCTGGCGCTGGTGCCGAGGGCGACCAGCAGGTCCATGTTGCCGCTGCCGGCGCGTAGCGCCTTCCAGGCGGCGACGTAGAAGCGTGCGCCGAGCAGGAACTGCACCGGGGTGGCGATGACGAACTGCAGCCAGGGCGGCAGCATCCAGTGCTGGCCGAGCAGGTCGGCCAGCATCGGCACCACCAGCGGCAGCGCCAGCAGCAGGCCGGCGATCACGGCCAGGCGTTCGCGGCGCAGGCGCCGCTCGGCATCGTCGCCGCTGCGGGAGGCGTCCAGCAGGCGGGCTTGATAGCCGGCGGCCTCGACCGCCGCGATCAATCGGCGGCTGTCGACCTCGCCGAGCACCTGCAAATGGGCACGTTCGCTGGCCAGGTTGACGCTGACAGTCTGCACGCCGGGGACCTTGAGCAGGGCCCGTTCGATGCGCCCGGCGCAGCTGGCGCAGGTCATGCCGCCGAGGGCCAGCTCCAGGCGTCGGCTGGGCACGCGGTAACCGGCGCCTTCGATGGTTTCGATCAGGGTGGAGAGCGGAACGTCCCGGCTCTCGATGCGGGCCTGTTCGCGGGCCAGGTTGACCTGCGCCTGGCTGACGCCCGGAACCTGGAGCAGGGCGCGTTCGATGCGTCCGGCGCAGGAGGCACAGGTCATGCCCTCGATGGGCAGGTCGATGGGGGCGGTGTCCGGCATGGATGTCTCCTCTCGGTTTTGCGCCATGATCAACCTTTACCTTATGGCAAGGTCAAGCCGGTGCGGCGATCGCTCCGAAGGACTTGACCTTGCCACGATGGCAAGCTCGAAGCTGGCATCGGCATTCGAATTTGGAGGAGTGAAGCCATGCAGATTCTGAAGGTGAACGGCATGTCCTGCGGGCATTGCGTACGGGCCATCACCCGCGCCGTGCAGGCCCGCGACCAGGCGGCGGAGGTGCAGGTCGACCTCGGCGCCGGCGAGGTGCGGGTAGCCAGTCGGCTGTCGCTGGAGCAGTTGCTGGAGGCGGTGCGCGAGGAGGGCTACCAGGCCAGTGCGGCGTGAGGGCAGTTTCTCGTCGCTTCGTCTACCTGCTCTGCTACTGGTCGCGTAGCGCTGGATTGCGCGGGCTTCCTGCGGGCTCGGCGCCGCCCTCTCCCCAGAAGGGAGAGGGGGCTGTTCGAGCTACCGATAGCGCTAGTCTTCGGCCAGGGCACGATGGGGTTGCCCTTTGGGGAAATTCGCCGGCGCGTCCTGCGCATCGTGGGCATCATCGCCACGGCATCGAGCAATTGCAGAATGCGTCATTCATGGCCGAGGGGCGCCGTCGGGGCGTGGCGCGAGCGTGTAGACTGCGGCTTTGACCGGCTGCGAGTGATTCATGAGTCTGCGCATTCTGCTGATCCTCGGCGCGCTCTGCGCCTTCGGGCCCCTGGCCGTCGATTTTTACCTACCGAGCTTCCCTACCTTGGCCAGGGTGTTCGCCACCGATGTCGAGCATGTGCAGCTGTCCCTGGCGTCGTACTTCGCCGGACTGGCCATCGGCCAACTGGCCTACGGGCCGCTGGCCGACCGCTTCGGCCGGCGTGGTCCCTTGTTGTTCGGTGTCTGCCTGTTCGTCCTGGCCTCCTTTGCCTGCGCCGTCGCGCCGAGCCTGGAATGGCTGATCGGTGCGCGCTTCGTCCAGGCCCTCGGCGGCTGCGCCGGCATGGTGGTGACCCGTGCGGTGGTGCGTGACCTGTGCCAGCCGGTGGATGCGGCCAGGGTGTTTTCGCAACTGATGCTGGTGATGGGCGTGGCGCCGATACTCGCGCCGCTGGGCGGTGGCTGGCTGCTGGCCGCCTTCGGCTGGCAGTCGATCTTCTACGGCCTGGCGCTGTTCGGCACGCTGGCGGTGTTGGGCGTCGCCCTGTGGCTGCCGGAGACTCTCGATGCCAGCGCCCCGCGCGCGCCGTTGCGTGGCACCGGCAGGCGCTATCTGGGTCTGCTGGGTGACCGTGAGTTTCTTGCTTTTGGCCTGTCCGGCGGAGTGGCGATGGCCGGCATGTTCGCCTACATCGCTGGTTCGCCGTTCGTCTTCATCGAGCTGTATGGCGTGCCGGCGGAGCACTACGGCTGGCTGTTCGGCAGCAATGCGGCGGGTTTCATCCTGGCCGGGCAGCTCAATGCGCGGTTGCTGCGCTTTCGCGGCCCGGCGTTCTGGCTGCGGCGCATGGTCTGGTTGTACCTGGCCAGCGCGCTGGTTCTGCTGGCATTGGCCGCGCTGCGTCCGGCCTCTCTCTGGCCGCTTTTGATTCCGCTATTCCTGTGCATCTCCAGCCTCGGTTGCATCATCCCCAATGCCACCGCCTGCGCCATGGCCAAGCAGGGCCACCAGGCCGGCAGTGCCTCGGCGTTGATGGGCAGCCTGCAATTCTGCGTGGCCGCCGGCGCCTCGGCCCTGGTCGGCGCCCTGCACGACGGCAGTGCGGTGCCGATGGCACTGGTGATCGGCCTGTGCGGCCTGGCCTCTGCGCTGCTGGCCTGGTACAGCGGTCAGTTGGAAGCACGCAGCGCGGCGGGGCAATCCTAGGCGGTGGCATCGTTGGGCTTCGTCGCTGTGCTCCTCAACCGCAACCTACCTGTGTGTCCCGGTCCAGTTCCGCCAGACGGCCTTCGATAAAGCGTCGCTCCGGCTCCTGCCGGGTCAGGCCGAGGGCGGTCTGGTAGGCGGCGCGGGCTTGGGGGGCGTCACCCAGGCGCCGGTAGAGGTCGGCTCGGGCGGCGTGGGCCAGGTGGTAGTCGCGCAGTTCGCCACGGGCGAGGATGGCATCGATCAGTGCCAGGCCGGCTGCGGGGCCGTCGTGCATGGCCACAGCCACGGCACGGTTGAGCTCGACGACCGGCGAGGGGGCGACCCGGCCTAGCACGTCGTAGAGACCGGCGATCTGTGCCCAGTCGGTCGCGGCGGCGTCGCGCGCCTCGGCATGCACGGCAGCGATCGCCGCTTGCAGGGTGTAGGGGCCGATGCGTCGCGAGGCCAGGGCGCGCTCGACCAGGTCGATGCCGTCGGCGATCAGGGCCGGGTTCCATTGCGAGCGGTCCTGCGCGTCCAGCAGGATCAACTGGCCATCGGCGCCCGTGCGCGCGTGGCGGCGCGACTCGTGCAGCAGCATCAGCGCCAGCAGGCCCATGGCTTCCGGTTCCGGCAGTAGCTCGACCAGCAGACGGCCGAGACGGATCGCCTCGCCGCAGAGTTCGGCGCGGGTCAGGCTGTCGCCGGAGGAGGCCGAGTAGCCTTCGTTGAACACCAGGTAGATGACCCGCAGCACGCTGTCCAGCCGATCCGGCAGCTCCGCCCGCGAGGGCACCTGATAGGGAATGCGGGCGTCGCGGATCTTCGCCTTGGCGCGCACGATGCGCTGGGCGATGGTGCTCGGTGTGGCAAGGAAGGCGCGGGCGATTTCCTCGGTCTTCAGGTCGCAGACCTCGCGCAGGGTCAGCGGTACCTGGGCATCCGCGGCGAGGGCCGGGTGGCAGCAGGTGAAGATCAGCCGCAGGCGATCGTCCTCCACGTCGTCATCCTCGCCAACGGCGACCGCCTCGCTGTCGATCTCCAACTGCTGGGCGATGGAGGCCAGGGAGGCGTCGAAACGCGCCCGGCGGCGCAGGCTGTCGATGGCCTTGAAACGCCCGGCCGACACCAGCCAGGCCCGCGGATTGGCCGGCAGACCGTCGCGCGGCCACTGCTCGACCGCGGCGATGAAGGCGTCGTGCAGCGCTTCCTCGGCGCGGTCGAAATCGCCCAGCAGGCGGATCAGGGTGGCGAGCACGCGGCGCGACTCTGCGCGATAGATCGCCTCAACCGTGCTGTGAATACCCGCCGCGCTCATCGATCATCCTTTGCCGTCATGGTTGCAGTTCGAGCGCCTTCATCGTCTCGATATCGAACGGTGCCGAGAAGTGCTCGTGCACCACCTGCCAGCTGCCGCCGCTCTTACGATAGCCGATGGTCACCCGCATCCAGTGCGATTGCATCGCACCGTCCGGCCCAGGGCCGCCGCAGTTGACCAGTCCATGGCCGAAGGCCACGTCGTTGCTGGCGGAAATCTGGAACTCGTGAAAATCGAAGGCCATCGGGCCGGTGCCGGCCGGGCACATCTCGAAGCAGGCCTGCCAGTGCTTGCGGTAGGCCTCCTTGCCCTTGAATTGCAGCGCGAGGATGGCGTCGAAGGCGACGATGTCCGGGGCGTAGGGGGCGACGATGCCGTCGATATCCTTGGCCAGCACGGCCTTCCTCCAGCGTTCCAGCAGCTCGCGGATTTCGGCTTCGGCGCTGGCTTTGGCGGTATCGATGTTCATGCTGTTTTCTCCTCTTCCGTGGTATTCAGCCGCAGCAGGCGGCTTTGGCGGGGGCGTCTGCATAGCGGTCGTGGTGGCGCACCCAGTTCATGATTTCGGTCTCGTTGCGGCCCTTGGGCGTCAGGTCGAGGACGTTGTAGGCGCCGACCAGCAGGTCGAGGCCGCGGGCGTAGGTCGAGTAGGTGTGGAAGATCTCGCCGGCCGGGTTCTTGTAGAACACGCTGAGGCCGGGCATGTCCTCGCCGGGATTGGCGCTGGCCTCGTAGTTGTACACCGCGCTGCCGGCGGCGATTTCCTCCGGGGAGGCGGCGACCTGGAAGTCGTGGTTGAAGTCGCTGCCGTGGGACGATACCCACGCGAAGTGCCAGCCCATGCGCTCCTTGAAGGCGGCGAACTCGCGCCAGGGCGCGCGGGACACGGCGACCAGGGAAATGTCGTGGTGGGCCAGGTGCAGGTTGGCGCCGTCGAAGTGGTCGGCGAGGAACGAGCAGCCGGAGCAACCTTCCTGCCAGCCGGGGCCGAACATGAAGTGGTAGACGACCAGTTGGCTGCAACCGCCGAACAGCTCGGCGAGGGTCTGGCGGCCGTCGGGGCCGTCGAAGCTGTAGGCCTGGTCGATGCGGACCCAGGGCAGGGCGCGGCGTTCGGCGCTGAGCTGGTCGCGCTGGCGGGTGAAGGCTTTCTCCCGCAGCAGGTGCTGGCGGCGCTCGGCCAGCCATTCCTGCCGCGAGACGACGCGGGGTTGGGGGCGTTCGATGTTGTCGGTCATGACGACTGTCCTCGGTTGGGGCAATGCTTCGCCCGGCTGCGAAAGTGCGGCGCTAGGCTTGGCCGTACCGCTCGTACAGCGGGCGGACTTCGACACAGCCCAGGCGCCCTGGAGGAATCTTCGCGGCGATCTGGATCGCCTCGTTGAGGTCCCGGGCATCGATCAGATAGAAGCCGGCGAGCTGTTCCTTGGTTTCGGCGAACGGGCCGTCGGTAATCGACAATCGGCCGTTCTGCAGGCGCAGGGTGGTGGCGGTGTCGGTGCCCTGCAGGCGTTCGGCGGCGAGGCACTGGCCGTGCTGGCGCAGGCTGTGTTCGTAGCTGTCGCACTCGTCCGCCACCGCCGCCAGTTGCTCGGCAGGCACGGTCGCCAGCTTGTTTTCCTCGATGTAGATCAGGCACAGGTACTTCATGGCGGTCTCCCTTGCGTTGGTTTCATCCCTAGTCGTTCGGCGATTTGCCAGATCGACAGATTGCGGTGGTCAGAGGTGCAAAGTAGACGAACGGTAGGAAAGATAAAGCGAGGCGCCGCTGGCGGGGCTCGCCGGGCAGAGTGCGACGGGCTGCACGGATCGCTGCGGTCGTCTCGACGGTTGCCGACTTGCCGCTGTCTATACTGGCTTCATTGTCGAACCGATGAGTTCCGCTCCCATGCTGTTGCGCTTTCTGCTGCTCTTGCTGTTATCCGGCCTGGTCCAGGCGCAAGATGAATCGCGGCGACTCACGCTGAGCACCCTGGAATGGCCGCCCTATGTCGGCAGCGAGTTGCCTGGCGGCGGCTATGTGGAAAAGGTGGTCACCGCGGCCCTGCAGCAGGTCGGTTGGCAGGTGCAGATCGGCAGTTATCCCTGGGCGCGAACCCTCAAGCTGGCTCGCGAAGGCCGCGTCGATGGGCTTTTTCCCGAATACTACGCGCCAGCGCGGCGTGAGGATTTCCTGTTCTCCGACCCGATCCCCGGCGGTCCGGCGGGGTTGATGCAGCTCAGCGACAGTGACTTCGCCTTCGCCGCCGATCCGCAGGCAGATCCGGGTTCGGCTTTCGCTCCGCTGCGCGGGCTGCGGGTCGGGCTGGTGCGGGACTACCTGAACCATCCGCTGCTGGACGAGGGTGAGCTGGTTCGCCGCTCCTACAGCGTGACCGATCTGCAGAATATCAAGCGGCTGCTGGCCGGCCGGGTCGACCTGATCTACATCGACTACAAGGTTGCCGAGTACCTCATCGAGCGCCATCTGCCGCAAGCCAAGGGCCAGCTGCAGCCTGTGCTGCCGCCTCTGTACCGCAAGGATCTGCACGTGATCATCTCCCGTTCGGCGCCGAACGCCGAGGCCAAGCTGGCGGCCTTCAACGAAGGGCTGCGCAAGCTGCGGGAAAGCGGGGAGCTGCAGAGGCTGATGAATGAATTCGGCCTTTGAGCCGGCGCGCCGAACCGAGGTGGGCATGAACACCGGCGCCAGGAAGCGCCTACCCACCTACCCTGGACCCCGGCCTTTGCCGGGGCACCAGGTTCTAGCTGCCGGTAGAGCGCTCCCTGGCCGGCAGCCGGTGCGGTGCTTGCAGGCGCGCTTGCAGCGTGGCGACGAAGCGCTGTGCCTCGGGTTCGCTGCGAAAACTGACGCTGTGCTGGTCCAGGCGAACCTGCCAGCGGGTGCCCTGGGTGTCGGCGATCGGTTGAATGGCGATGTCCATGTGGCGTCCTCCCCTGCTGCGGAAATCGCAGTGTAGGTTGCCCGGGGGCGCCGTCATTGACCTGGGTCAGCCGACCGACTGACGGTCGCGTGAGTACCAGGCCTGGAACTGGTCGACGCTCAGCGGTCGACTGAACAGGTAGCCCTGGCATTGCTCGCAGCCCAGTTGGCGCAGGGCGCCAAGCTGCGCGGCGTTTTCCACGCCCTCGGCCAGTACGCTGAGTTTCAGGCTGCGCGCCAGGGTGACGATGGTGCCGACGATTTCCAGGTTGGCCCGGTCTTCCGGTACCCCGCGCATGAAGCTCTGGTCGATCTTCAGCTTGTCCAGCGGGAAGCGCCGCAGGTAGGCGAGGGACGAGTAGCCGGTGCCGAAGTCGTCCACCGCCAGGCGCACGCCCAGTTCCTTGAGGCCGGCCAGGGTGGCCTGGGCCTGCTCGACGTCCTCCATCAAGGCGCCTTCGGTGATTTCCAGTTCCAGGCGCTGCGGCGCCAGGCCGCTGGCGCTGAGGGCCGTGCGGACCTGGCTGAGCAGATCGGCCTGGCGGAATTGCCGCGGCGACAGGTTGACCGCCAGGGTTTCCAGCGGCAGGCCCTGGGCGAGCCAGCCCTGCGCCTGCTGGCAGGCCCGGCGCAGCACCCAGTTGCCGATGGGCACGATCAGACCGGTGTCCTCGGCCAGGCTGATGAAATCACCGGGCATCACCGTGCCCAGCTCGCTCTGCCAGCGCAGCAGCGCCTCCACGCCACGGCAGACGCCGCTGCGGGTGTCCATCAGCGGCTGGTAGTGCAGCACGAACTCGTCGTTCAGCAGTGCCCGGCGCAGCTGGCTTTCCAGGGTCAGGCGGCTGTGCGCGCGGGCGGTCAGTGCCTCGGTATAGAAGCGGAAGGCGTGGCGGCCCTCGGCCTTGGCCTGGTAGAGCGCGGCGTCCGCGTTGCGGATCAGCTCGTCGCCGGTTTCCCCGTCTTCCGGGTAGAAGCTGATGCCGATGCTGGCGCCGACGTAGGCTTCGCGGCCTTCGATCAGCGGCAACGGACGCTCGAACAGCTCCAGCAGTGCGGTAGCGATATGGGCGGCCTCGTCGGCGTTCTGCAGGTTTTCCAGCACGATGAGGAACTCGTCGCCGCCGAGCCGCGCCAGGGTGTCCTCGTTGCGCAGGCGCTGTTGCAGGCGGCGCGCCACCGCGATCAGCAGGGCATCGCCGATCGGATGGCCGAGGCTGTCGTTGATGGTCTTGAAGTGGTCGAGGTCGAGGAACATAACCGCCACCCGCTCGCCGTGCCGGTTGGCGTGCTGCAGGGCGTGGTCGAGCCGCTCATGGGCATAGTGGCGGTTGGGCAGGTCGGTGAGCGGGTCGAAGTTGGCCAGGTGGGCCAGGCGCTCCTGGTTGTCCTTGAACTGGCTGAGGTCGGTGAACACCAGCACGAACTGCGGGTGCTGCGGGTCGCAACCGCGCACCAGGCTGGCGGTGAGCCACAGCGGAAAGACCGAACCGTCCTGCCGCCGGCTGCTCAGCTCACCCTGCCAGTGGCCCTGGCGCTGTACGGTACGCCACATCTCGCGGTAACGGCTGCGCTCCAGGCTGCTGCCCAGGCGCAGCGGCAGGCGGTGGGCAAGGGCCTGTTCCTGGCTCAGACCGGTGATCTCGCTGAAGGCCGGATTGCTGGTGAGGATGCGCCGCTCGGCATCCATCACCACCACCGCTTCATGGGTGCTCTCGAAGACCGTCGCAGCCTGCTGCAATGCCTGTTCCTGGCGCTTGCGCAGGCCGATGTCCTCCACCAGCGAGATGAAATAGTGGGGCGTGCCGTCGTCGCGCCGCCGCAGGGTGGCGCTGAGCTGGGCCCAGAGCAGGCTGCCGTCGCGCCGGCGGTAGCGCTTCTCCAGGCTGTACTGGCTGATTTCCCCGGCCAACAGCTGGCTTACCAGTTCCAGGTCGGCATCCAGGTCCTCCGGCTCGGTGATGTCCTGGAAGGTCAGTTGCAAAAGCTCCTCGCGGGAATAGCCGAGCATCTGGCAGAGCAGTTCATTGACCCGTAGCCAGCGGCCGTCCGGCGCCAGGTGGGCGACGCCGACGGCGGCGTGTTCGAAGGTGGCGCGGAAGCGCTCTTCGCTCTCCTGGCGCTGTGCTTCGCGGCGCTGCTGCTGCACCGCCAGCCCGGCCAGGCGGGTGAAGTCGGCGACCAGGGCGATATCCTCGGCACTCGGCCGGGTCAGCGTGCGGTAGCAGATGAGGAAGGTTCCCAGGGCCTGTCCGGCATCGTCGGTGAAAGGCAGCGACCAGCTGGCACGCACCTCGGCGCTGGCGTCCAGCGGCCGGGCCTCCAGCCAGCGTGGTTCTGCCTGGCCGGGATGAGGGCACTCGGCGAAGCCGGCGGCGCCCAGCGGCAGGCCATCCAGCGCTTGGCTGTAATGCGCCGGCAGGCTGGGGGCGGCGAGCAGCCGCAGGCATTCGTTGGCGTCCAGCAGCAGGATGGCGACGCGCACGTCCGGGCTCAGCAGCTCCAGGCGCCGAGCGATACTGTCGAGGGTTTCGCTCAGCGAGCGTTGGGCCAGCAACTGGTCGAGCACGGCGTTGCGCGCGGCCTGCAGTTGCTGGGCCTGGCGCTGTGCATGAATGTCGCCGAGGCTGCCATGCAGGCCGCCGACCGGAGTTTCCCCGGCCGCCAGTTGCAGCGAGGCCCAGCGCAGTTGTCCCGAGGCGTTGCGCACCCGGCATTCGCCCTGCCAGCGGGCGCGCAGGCCACCCAGGATTTCGGCGATGCGCTCGCCGATCTCCTGCTGGTCTTCGCTGGCGAAGAAGTCCCTCAGCGGCTGGCGCAGGCTGCTGGCCGCGGTATGCCCGGTGAGCACCTGCCAGGCCGGGTTGACGAAGCTCAGGCAGGCGTTGCCGTCGGTGAGGAAGATCGCCTCGGCCAGTTGGTCGACCAGGTCGCGGTAGCGGGCCTCGCTGGCCTCCAGTTCGAAGTGGGCGTGCTTTTGCCCGCTGAGGTCGATGTCGATGCAGTACAGCTCCTGCTGGTCGAGCCGGTTGCGCAGCAGCAGATGGCTGGAATAGACCCAGACGCGGCTGCCGCCCTTGCGCTGCAATTGCAGCTCGGCGGGAGGGATCGGCGGGCCGCCCGCCAGCCAGCGGGCGATGTCGTCGATCACCGCCTGGCGTTGTGGCGGCGGCACGATCAGTTCCTCCAGCCGCTGGCCCATGGCCTCGTGCACCTGGTAGCCATAGAGCTGCACGCTGGCCGCGTTCCAGTAGATCACCCGGCGTTCGCGGTCGTAGCCCTGCACGGCGATGCGCGGGGTCTGTTCGAACAACTGGCGGAAGCGTTGTTCGCTCTCGCGCAGGATTTCCTCGTCGCGCTTCTGCTGGCTGATGTCCTGCACGGTGCCGAACACATGGCCGGTGTCGTCGGCTTCGCCGCGCAGCATCAGCCAGGTGCTCCTGCCCTCGCTCGCCACCTGGGGGCGAACGCCCAGCGCGAGCGGCCTGCCTTCGTCGAGCAGGGCCGTGAGGGCGCGCTGCACCGCCGGGCGATCCGCCGGGTGCAGCCAGTTGAGCAGGGTGTCGCGATTGCAGGGCGAGGCGGGGCCCTGGCGGCCGAACAGGCGCAGGGCCTGGTCGGACCAGTGGAACTGGCCGTCGTGCTCCCAGTTGCCCAACGCCGCGGTGCGCTGCGCCTCGTGCAGTTGCCGGGCCTGGTGGCGCAGGGACTGCACCAGGGCGCGCTGGGCCCGGCGATCCAGGTGGGCGACATAGAAGATCAGCAGTGTGCTGATGGCCACGAACAACAGGCTCTTGACCGTGTGCAGCTGCCCGAGGCGCTGGGCATCCATGGCCAGCGCCTGCAACAGGCTGTCGCTGAGCAATACCCAGCCGGTGCCGAACAGGATGAAGATGGCGGCCAGCCTGAGGGGCTGCGCAATATCGGGTCGCATCCTTACCCCCGACGGGTAGTGTGCAAGAGTGGGCCCGTGCCGGAAGGCACAGACCTTTTGCAGTCTAGCCGCTCGTGGGCAGACTGCCCGGCTCAGGCGTGGCGGGTGCGGTTGTCGGCCGGCGCCTGCTCGCGTTCGTGCAGGCCATAGTCGCGCAAGACCGCCGCCACCCGCAGGCGATAGTCGGCAAAGAGGCCGGCGCGTCCGGCTGACTGGGCGTGGCGGTGGGCCTCCAGCTGCCGCCAGCCGCGCACCGCCTGCTCGTCGCGCCAGAACGACAGGGACAGCAGCTTGCCGGGCGTGCTCAGGCTCTCGAAGCGCTCGACGGAGATAAAGCCATCCATGCGCTGCAGTTGTTCGCGCAGGTCCGCCGCCAGGTCCAGGTACTGCTGGCGGCAGCCCGCGGCGGGCAGGACCTCGAAAATCACGGCGATCATTGCGGTTCTCCCGGCAGGAATGACGGAATGCGGGCGTTCAGCGAACGGCGGTAGCGCGGGTTGGCCAGCGTTGGCCAGTGGCTGTCGGGCCAGAGGGCCAGGCATTGGCCGATGGCGGCGCTGGCGATGCCCTCGGCCAGGCGGGCGCCTGGGCAGGCGTGGACGCCGCTGCCGAATGTCCAGCAGCGTCGCGTGGGGCGTGCCAGCTGGAACTGCCCGGCCTGCTCGTTGGCAGCGGGGTCGAGATTCGCCGCGCCCAGCAGCACCAGCACGCAGGCGCCGGCGGGCAGGCGTACCCCAGCGACCTGCGCCTCTTGGGCCAGGAAGCGCCGGGTGTTCTGGATCGGCGCATCGAAGCGCGCGACCTCGGCAGACAGCTCGGCCAGGCTGGCCCGGCCGTTGCGCAGGTGCTGGCGCAGCGCGGGGCGCCGCGCCAGTTGCACCAGGCTGTTGCCGATCAACCCGGCACAGGCGTCGAAGCTCTGCCAGAACAGGCCGATGGTGTTGTCCAGCAGCACCTCGGCCGGCAGATCGGCGGTGGCCAGCACGCCAGTCCACGGCCGTTGCCGGGCTTCGGCGAACGTGCCTCGCAATGCCTCGACCGCGCGGCCGGCAGCCGCCTGCTGGCCCTCATTGGCCAGCGGTGACAGTCCGGCGACCAGCGCGGCGATGTTGCGCAGCAGGTCCGGTTGCGGCGCCAGCGGCACGCCGAGCAGTGTGGCCAGGCTGTAGATCGGCATTGCAGTGAGAAAGTCGTCCAGCTCGGCCGGCCCTGGCACGCCGCTCCAATGGCCGCTCAGGCGCTGCGCCACCTGTCGCGCGTGCCCTTGCAGACCCGCGGCATGTGCCAGCGCCTCGGCGAGCACCGCCTTGACGGCAGCATGGGACGGGCCATCGGTCATCCGCGCCAGGCGGCCGAACAGGCTGCCCGCTTGGCTCTGCGACAGCGCTGGCGGAACCGGCTCGGCGGGTGGCCGCACCCGGCAGGCAGGATGCTGCAGCACGGCCTCGACCTCCATCGCGCGCGCGGCCAGCCACAGGCCGGACGCCTCGTCGAAATGCAGCGGCCGGTTCAGCAGATCGGTGTAGCAGGGGTGTGGATCATGGGCGGTGACGGCGCGGAGGGCATCATGCATGGCGGGCTTGGCCTTCGGTGGATTCGCCGCCAGTATGGCGAGCACCCGCCATGGATGTTTCAACCTGGAGTGAACTATGGAATACGCCCCTGCCATCAGCCTGATTGCCGCCTTGCTGGCCGATCCGGGACGCGCCGCCATGGTCTGGTCGCTGATGGACGGCCGCGCCCGGCCGGCGGGCGAACTGGCCTTGCTGGCCGGTCTCTCGCCCTCCGCGGCCAGCGCCCACCTGGCACGCTTGAGCGAGGGCGGCGTGCTGAGCGTGGAGCCGCGCGGTCGTGCGCGCTACTACCGGCTGGCCAGCGCCGAGATCGGTATCGCCCTGGAGGCGATGGCCGGCGCCACCCTGGTCAGCCCGGCACAGCGCCCGCTGCCGGCCGGGCGGGGAGCGCCGTTGCCGTTGCGACACGCGCGCACCTGCTATGACCACCTGGCTGGCGAGCTGGCCGTCGGCCTGTTCGAGCGCATGCGCGAGGCGGGCTGGATCGACCAGCAGCAACGGCAGGTGCAGTTGACCGCCGCCGGGGCCAGCGGGCTGGCCGAACTGGGCATCGACCTGGCCGGCGTGCGCCGGGCGCGGCGGCAATTCGCCTGTGCCTGCCCGGACTGGAGCGAGCGCAAACCGCACCTGGGCGGCGCCCTGGGCGCGGCATTGCTCACGCATTGCCTGGAGGCGCGCTGGCTGCGGCGGCTGCCGGACTCCCGTGCCCTGCATGTGTCGCCGGAGGGCGCCCGGGCCATTCCCCGGATCGCTGCGTCGCCGGGCTGAGGTCCCGGCGCGCGATCATGCCAGGCGGGCGTCCAGGCTGTTCTGCGCCAGGCGCATGGCCTGCTCCCGGGTCATGCCCAGGCTGTCGTGCAGGGCCATGAAGTTCTCCGTGACATAGCCGCCGAAGTAGGCCGGGTCATCGGAGTTGACCGTGACCTTCACGCCCTTTTCCAGCAGCTCGAGAATGTTGTGCTCGCTCATGTCGTTGAACACGCAGAGCTTGGTGTTGGATAGCGGGCAGACGGTCAGCGGGATCTGCTCATCGATCAGCCGCTCGATCAGCCTCGGGTCCTCGGCGGCGCGCACGCCGTGATCGATACGACTGACCTTGAGCAGGTCCAGGGCTTCCCAGATGTATTCCGGCGGGCCTTCCTCGCCGGCATGGGCGACGGTGAGAAAGCCCTCGGCGCGGGCGCGGTCGAACACCCGCTGGAACTTGCTCGGCGGGTGGCCCATCTCCGAACTGTCGAGGCCGACGGCGATGAAGGCGCTGCGATAGGCCAGGGCCTGGTCGAGGGTCTGCTGTGCCTGCTCCTCGGGAAGGTGACGCAGGAAACTGAGGATCAGGCCGCTGCTGATGCCCAGCTTGTCGCGGCCGTCCTTGAGCGCCGTGGCGATGCCGTTGAGCACCACGTCGAAGGGAATGCCGCGGTCGGTGTGGGTTTGCGGGTCGAAGAAGGGCTCGGTGTGCACGACGTTCTGCGCCTTGCACTTCTCCAGGTAGGCCCAGGTCAGGTCATAGAAGTCCTGCTCGCTGCGCAGCACGTCCGCGCCCTGGTAGTACAGGTCGAGGAATTCCTGCAGGTTGTTGAAGGCATAGGCCTTGCGCAGGCTGTCCACATCCGCCCAGGGCAGGGCGATCTTGTTGCGCTCGGCCAGGGCGAACAGCAGCTCAGGCTCCAGCGAACCTTCCAGGTGCAGGTGGAGTTCGGCCTTGGGCAGCGCGTTGAGCCAGTCGTACATGGGCGGCTTCCTGTCGAAGGGAGGGGAGCCCAGTCTAACCTGACCCACGGGACAATATCTTCCGTGCAAGGCTGGCGAAAAAAGCGCCAGCCTGCTTGAAGGCCGCAGGCATCGCCCGCTGCCGCGCTCATCCCCTGCTTATCCACAGTGTTGTCCACTGCTGCGGTGGACAACTTCCCGGAGCCGGCGTCCGGCTCTGCGCTCGCGCGCCGGATAGCTGCCGCGAAGTAGAAAAAAACTAATAAATCAGTTGCTTATTGCTGGATTTGATCGGTGCGCGGGGGCTGGGCAAAAACCGAGCAGATGCCTGGAGGCCAGGCGTCGTCGCCGCCGTGGACAGGCATCCCATGCTTATCCACAGGTTGCTCCACAGCTTCTGTGGGCAACTGGCGCCGCTGTCAGGCTTCGCTCGGTTGGCTGATCACTAGCATGTACAGGCGGAACAGCACGACGACGACGAACAGCTGCAGCAGCCCCTGGAGCCCGCCGAAGAGCAGCGACGGGACCAGCTCCGGCTGCTCGCCGAGGGCGCGCTGGCTCCAGTCGCTGAAGAGCCAGAGCGGCAGGATCACGCTCAGCGAACAGCCAGCGACGGTCCAGAAATGCCCCTTGGTGAGTTCGAAGCTTTCGCGCAGCGCCGCCAGCGGCGGGCGGCCCTGCAGGACCAGCAGGTACTCGGCGAAGGCGATCTTCACCATCACCCAGATGCCCGGCAGGATGTACAAGGCGGCACCGAGCATGATCAGCAACGTGCTCAACGCCGCCAGCAGCGCCAGGCTCGGCCAGATGCGCAAGGCCTCGGCCAGTAGCGGCAACGGGCCCGGCCGCTGGCCGCGACTGCGCGCATCCAGGTAGAGAATCAGGGCCCCGCCATAGAGGGGGTAGAACAGCAGGTTGGCCAGCATCTCGCGAACCTGCAGCGGCGGCGCCTCGCTCATCAGGCCGAGGGCCTGTACCGCGAGGCATTCGAGCAGCACCAGGGGCAGGCAGAGGCGGGCGATGGTTGGCAGGTTGTGGCTGAAGAAGAACCAGGCGTCGCGTAATACCAGAAGCGGATTCATCGGCAGTCTTCGAAGCAAACAACGGGCTGCCACTGTAGCCGATGGCCGAGGCGCTTCCAAATGGTCTGCCTGACCAGCCCTCCCGCCCGGAATGGGGCAACTCGGCGCATGCCGGCGCTTGGTTGCCTTCAGCCTCGCCGTGGCCAATTTCCTCTTTGTTGCCTGTTCTGGATACCGACCTGCGTCGGCATGACGGGCTGGGGAGGTAGTGGGTTGGGCTGGGGTCTTTGCGGCCTTGGCTTCTTCAGGGCTTGCGGGTAGGTTGCCGTTCGCCCCTAGCCAAGTTGGAAGCGAGTGCGCGGCATGATGCAGGGCAACACTGGGTTGCCTTCAGCCTCGCCGTGGCCAATCACCTTTTTGTCGCTTGTCCTGGATACCGACCTGCGTCGGTATGACGGGCTGGGGGATGGTGGGGTGGGTCGGAGGCTGGTGCCGCCTGGGTTTCTCTAGGGCTTGCGCCGTTTACCCGGTGTTAGCCGCCCCCAACTAAGTTGGAAGCGGATACGCGGCATGATGCAGGGCAACACTGGGTTGCCTTCAGCCTCGCGGTGGCCAATCACCTTTTTGTCGCTTGTCCTGGATACCGACCTGCGTCGGCATGACGGGCTTGGGGGGATGGTGGGGTGGGCTGGGGGCCAGGGCTGCCTGGATCTCCCCGAGGTTCTTGCAGGCAGGCGCCGCGGAGATTCCCTCTTGTCTGGCCTACCCAGCCCGTCGCCCCTGCGAAGGCAGGAGCCCAGGGGCAGGCGGCTCGGTGCTTTACCGCGCAGGCAGTGTGGTAAGCCCCACGGGCGCTAGCCCAGGCTCGGCAATCGCATCAGCAGGGTCCGGCTATCGAGCACTTCGGCGTATTCGCCCTGCAGGTTGGCCAGCGCCATGTCGTGCACCTCGTCGGCACTGCGCAGGCGGCCGGAATAGTCGGGCTTGGCGAAGGTGAAGCAGGCATCGGCGACGACCTGGGTGACGAAGCCGAGGTTGCCTGCCGAGCGTGCGGTGGCCTCCACCGAGTTTTCGGTGATGACGCCGACGATGGCCAGCCGGACCAGGCCGCGCACCCGTAGCCAGCGCTCCAGGCCGCTGTGGGTGAAGGCGTCGGGCACGTTCTTTTCGAACACCTGCTCCTCGGCGCGTGGCTCCAACGCCGGTTGGAACAGCACACCGGCCTGGCCGGGAGCGAATACCGAACCGGCCTGACGGGAGATATGGCGCACGTGCACCACTGGCCAGCCGACCCGGCGCCAGCGTTCGAGCAGTTCGGCGATACGCACCTCGGCCTCGGGGTTGTTGCGCGGGCCCAGCTTGGGGGCGCGCATACCTTGCTGCATGTCGATGATCACGAGTGCGATGGGACTGTCCATGTATCCTCCTTGCGGCACATCGCCGGGCGCTTTTACCGCGGCGGGCTTACACTGGCGCCTTTGCGGCGCGAAGGTTCGGACTCTAGCGCGCCGCCCGGCTGTTTCGCGAGGTCCCCGCTTGAAGAAGATCGCCCTGTTCGCCGATGTGCAGAACCTCTACTACACGGTGCGTCAGGCCTATGGCTGCCACTTCAACTACACCGCGCTATGGAAGGACGTGTCCACCCACGGACAGATCGTCGAGGCCTATGCCTATGCCATCGACCGGGGCGACGCCAAGCAGCAGCAGTTCCAGCAGATCCTGCGCAACCTCGGCTTCATCGTGAAGCTCAAGCCCTACATCCAGCGCAGCGACGGCTCGGCCAAGGGCGACTGGGACGTGGGCATCTGCATCGATGTGCTGGACGCGGCGCCACGGGTCGACGAGGTGGTGCTGGCTTCCGGCGACGGCGACTTCGACTTGCTGCTGGACAAGCTGCGCGGCGCCCATGGCGTCGAGTCGCGGGTCTATGGCGTGCCGGGGCTGACCGCGCAATCGCTGATCCGCGCAGCCAGCCACTACCAGCCGATCGAAGGGGGGCTGCTGCTGCGTAGCTGATCACTCTATCGCGGGCATGGCCCGCTCCTACGGGGCGGTGCGGGAATCCATGTTTCGTAGCCTGTAGGTTGCGGCGGGGCGCGTAGCCTGAGGAGCGCAGCGACGAAGCCCAACGGGACCGAGCCAACCCTGGCTCAGCGCTGCTTGCCCGTCTCGGCCTTGCCATTGGCTGGCAGCAGGGTCGCCGGCAGGCGCCGCTGGAAGGGGGTGGACAGCACCAGCGAGGTCTTGCTGGCGCCGTACTGGCTGAGACGGTCGATCAGCTCCTGCAGTTCTGCCATCGACGCCACCGCCGCCTTGATCAGCACGCAGGCATCGCCGGTGATGCGATGGCAGAGCGAGAGCTGGGGGATTTTCGCCAAGGCGGCGAGGGCGCGCTTGGAGTCATGGTCGGCCAGGCGCAGTTCGATCAGGCACTCGATGGGCAGGCCGACCTTGGCCAGGTCGACGTTGGCGTGATAGCCGGTGATCACCCCGGCGGCTTCCAGCTTGGCCACCCGGTCGGCCACCGCCGGCGGCGACAGGTTGACCCGGCGGGCCAATTCGGCGAAGGAGGCGCGGCCGTTTTCCAGCAGCGCGGTGAGCAACAGGCGGTCGTATCTGTCCATGGCGGGCTCGCAAAAATCGACGACTTTCGATTCTACGGAAGAGCGCTTCGATTTCCTTCCTTTCGATGACTGTACGGCCTTTAAAGGCGTTTTCTGTCCTTATTTTTCTCCTGGGGCCTTGCCTAGAATATTCGCCTCATTCCCTCCTGTTTCGAGCTCTCTCATGTCTGCGCGTCGCTTTCCGTTGGCTCTGCTTGGCGCTTTCCTGGCCCTCTACCTGATCTGGGGTTCCACCTATCTGGTGATTCGCATCGGCGTCGAATCCTGGCCGCCGATGCTGATGGCCGGCCTGCGCTTCGTCATCGCCGGCAGCCTGATGTTCGCCTGGCTGCGCTGGCGCGGCGTGCCGGCGCCGACCTGGCGCGAGTGGAAGGCTGCCGGGGTGATCGGCGTGCTGCTGCTGAGCTGCGGTAACGGCGGGGTGACGGTGGCCGAGCACCTGGGCGTCGCCTCCGGCGTGGCGGCGCTGGCGGTGGCGACGGTGCCGCTGTTCGCGCTGCTGTTCGGGCTGATCTGGGGCCAGCGCACCACGACCCTGGAATGGGCCGGCATTGTGCTCGGGCTGGTCGGCATCGGCCTGCTCAATCTCGGCTCCAACCTGCAATCCAGCCCGCTGGGCGCCGGCCTGATCGTGTTCGCCGCGGCGTCCTGGGCCTTCGGCTCGATGTGGAGCAAGCACCTGCCGCTGCCCCAGGGCCCCATGGCCAGTGCCGCGGAGATGCTGGTGGGCGGCTGCGCCCTGCTGTTCGGCAGCCTGCTCAGCGGCGAACGCATGACCGCCATGCCAACCCTGGCCGGCTGGGGCGCGCTGGCCTACCTAGTGGTGTTCGGTTCGATCATTGCCTTCAGTTCCTACCTCTACCTGCTCAAGCATGTACGCCCGGCGGCGGCCACCAGCTATGCCTACGTCAACCCGATGGTGGCGGTGATGCTCGGCATCCTCTTCGCCGGCGAGCATATCGGCGTCGAGGAATGGCTGGCGATGACCGTGATCATCAGCGCGGTGGTGCTGATCGGCCTGCCGCAGTGGCGGCAGCAGAAGCGACAGGCGCTGGAGGCGGCGGGCTGATGGGGCCTCCCGGATTGCGCTGCGCTTATCCGGGTTACGGATACATCCACGTAGGGGCGAATTTATTCGCCTGCCCGGGCCCCTGCTGGCGAATGAATTCGCCACTACAACGTTGTTCCTACCGTAGTCCCGGGCCACCGTCTGCGCTTTCCGGATCGTGCTGCGCCTATCCGGGCTCCCTTCGTCCCGCTTACAGGTAAACTGGCGCCCTGTCCTGTCCCTGCCGGTTACCCCTTATGACCTTCGTCTCCCTCGGCCTTATCGATCCGCTGTTGCGGACTCTGGAATCCCTCGACTACCGCACGCCCACGCCGGTACAGGCCGAGTCCATTCCTGCCGTGCTCAAGGGCCGCGACCTGCTGGCGGCGGCGCAGACGGGTACCGGCAAGACCGCCGGTTTCGCCCTGCCGTTGCTGCAACGGTTGACCCTCGAAGGCCCGCAGGTGGCGAGCAATGCGGTACGCGCACTGGTGCTGGTGCCGACCCGCGAGCTGGCCGAGCAGGTGCACGAGAGTTTTCGTGCCTATGGCCAGCACCTGCCGCTGCGCAGCTACGCGGTATACGGCGGGGTAAGCATCAACCCGCAGATGATGAAGCTGCGCAAGGGCATCGACGTACTGGTGGCCACCCCCGGCCGGCTGCTCGATTTGTACCGGCAGAACGCCGTGCGTTTCGAGCAGTTGCAGGCCCTGGTGCTCGACGAAGCCGACCGCATGCTCGACCTGGGCTTTTCCCGCGAGCTGGACGAGCTGTTCTGCGCGCTGCCGAAAAAGCGCCAGACGCTGCTGTTCTCCGCCACGTTCTCCGACGCCATCCGGCAGATGGCCAGGGAACTGTTGCGCGACCCGCTGTCCATCGAGGTCAGCCCGCGCAACGCGGCGGCGAAGAACGTCAAGCAGTGGCTGATCCCGGTGGACAAGAAGCGCAAGGCCGAGCTGTTCCTGCACCTGTACCGTAGCCGCCGGTGGAACCAGGTGCTGGTGTTCGCCAAGACCCGTAAGGGCGTCGACGAGCTGGAGAAGCTGCTGCTGCAGGAGGGCATCGCCGCCGACTCGATCCACGGTGACAAGCCCCAACCGTCGCGCCTGCGTGCGCTGGAGCGGTTCAAGGCCGGTGAGGTGCGGGTACTGGTGGCCACCGACGTGGCGGCCCGCGGGCTGGATATCGACGATCTGCCGCTGGTGGTCAATGTCGATCTGCCGATCGTCGCGGAAGACTACGTGCACCGCATCGGCCGGACCGGCCGGGCCGGCGCCAGCGGCGAGGCGGTGTCGCTGGTCTGCGCCGATGAGGTGCAACTGCTCGCCGCCATCGAGGTGCTGATCAAGCAGGTGCTGCCGCGCCGCGACGAGCCGGAGTTCGTGCCCGATCACCGGGTGCCGCAGACCACCCTCGATGGCCAGGTGCTGAAGAAGCCGAAGAAACCGAAGAAGCCCAAGGAGTCGCCAGGCAAGGGGCGCATCCATCTGGGCAACTGGTTCGAGGAAGACGAGGGCAAGCCAGCCGCCAAGGCGGTGCGCAAGGTGCCGAGCTTCGGCGGCAAGCCGGCCGGAAAAGGCGGCAAGAAGCGCTGAGCAGGGCCGGCGCCAGGCGGTGCCGGCCTGCCTTCAAGGCTTGGCGCGCTCGTACGCGCCCAGGTCGCAGACCGCCACGCCATCGCCGTTGCCATCGCGCGGGCGGGTGAGGCCGCGCTGGTCGTGGCGGGTGCAGGAGCCGACGCCGGCATCCACCGCCGGGCTGCCCTTGCGCAGGGCATGGGTGGGCAGGGGGGAGCGGTTGTCCGCCAGCGGGTAGAGCACGCGGGTGAAGGTGGTGGCGTCGTCCACGTAAAGGTCGGCGCCACAGCCGTTCGGGTCGCTGCCGAGCAGCAGGCCACGGGCCTGGTAGGTATAGGCGCCGCCGTTCAGGCAGTTCTGGGCGCCGATGTCCTCGTTGCCGTTACCGGCGATCAGGCTGTTGCGAATGACCAGGTCGCCGTGGTTGAGCAGCCCGGGAAACGGATTGCCGGCGATGGTGACATTGATCATCAGCATGTTCGGCGTACCGGGATATAGGGAGTAGTAGGAGCCGTTGGCAACCACCGAATCGTCCTCCCGCTCGCCGGAGCGGTTTTCCCCGGAGACGGTGACGTTGGTCAGCTTGAGCGCGCCGTTGCCGTCGTTGCGGATGACGATGCCAGGGCCGTCGGCGCGATGGCCGCCGAGGAACGCGCTGCGCGCCACGTCTGCCGTGCCGATGTTGAACAGCGCCCCGCCATAGGCGACCACGTCGTCGCCGTTGGTGACGTTGTCCCGGAACAGACTGTCGCGCACCAGCAGGCTGCCGGCGTTGAACAGCGCGCCTCCGAGGGCACGGCCGGAGTCGCCGAAGTCGGCGCTGTTATGGTCGAACTGCGAGCGGTACACCTCCAGGATTCCGAGGTTGGACACGGCTCCGCCATTGCCGCCGTTGAAGGCGGCGTAGGCGCGGTTGTCGTGCATGCGCACCTGGTTCAGATGCAGGTAGCCGCGGTTCTCGATGCCGGCGCCAGCGAAGGAGGTCGCACCTCCCTGCAGGCTGAGCCGACGCAGAGTCAGGCGGGCGCCGCTCATCACCTCGAATAAGCGGTCGTTGCGCGTGCCGTCGATGTGCGTCAGCTCGCTGCCGGCGCCGATGATCTCCAGCTCGGCAGTCAGGTCCAGGTCGCCATCGAGGTTGGCGTCTTCGTCGAGGATGACGCCTTCCTCGCCGCGCGGGGTCGGCAGGGTCAGTTGGTAGGTAGCGGCGGCGAGGCGGATGCGGTGGGCGCCGGGCGTCGCGTTGGCCAGGGCGACGGCCTCGCGCAGCGAACAGTCGGCGTCGCAGTTGCCGTCCAGGCTGTCACTGGTCTTGGTGACCACGATATCCAGGGCATGGGCCGCCGTTGAGCCGAGCAGCAGGCTCAGCAGCAAGGTCCGGGAACTGATGCGAATAGGGTTCATAGGACGCTCCTTGGCCGCTCGGCGGCCGTTGTCGTTTCGCACGGAGTCAGGGCGAGGATTGCTCCAGCGCACCGAGGTCGCAGACCGCGAGGCCATCGCCGTTGCCGTCCTGTGGCCGGGGGTAGCCACGCTGGTCCTGGCTCGGGCAACTGCCGATGGCAGCGTCGATGGCCAGGCTGCCGGGGCGCAGGGCGAAGGTTTCGGTGAGACCACCGTTTTCATCCAGCGGTTCGAGCAGGTCGGTGAAGGTCTGTTCGTAGGGCAGGACGAAGTCGGCGTTGCAGTTGCTCGGCTCGCTGTTCAGCACCAGGCCGCGAGCCTCGAAGCGGTAAGCGTTGCCATCGTTGGTGCAATTGGTCACCTCGTCGCCGAAGAAGCCCAGGTTGCCGGCGATCACGCTGTTGCGAATGAGCAACTGGCCGCTGTTGCGAACCCCGTAGCCGACGTTGTCGGCGATGGTGACGTGGCTCAGCAGCGCCTGCGGAGTGCCTGGCGGATCGCGGTCGAAACGGTCGCCGTTGGTGATGGCGCCGTTGGTGCCGATCTGCCCGCTCAGGGTGCTGTTGCTGAGCAACAGCCGGCCGTTGATGACGTTGGCAATGGCCAGGCCGCGGGTGCCCTCGGCGCCGGAGTTGCGGATGAAGGCGCTGCGGGCGATGTCCGCCAGGCCATCGTTGTAGATGGCGGAGCCGGCACCCAGCTCCGACTCGTCCGACGCCGAGTTGCCGCGGAACAGGGTGTCCCGCACGCGCAGGCGACCGCGATTGAAGATCGCCCCGCCGCGCCCCTCGTTGTCGTCGAAGTCGCCGCGCGAGCGGTTGCCGATGAAGTACGAGGCCTGGATGTCCAGCTCCCCGTAGTTGGCGATCCCGCCGCCCTGGCCCTGGCGATACCCTTCCTCGCCCACGATGGGGGTGTAGTCCGGGTTGGCGGTCGCGGCGCGGTTGCCGAACAGCTGGGTCTGCAACAGGCGCAGCGTGCCGTGGTTTTCCACCGCTCCGCCGTTGTAGGCGGTCTTGCCGTTTTCCAGGGTCAGCCGGACCAGGGTCACTCTGGTGCCTGGCAGTACCTCCAGCAGTCGGTCGTAGGAGGCCGGGCTGGAGGCGTTGCGGCCGATGAAAGTTTCTTCATGGCTGATGCCCTGGATGATCAGCTCGTCGCTGACATCGAGATCGCCGTTGAGGTTGGCGTCCTCGTCGTAGGGCACGCCCCGTTGGTCGATGGGCGGCGCGAGGCTCAGCGCATAGGTGCCGGCGGCCAGGCGGATGCGATCGAGGCCGGGCCGGAGGTTGGCGGCGGTCACCGCATCGCGCAGGGAACAGTGGGCATCGCAGATGCCGTCGTATTCGTCGGCGTCGGTGGTTACGCGCAGATCGGCCGCCGTCGCCAGGGCCGGCAGGCTGAGCAGGGTCCACAGCAGGGTTCGCGACAAACAGTTGGGTTCGAATGGCTGCATGGTTCAACTCCTGTACGAGAATCCGTGGGGCCGCCTGCCGCAAGGGCGGCAGGCGGCAGGACGTCATGGTTGTGGGGCGAACTCGAAGGCACCCAGGTCGCATGCCGCCACGCCATCGCCATCGCCATCCAGCGGCCGGGCGAAGCCGCGCTGGTCGTGGTTATGGCAGGCGCCGATGGCTGCATCGATCGCGGGGCTGCCACGCAGCAGGGCATAGGTCTTGGTCGGACCGCCGTTGTCGCCGTTGAAGAACAGCGAATCCATCAGCCGGGTATAGGTTTCGTCGTAGGGCACGAACAGGTCGCCGGTGCAGTTGCTCGGCTCGTCGTTGAGCAGCAGGCCGATGGCCTGGTAGCGGTAGTCGGCGCCGAGGTTTTCGCAGTTGAAGGCGGCGCCGGTGTCCCAGTCGAAGTTGCCGGCGATCAGGCTGTTGCGAATGCGCAGGTCGCCCCAGTTGTGCACGCCGCCGGCGTTGCCGGCGATGGTCACGCTGATCAGTTTGGCCACCGGCAGGGCGCCTTTCGCATTGCCTGGATAGCCATTGCTCAGGCCGCCACGAATGTGGCCGCTGAGGGTGCTGTTGGCCATCTGCAGGGTGCCGCCCTCGTTGGCGATGGCGCCGCCGACGGTGCTGCGCAATCCGTAGTTTTCGAGGAAGGCGCTGAGGCCGATGTCGGCCTGGCCGAGGTTGTAGAGGCCGCCGCCGGCGCCCTTCAGTAATTGGTCGGCGACCCGGTTGCGGCGGATGGTGCTGGTGCGCAGGGTCAGCGAACCCTGGTTGAAAATGGCCCCGCCGCGCCCGAGGTTTTCGCCGTTGGAGCCTTCGGCGCGGTTGTCCTGGATGATCAGGTCGCGGATGACCAGGTTGCCGTAGTTGGCGATGGCGCCGCCCTGGCCACGACTGTAGCGGTCGGCAGCGGCGACCGGCACGTGGCGGGCGTCGGTGACCGCCTGGTTGTCCTCCAGCAGCACGCGGCGCAGCGTCAGGTCGCCGTGGTTCTCCAGCGCGCCGCCGTTGTAGGCGGTCGTGCCGCCGTCCATCACCAGCCGGTCGAGGCTCAGTTTGGCCCCTGCCAGTACCTCGATCAGGCGGTCGTTGCTCTGGCCGTGGATGCGGCTGTGGTTGCTGCCGCTGACACCCAGGATGGTGAGGTCGCCACTGACGTCGAGGTCGCCGTCGAGGTTGTCGTCTTCGTCCGTCGGCACGCCCTTGGCGTCTGCGGCCGGCTGGCGGTCGAGCACGTAGGTTTGCGCTTGCAGCAGGATCCGGTTGGCCCCCGGCGTGCCATTGGCGGCGCTCACGGCATCGCGAAGCGAGCAGTGGGCGTCACAGATACCGTCGTACTGATCGGCGTTGGTGGTAACGGTGAAGTCGGTTGCGCCGGCGAGGGCGGGCAGCACGGTCAGGCTGGCGCAGATCAGCAGGCTGGGCATGGGTTTGGCGTATGAGTGGAACATGGAGATACCTTCGGTTGCTGCGGTTCTGGGGTTGGCAGGTTCAGGCTTGCGCCTGTGGCGAACCGCTCGACTACGGCTTCATGCCGGGCGGGAAGCGAGCTTCACAGCAAGGTCTGCTCGGGAGTGGCCTAGGCCACCGGGCACGTTTCGACATCGCCATCACGCGGATGGGCGACGCCGTAATGAGTCGGGTGAGCCAGGCCTGGAGTTCCGTTCGTCATGCGCCGGCCGCGGAGGCAGGACACAGGACGTCGGAGCTTCATAACCGGGATACGCGGGGGAGGGAGGGGCGATAGTCGACGACCCGGCGGGATGAGCGCGAGGAACATTCCAGCATCGAACCGGCCGGTGCGCAGGGCGGGGTACACCATGATCGCGAGTTCCTTTCGGCCGCAGCCGACGCAATGGGTCAAACGGAGACGGCTATCGCTGTCCGGGTCACATCCTGAAGAGGAATGGGGCGGTCGTATAGAGGGAGTTCCGTGACGCTCGTCGCCAAAAGCGCCGGGCGCGACGGACGGCTCGCCAAAGTGGCATAAAGCCCCGTCGTGCCTGGGCTGCAGCGAGATAAGAGGTGTCAGGATGGCATCGCCATGGCTCCAAATGGCCACCGTCTTTCGAGGTGAACGGCCCGTTCGGAGCCTGGCTGGCGTGGCCCCCGGATATCGCTTCAAGGATGCAACTCGTACGCACCCAGGTCGCACACCGCCACGCCATCGCCGTTGCCATCCTGCGGGCGGGCGGTGCCGCGCTGGTCCTGGGCGATGCAGTCGCCGACGCCGGCGTCTATCGCAGGACTGCCAGGGAGCAGGGCGTGGAAGTACGTCTTCCCATCGCTATCGAGGTCGGGGGAAAGCACCTGGATGAAGGTCTGCTCGAACGGCACGAACAGGTCGGCTGCGCAGTTGCTCGGCTCGTCGTTGCGCAGCAGGCCGCTGGCCTGGTAGCTGAACGAGTCGCCGAAGTTGCGGCAGTTGGCCGGCGTGTCGGAGTCGCCCCAGAAGTCGTACTCGTAGTTGCCGGCGATCAGGCTGTTGCGGATGCGCAACTGGCCCCAGTTCGTGACCGCATGCGGCAGGGAGTAGTTGCCGTAGTTGTCGACAATGGTGACGTTGGTCAGGTTGGCCCTGGAGCTTGGAGCGGTGCGACCGTTGCTCAACGCCCCCTGGTAGTTGCCGCTCAGGGTGCTGTTGGTCAATGTCAGGACACCTCCACCGTCGTTGGTGATGGCACCGCCTTCTGCGTATTCGTTTGCACTGTTGTCCACGAATGAGCAGGCTTCGATTCTGGCCAGGTTGCTCGTGTAGAGGGCGCCGCCAGCGCCATCGAGGGGCAGTCCGCCTACCTCGTTTTTACTGAAGTCGCTGCTGCGCACCCACAGGCTGCCACTGTTGTAGATGGCTCCTCCCAGCGGCATGGTTTCTTCCTTGATGGCGCTGTTGTCTTCGAACTGCGAATCGAGCACCAGCAGCTCGCCGTGGCTTGCGATGGCGCCGCCGTAGCCGCCATTCGAGAAAACCGTTTCGCGGGTGATGTTTCTCAGCGCCTGTACGCGTTGCACCAGCAGGCGACCGTGGTTCTCCACCGCGCCACCGTTTTCCCCGGAGCGGCCATCGGTCAGGGTCATCTGCTTGAGCGCCAGGGTTGCGTCGGGATGGACCTCGAACAGGCGATGCTCGACGGCAAACAGATGACTGTTCGGCCCCGCAATGGTGGTCTTGCCGATGCCGGCTCCCTGGATCACCAGGTCGCCCTTGACGTCCAGGTCGCCCAGCAGATTGTCGTCTTCGTCGAAGGGATCGTTCTCCGCGTCCCTCGGGTTCAGTCGCGACAGCACGTAGTTGCCGGAGCGCAGCAGGATGACGTCGGCTTCCGTCGTCTGGTTGGCCGCGGCCACGGCATCGCGCAGCGAACAGTGCAGGTTGCAGGTGCCGTCGTAGTCGTCGGCAGTGGTGGTGACCAGCAGAACGGCGGCCTGGCTGGCCGCGGGGCCGCCCAGCAGCAGGGTGGACAGCAGGGTTTGGGTCAGTCTGGGGGTACGCATGAGCATCTCCTTTCCGTGAGCTGCGGACTGACGCAATTCCCGCGGTGGGTGAAAGACCGACCGGCTGCATCGGCGGCCGGTCGGGGTACTGCATCAGGGTGTCAGTTCGTAGGCGCCCAGGTCGCACGCCGCCACGCCGTCGCCATTGCCGTCCTGCGGGCGGGCCGCGCCGCGCTGGTCCTGCGCGGGGCAGCCGCCGGTGCCGGCATCCACGGCGATGCTGCCGGGGCGCAGGGGGTAGAACGCGGTGGGGCCTTCTTCGTTGAGGGGCATCAGTAGGGTGGTCTCGACCTGCTCAGCCGGCACGACGAAGTCGGCCCCACAGTTCGAGTTCGGGTCGCTCAGCAGCAGCCCCTGGGCCTGCATGTCCTCCAAGGGGAAGCTCGAGTTCCAGCAGTCGCCGCCGACGTTGCCCCACATGAGCTTGGTGCCGACCACCACGCTGTCGCGGGCCTGCAGCTTGCCCATGTTTTTCAGGCCGGTGCCGACCGTGTCGGCGATGGTGACGTTGCCAACGTTCATCTCGGCGTTGACGTAGTTGAACACCGACGAACCTTCGTTGCGGCTGAAGGTGCTGTTTCTCAGGGTGAGCGTGCCCTCGTTGAAGATCGCACTGCCCCCGCCGAAATCGCTGATGGCGGAGTTGCCGACGAAGGAGCTGCGTTCGATGACCGCAACCCCCGTGTTGTAGAGCACGGCACCGAAGCCGCCCAGGAAGACGCGAAGGCTGTTGCCATCGAAGGAGCTGTCGCGGATGAACAGCTCGCCCTGGTTGAACAGGGCCCCGCCGTCGCCCGACGTCCCGCTTACCGAGTTGCCGGAAAAGTGGCTGGCGTAGATGCGCAGCTTGCCGTAGTTGGCGATTGCCCCGCCTTGCGGATGATCTTCCTGTGCCTGGTTGTTGGCGACGATGACCTGGTGCAGCACCAGTTCCCCCTCGTTATTGACGGCGCCGCCGGCCTTGTAGGCGCTGCCGCCCTTCAGAGTGAGCTTCTCCAATCGCACGCGGGCGTTGGGATGCACGCGCAGCAGGCCGCCGCTGGACAATCCCTGGATAATGCTGCGTTCGGCATCCACGCCGACAATCCTGAGCGTGCCGGTGATGTCCAGGTCGCCCCAGCTGGGGTCCTCGAGCGGCGCCGGCGCCGTGTCCTGCACGCCGGGGCTGGTCAGCACGTAGGTGCCGGCGGCGAGCACGATGGTATCCAGCTCGGGCGTCTGGTTCGCGGCTTTCACCGCATCGCGCAGCGAGCAGTGGGCGTCGCAGGTGCCGTCGTAGATGTCCTGGGTGGTGGTGACGGTGAGGGTGGCGGCCTGGGCCATGGCGATGCCGGCCGTGAACAGCGCGCCGGTCAGGGTTCGAGAGAGCAGGGAGTGAGGCATTGGCGTTCCTTTCGCTTCGTTGGGATTCCATCGGTGGGGACGCCCGGCGCGGGGCCGGGCGAGGTGTGGCTAGGGCATGAGTTCATAAGCACCGAGGTCGCACAGGGCGACGCCGTCGCCATTGCCGTCTACGGGCCTGGCCGCGCCGCGCTGGTCGCGATCCGGGCAGGGGCCTACGGCGGCATCCACGGCCGGGCTGCCGGCTGGCAGTTCGTGCAGCCAGAGCGTTTCGCTGTACGGGCTGATGGGGAAGCGCAGCACGCGGGTGAAGGTGTCCGGGAAGGGCACGTAGTAGTCGGCGCTGCAGCTGTTCCAGCCCTGGCCCGGCTGGCTGTCGGTGAGCATGCCGAACGCCTGGTAGCTGTAGTTCTCGCCCCGGTTGTAGCAGTTCGAGGGATCGCCGATGTCGTCGATATTGCCGGCGACGATGCTGTTGCGGATCACCAGGTCGCCCCAATTGATCAGGCCGACACCCCAGGTATCGGTGAGGGTGACCTGGTCCAGTTCCGCGCGACCGTCCAGCCAGTTCAGCAGGCCCCCGCTGACGTTGCCGCTCAGCGTGCTGTTGCTCATCTGCAGGTCGCCGGCATCGTTGACGATGGCGTAGCTGAAGTCTTCCGAGATGCCGTTGTGCACCAGGCTGCTGCGCTCCAGGCGCACGCTGCCGAAGCGGTTGTACAGCGCCGTGCCCGAAACCGGCCCCCAGGCACCGTTGTCGTTCACGTCGGCGTTCTGGTAGAGCAGGCTGTCGCGCATCAGCAGGTTGCCGCGATTGAACAGCGCCGCGCCACGCCCGGGATAGCTGGAAGTGACCTCGTAGGGGGCGCCCTTGGCCCGGTTCCCCTCGAAGCGCGAGGCCAGCACCACCAGTGTGCCGTGGTTGGCGATGGCGCCGCCCTGGCCATGGTCGAAGGTGTGTGCCGGGTTTGGCGGAATCGCGCTGCCGGGCGGCAAGTAGGCCTGGTTGTGCCGCAGCAGCAGATTGCGGAGCAACAGCCGGCCGCGGTTCATCACCGCACCGCCGTTATGGGCGCTATAGCCGCCTTCGAGGACGAGGTTGTCCAGTACCAGCTGTGCGCCCGGATGGACCTCCAGCAGCCGGTCGTTGAATTGTGCGTGCAGGGTGCTGCGGTCGTTGCCCAGGCCCCTGATCACCAGCTCGCCGGTCACGTCGAGGTCACCGATCTGGTTGTCCTGGGCATCGATGGGAATGCCATCGCTGCCCACTGCGGCGGGGCGAACCAGGCTGTATTGGCCCGGCGGCAACAGGATCACATCCGCATCGGGGGCCTGGTTGGCGACTGCCACGGCGTCGCGCAGCGAACAGTGCCGATTGCAGACGCCATCGTAGCTGTCGGCGGTGGTGTTGACCCGCAGCAGGGCGGCCTGCGAGGTGGCGGTGAACGAAAGCAAGAGCAGGGCCACGGCACGTGGCGAACATGAGCGGAACATAGTTAGCTCCTTCCGGCATTCCGGTTCCATCGGTTGGCGGACAGGCATGAATCCCGCGGGGTGTGAGCCCGCCCGGCACCAGGCCGGAGCGGGCGGGTGCTGCCATACGTCATCCTGGTTGGCAGCTACTGCGGTGCCGGCCCTCGCGCGGGCCGGTGAGCGGGTCGACTACCGCGCGCCGAGTTCGTAGGCGCCGATATCGCAGATCGCCACGCCATCGCCATTGCCATCCTGCGGGCGCGGCATGCCGTTCTGGTCGTGGTTGGGGCAATCGCCGACGGCGGCGTCCACCGCCAGGCTGCCGGGGCGCAGGGCATGGAACCAGGTACGGTTGCCCTGGCTGGTCAGCGGATAGAGCAGGCTGGTGAAGGTCTGCGCATAGGGTACGTAGAGGTCGGCGCTGCAGTTGCTCTGCTCGTCGTTGAGCAGCAGGCCCACCGCGCGATAGCGGAAGTTGTTCCCGAGGTTGCGGCAGTTGGCCGGTTGCTCGCCGTCGGAGTCGTAGTTGCCGACCACCATGCTGTTGCCCAGGCGCAGGTCGCCCCAGTTCAGCACTGCATAGCCGCCATTGCCGGCGATGGTCACGTTGCGCAGGGCGGCCTTGGGCAGCGCATCCGCCGGGTTGGCCGGGAAGCCGTTGCTGAGTGCGCCGCCGTTGCCGCTCATCGTGCTGTTGGTAACCCGCAACTCGCCGCCTTCGTTGGCGATGGCGCCGCCGCGACCCAGTTCGGCGGTCTGGTTGCCGACGAAGGCCGCGCGTTCGATGCTGGTGTTGCCGGCGCTGTACAGCGCGCCGCCAATGCCGCGGTCGAGCTGGTCGTCGACCCGGTTGTTGAGGAAATTGGTGTCGCGCAGGGCCAGCGTGCCGGTGCTGTAGATGGCCCCGCCGCGGCCGAGGTTGTTGTCCCAGAAGCCGGTGGCGGCGTTGTCCTGGAAGCGTGAGGCGAGCACCGCGGCCTCGCCATAGTTGGCGATGGCCCCGCCCTGGCCGTGGGCGTAGCTTTCGCTGTCCGGAATCGGCCCGACAGCCGGGTTCCGCGTCATGGCGTGGTTGTGCTGCAGCAGCGCGTGGTTAATCAGCAACTGCCCGTGGTTCTCCACGGCGCCGCCGTTGTCCGCAGTGTTGCCGCCCTCCAGGGTCAGCCGCTCCAGCACCAGGTGCGCGCCAGGCAGTACCTCGAACAGGCGATCCTGGGTCTGCCCGCTGATGCTGGTGCCGACGATGCCGACACCCTGGATGACCAGGTCGTCGGTGACATCCAGGTCGCCGTTGAGATTGTCGTCTTCCTCGACGGGCACGCCGCGGTCATCGAATGCTGGCGGCAGGCTGAGCAGATAGACGCCGGCGGCCAGTTGGATGCGGTCCTGGCCCAGCGACTGGTTGGCCGCGGTCACCGCGTCGCGCAGGGAGCAGTGGCTGTCACAGACCCCGTCGAAGCTGTCGGCGGTGGTGGTGACCTGGAGGGTGGCGGCGTTGGCGCTCGCAGCGCTGCCGAGCAGCAGGGCGCCGAGAAGGCGAGCGTGTACAGAGAAGTCCATGTGAGGTGTTTCCTTACGGCGCGAGCCGACTCATTTTCGGTTATGAGCGGACACTGCACGGCTTCCGCGTGCGGATGAAGAAGGTTCCATCCCTGATGGGGACTGACCGGGCGGTCTGAGGGAGGTTCCATGGCGCGCCGCGGCTAAAGGCCCGGCACTGACGGACGGTCAAGCGCCGGGCGGCAGGTCCCGCTCGGCGGCCAGCAGTTTGTAGCGGGCGATGGCGGTCACGTCGTAGATCACCAGGCACAGGTGCTCGATCGTGCCGGTGGGGCTGGCCAGCGGCAGCAGGGTGAGGTTCTGGTACATGAATTCCTCCTCCCCGGTGATCGGCTGGTAATTCTTGAAGCGCATCAGGTAGGGCCGCTGCTCCCACAGGCTGAAGGCCCGCGTGCCGAGTTGCACCACCGTCTCCACCTTGCGTCGGAGCCACGGCTCGTCGATTTCGGCGAACAGCTCGAACAGGCGCTGGCCGTGCACCTCGTCCGGGCCGAGACCGGAATGGTTCTGCATGAAGCTGTTCCACACCTCGACGCGGTAGTCGCGGTCCAGCACCACCACGCCGACATCCAGGCACTGGACGATATCCAGCAGCCAGTGCACTTCGTCGATCTCGATCTGTCCGGACATGGCGGGTTACTCCATCAGGTACTGGATCTTCTTGTTCAGGCGCGGAATCGAGTCCTCGGTGAACAGCAACAGCAGATCGAAATGAATGTCATGGCCTTCCAGGCTGTAGCTGATCTCCACCGCCAGGGTCTTGCGCCAGCGCTGGCGGTTGAGCTGGATCAGCCGCTCGATGGACGAGTGCTGCCCGAGCAGCTGCGGGTGCCCCTGGGAGAAGCGCACGTCGATCTGCTTGGCGATGCCGCCCAGGCAGGCACCGATCAGGATGCTCGCCAGGTCCAGCAGCATTTCCGACACCTCGTTGTCGTCCTGCGGCTGCCACCCCAGCAACCGCGCCATATCGGCGATCTCCGAGTCGTGGAACAACAGCAAGGCCTCGCCGGCGATGGCATCGCCGATGAACCCCTGGCACAGCGCGCTGAGCCGCTCGCCGCGCTGGGCATCGTTCAAGGCCATGTGCAGTTCGCTGACCTCGAAGATGTTGACGTTGGGAATCGGCAACTGCACGAACACCCCGAGCACCTTGGCCAGCAGCGCGGCGGCCTGGCCCATGGCGATATTGCTGATCTCCCGCAGCGCGTCGCGAAAATTGACCTTCAGCTGCAACGCGTCGCGCTCGGCCGCGGGCGCGCTGCCGGCGGCCTGCAGCAGGCCATGGCCCTCCAGCGTGCGGCGCAACTCGTCGGGGTCGGCTGGCTTGCGCAGGAAGGCCAGCGCGCCCAGTTCCTCGACCCGTCGCAGCGCCTCCTCCTGCACATCCCCGGACACCACCACGACCTGGCTCGGCAACCCCTCGGCCCGCAGCGCGGCGAGCACTGCGTAGCCGTCCATCACCGGCATGGTCAGGTCGAGCAGCACCACCTGGCCCAGCCCGGCGCGAATCGCCGCCATCGCCTCCTCGCCATGGCTGGCCTGGGTGATGCTCACCGGCCAGTCGGGCGGCAGGGCGCGGATCAACTGCTTGCGCGCCATGGCGGAATCGTCGCAGACCAGAAGCGGGATCATTCGGGCAGGCCTTCGGTTCGGCTGGTACCAAGGCAAGCATAGTCGCTGCAGGCCGTGCGCCGGCGAGTGACCGGTAAAAGCAGTGGAAACTCGCGGCAGGTCCGGGGCCGGGGTCAGCAGGCGTCGGTGGCCACGCGATTCCGCCCTTGCCGCTTGGCCTGGTAGAGGTTGGCATCGGCGGCGGCGATCAACGCCTCGGGGGCATACAGTGGCACGTCCTGCTGCACCGCCAGACCGATGCTGACGGTGACCTGCTGCTCCACGGGCGAGTCGAGGTGCTCGATGCCCAGCGCGTACACCGCAGCCACCAGACGTTCCGCGACCACTAGCGCGCTGCCCTGGTCGGTGTTGGGCAGCAGGCAGGCGAACTCTTCGCCGCCGTAGCGCCCAACGAGATCGCCGGAGCGGTTCATATGTTGGGCGAGCACGTTCGCTACCTGGCGCAGGCAATCGTCGCCAGCCTGATGGCCATAGCGGTCGTTGTAGCGCTTGAAATGGTCCACGTCGATCATCAGCAGTGCCAGCGGGCTGCGCTGGCGCTGGCCGCGGCGGCACTCTAGCTCCAGTTGCTCGATGAGTCGGCGACGGTTGGCGATGCCGGTGAGCCCGTCGGAAAAGGCCATTTCGCGCAGGCGGTCGGTCTGGAATTTGAGCGCCAGGTGCACGTTCACCCGGTTGCGCAAGGTCTGTGGGTTGAACGGCTTATTGATGAAGTCGGTGCCGCCGGCCTCCCAGCAGGCGGCTTCCTGGTCGATCGACTCATGGGCGGTGACGAAGATCACCGGCGTTTCCCGCGAGTGCTCATGCTGGCGCAGGGCGCGGCACACCGTCAGCCCATCCATGCCCGGCATCACCACGTCCAGCAGGACAAGGTCCGGCAATAGCTGCTGGCAGAGCACCAGGCCCTGCTCACCGCCGGTGGCCATGAACACCTCATGCTCCTGGGCGAACAGCTGGTGGGCGACGCGGATGTTGATCGGTTCGTCGTCGATCACCAGCAGGCGCGCGCGGCGGCCGCCCAGATCGTATTGCTTAAGGGGCAGAGGCGTTTTCATCGGCGATACCCCGTTCGTCAGCGAGCAGTGCGCGACAATGCTCGGCGGCGGTGGTGAAATCCAGGCGGTCGATGGCGTGGCCGAGGGCAATGAAGTCCGTTGGCGGTTGCCGTTGGGCGTAACGTTCCTGCAATTGCTCGAAGACGTACAGGGCGTCCATGTTTTGCTTGATCAGCAGTTGCAGCAGGGCCTCCAGCGAGCCCTTGTTCTCCCGGCGTGACGGAGGCGGTGGCCCGCCGGGTTCGGCCAGGTACTCGGCGATTCGTGCCACGCTATCGCGGCCGAGCTGCTGCAACCGGGCGTGCCACGCTTGCCAGCGCTCCGGGTCGCAGCCTTCCTGCATCTGCTGGTGGGCCTGTCGGGCCAGTTGCGCCAGGCTGTCGGCGCCGAGGGTGCCGGCCAGCCCCTTGAGCGTGTGCAACGTACGCAACGCCTGCTCACGGTCGCCTTGCGCGGCATCCGCCAGCCCGTTGAGCTGCGCCGTCACTTCGTTGGCGAAACGTTCCAGCGCCGTGCGGTACACCGCGTGGTGGCCGCCGAAGCGCTCCAGGGCCGGTTGCGGATTGAAGATGGCCACGCTGGCGGTAGTTGTCGTTGCTGCCGTCACCGACACTTCGGTACGCCCGGCATGGCGGCAGATCACCTTGACCAGGTTATCCAGGTCGAACGGTTTGCTGACATGCTCGTTCATTCCCGCCGCGAGCGCGGCGGCGCGGTCCGCCGGCAGTGCGTTGGCGGTCATGGCGATAATCGGCAAGCGCTCCGCAGGGTGACGGCGGCGGATCTCCTCGGTGGCCTGGTAGCCGTCCAGTTCCGGCATCTGGATATCCATCAGCACCAGGTCGAAGGGCGGCTGCTGGCTATCCACCGCGGCGATGCCGGCGCGCCCGTCGTCGGCGACCGTCACGTCGGCGCCTTCGTTGCTCAGCAGGTCGCGGGCCACCTGCTGGTTGGTCGGATTGTCCTCCACCAGCAGAATGCGCAGGCCCTGCAGGCGGCCCTGGCTGGGCGGCTGGGCCGGCGGGGCCGACCGCTCGGCTGGCAACAGCACTTCCGCCACCGCGTCGAACACCATCGACGGTGTTACCGGCTTGATCAGCAGCCCGTCCATCACCGCTGCGGCTTGCGCCTGGCGCCGGGCGATCAGCTCGCGGCCATAGGCGGTGACCATGATGATCAGCGGCGCACGCTGCGGCGGCAGTAGCTGGCGCAGGCGTTCGCTGGTTTCCCAGCCGTCCAGCCCCGGCATGCGCCAGTCGACGAAGATGGCGTCGAATGGCAATTCGTCGAGCGCCGCCTCCACCCTGGCGATGGCCTGTTCGCCGCTGCCGGCCAACTCGGTGGTCCAGCCGAACGACTGCAGCATCTCCGCCATGACCTGGCGGGCGTTGGCGTTATCGTCCACCACCAGACAGTGCAGGTTGCGCAGTTTGTCGCTGACCACGGCTGGGCGTTCGGTCGGCGGGGCGGCGTCGGCGCAGACGATGCAGAAGCGGAAGGTACTGCCCTGGTCCGGCTTGCTTTTGACCGTCAACCGACCTCCCATCAGGCGAACCAGGCGCTGGCTGATGGCCAGGCCCAGGCCGGTACCGCCGTAGCGCCGCGCAGTACTGGTTTCCGCCTGGGTGAAGCCTTCGAAGATGTGCGCGCATTGCTCCTCGGAGATACCGATGCCGGTATCGCGCACGGCGAATTCGATGGTCACGCGCTGGTCTCGGCGAGCGATCTGGCGTGCGCTGACCACCACTTCGCCGTGCTTGGTGAACTTCACCGCGTTGCCGGCCAGGTTGATCAGGATCTGCTTCAGGCGCATGGCATCGCCTTCGACCCAAGCGGGTAGTGTCGGATCGAGGGCGAACAGGATCTCCACGTCCTTGTCGCCGACGTTGGCCGAGAGAATCACGGCGATATCGCGTAGCACTGTGTCGAGGCAGAACGGCTGCGGATCCAGGCTCAGCTTGCCGGCCTCGATCTTGGAGAAGTCGAGGATGTCGTTGAGGATGCCGAGCAGGGCCCGGCTGGCCGCTTCCGCCTTGCAGGCATAGTCCGCCTGGCGATGGTCGAGGCCGCTTTGCTGCAACAGTTGCAGCATGCCGAGAATGGCATTCATCGGCGTGCGTATCTCATGGCTCATGTTCGCCAGGAAGGCCGACTTGGCCGCATTGGCGGCGTCGGCCTGCTCCTTGGCAGCGCGCAACTTCGCTTCGAATTCGCGGCGGGTGGTGATGTCCAGGTTGATGCCGGTGACCCGCAGGGCCTTGCCCAGCTCGTCGCGCTCGACATAGGCCCCGGCCTGAATGTGCCGAACGCGCCCGTCCGGCAGTTCGATGCGGAACACCGGGTCGTAGGTGCCGGTACCCTCCACCGCGGCGAGCAGCTTGACCTCCGTTGCCTCCACGTCGTCCGAATGCACCCGCGAACGCCAGTGGCTGTAGTCGAGGCCGTTGTCGCGCAGGGACAGCGGCCACTCATAGATCTCGAACATGCGGTCGTTCCAGATCAGCGAGTTGTCCTCCAGCACCCAGGTCCAGATGCCCAGTTCGGCGACCTCCGCGGCTTTCGCCAACTGGTCGCGGGCTGCTATCAGCTCGCGCCGGATGTACTGTTGCTGGGAGATGTCCGTGGCCATGCCGATGTAGCCGCGCAGGGTGCCGTCCTCGTCGCGCAGGGCGCTGACCGCCAGGTGGATGGGCAGGCGCGAGCCATCCTGGCGGATGGCCGTCCACTCGCGTTGCTCCAGTTCGCCGCGCCGCGCCTTAGCGACGAATACTTCGAAGCCGGGCGCGATATTCTCCTGCAGTTCGGTGGACAGCTCCTGTGCGCGCAGTTGCAGTTCCTCCGGGTCGTGGAAACGGGCGGGCGTGCAGTGGCCGATTACCTCCTCGGCGCGATAGTCCAGCATGCGCTCAGCAGCCGGATTGAACAGGGTGATGGTGCCTTCCAGGTCGGTGGCGACTATGGCGTGGCTGGCGTTTTCCAGAATCGCCCGCTGCAGCGAGGCGTATTGGCGGATCTGCGCGGTACGTTCGCGTACCTGGTGCTCCAGCGAGGCATTCATCGCGCGGATTTGCCGCTCCGCTTCGCGCGCGGCGCTGATGTCCCGCAGGGTATCGGCCAGGCCGATGACCCCGTTGTCCCGCACGCTGACGGCGGTGACCGCCAGTGACACCGGCAGCTCTCGACCGTCCTTGGTGCGTCGCTGGGTTTCCAGCGGCGCGACGGTTTCGCCGCTGGCGGCCCGGCGGTGTAGCGCCTCGTCGGCCTCGCGCAGCGCCGGTGGCACGATCAGCTCATGCAGCGAGCGTCCCAGCGCCTCCTCGGCGCGGTAGCCGAACATGGCCTGTGCCGCCGGGTTCCAGCTACTGACGGTGCCGTCCAGACGTCGGCCGACGATGGCATCCTGGGACGTGCCGACGATGGCCGCCAGTTCCGCTTGCTGGGCGAGGCGCCGGCGGCTTTGCCACTGGTAGACGATGGCCAGTCCCAATGTCAGCAGGCCGCCGGCCAGCATGGCCAGCAGGGCTACGCTACGTGCCGCTGCGGCGGCCCCCTTCACCAGAGTCGCTGGCGCTGCCAGGGCAATCACGATGGTGCGCCCGTCGTCCAGCCCCGGATTCAGCGCCAGGCGACGGCTGACCACGTAGTGTTCGTCAATCAGACTCATGCCGTGCTCGCTCGGCAGCGGAGTCCCGGGATGCTCGTCGCGCCAGCGCCAGGGCTGTCCGCGGTCGAAGCCGAGGGACTTCTCCGGGTTCGGATGCAGGAAGAATTCGCCCTGTTGGTTGAGCACATAGGCTGCCACCTGGCGCTCATCCTGAGTAGCCTGCATGGTCGACAGTAGCTCGCGGGCGTTGAGGTTCAGCAGCATGATCGCGAACGGCTTGCCGTCCCGCCCGAAGGTTGGTGTGGCGATGCGCAGCGTCGGAATCGCCGGGCTTTCCACCTGGCCGGTCTGCCGGTACAGATCAAAATCGGAAACGAACACCTCGCCGGCTTGCAGGTGGGCTGCTGCCTCCACGTAAGGCAGGGCGTCCTGCTCGCCCAACCTTTGCGCCGGCACCACTTCGATGCCATTGCCCATCCGCTTGACGCTAACCAGCTCCCGTGCATTGTCGGCGAAGCCGACCAGGCGCAGTTGCAGAATGTCCGGGTTGCTCTGGCAAAAGGCCTGGAAGATGGTTTCCAGGCGGCGGGTCCAGAGCGCCATGGAACTCTGTTCCTGGGCATCGAAGCCGGCGTTCAGGCTGGCCCTGGCTATGCCCTGCACCGGCGGAGTGCCGGCGAGAAATAGCACGTCCTGCCGGCGTCGCTGGACCTGCCGGTCCAGGGCTTCCAGGCGCAACTGGGCAAGGGACTCGAGCTTGGCCTGCAGGGTTTCAAAGGCGTGCTTGCGCTCTATGTGCCCGGCGATCAGGCTGACCGCAATCGTTAACAGTCCCCATAGCAGTACCGCGCCAAGGACGCTGCGCCAGTTCGTCAGCTGCCAGGCCCGCCTTCTGCTGAGTTGCACCGGAAGTCTCTCCTCGATGTTCGGGGACGTCGCGCTCCGCTAAAGATAGTCCACGTCCGCCATCAAGAAGCCCGGCAGCGGGCAAAAAGCGCCGCGCCGCAGGCGCGTGGCCTGTTTCACATTCCCGTGTCCTGGTCCTTCTACCGTGTCAGTCGCTATGGCACCCTGCCCACCTTTGGGATCACAAGGAGAGGACCGCATGTTCTTGGACGCTAATGCCACCCAGATTTCCCTCGCTATCGAAGGCATCGGCACCGACCTGCAGGTGCTCGAATTCACCGGCCGCGAAGCGCTCAACCAGCCCTTTTGCTTCGACGTCGAATTGGTCAGCGCGAGCGCCAACCTCGACCTCGACAGCCTGATCAACCAGGCCGCCTACCTCTGCTTCGGCCCTGCCCAGGGCGGCATCCACGGCATCATCGACCGCATCGAGCAGGGCGACTCCGGCCACCGCCTGACCCGCTACAGCCTGACCCTGCGTCCACGCCTGGACTACCTGCGACATCGCTACAACCAGCGCATCTTCCAGCATCTCACCGTGGCGCAGATTATCGCCCTGGTGCTCGAAGAGCACGGCATCCTCGCCGACGACTATCGCTTCCAGCTCAGCTATGTGTATCCCGAGCGCGACTACTGCGTGCAGTACGACGAGAGCGACCTGCACTTCGTCCAGCGCCTGTGCGAGGAAGAGGGCATCTCCTATCACTTCCAGCACAGCGCGGATGGCCACGTGCTGGTGTTCGGCGACGACCAGACCGTGTTTCCCAAGCTGCCGCCGCTGGCCTACCAGCAGGACAGCGGGCTGTCCGCCGACCACGAAGTGGTACGCGCCTTCGGCGTGCGCATGGAAACCCGCAGCACCCAGGCCAGCTACCGCGACTACGACTTCCAGAAGCCGCGCATCACGATGGAAGGCGAGTACACCAGCGAGTTCCACCCGGCGCTGGAGGTCTACGACTACCCCGGCCGCTTCACCGAGCGCCCGCGCGGCAAGCACCTGGCCAAGCGCGCCCTGGAGCGCCTGCGCAGCGACTACGAACTGGCCGAGGGCAAGAGCGACGCCAACCTCTACAGCGGCCACTTCCTCGCCCTGAGCGAACACCCGCGCGCGCAGTGGAACGACCTCTGGCTGATCCACGAAGTCCACCACCAAGGCAAGCAGCCGCAAGTACTGGAAGAGTCGGTCACCAGCGATGTGAAGAGCGAAGATGGCTTCCAGCAGGGCTACCGCAACCGCTTCCTCGCCACCCCCTGGGACATTCCCTACCGCCCGCCGCTGCAACACCCCAAGCCCAAGGTGCTCGGCAGCCAGACCGCCGTCGTAACCGGCCCGCGCGGCGAAGAAATCCACTGCGACGAATACGGCCGGGTCAAGGTGCAGTTCCACTGGGACCGCGACGGCCAGGGCGACGACCGCACCTCCTGCTGGCTGCGCGTCGCCTCCAACTGGGCCGGCGACCGCTACGGCGGCATCGCCATCCCGCGGGTCGGCATGGAAGTGCTGGTCACCTTCCTCGAAGGCGACCCCGATCAGCCGCTGGTCACCGGCTGCCTGTACCACGCCGAACACGTGGTGCCCTACGAGCTGCCGGCGAACAAGACCCGCACCGTGTTCAAGACCCTCAGCAGCCCCGGCGGCGAGGGCTACAACGAACTGCGCATCGAAGATCGCAAGGGCCAGGAACAGATATACGTGCACGCCCAGCGCGACTGGGACGAAAACATCGAGCACGACCAGAAGATCCGCGTCGGCCACGAACGCCACGACACCGTCGAAGCCAACAGCTACACCGAATACCAGGCCGAGGAACACCGCACCACCCACGGCGACCGCAAGACCGAAGTCCGCGCCAACGACCACCTTACCGTCGGCACCACCCTGCACACCAAGGTCGGCACCGCCCAGTTCATCGAGACCGGCGAAGAACTCCACTACTACGCCGGCAGCAAAGTGGTCATCGACGCCGGCATGGAGCTCACCGCCGCCGGCGGCGGCAGCTGGTTCAAACTCGACCCCAGCGGCGTCACCTTCAGCGGAGCGCAGATCAAGCTCAACTCGGGTGGAGCGGCGGGCAAGGGATCGGGGATCAAGATCCAGCCGCCGGTGATTCCATGGGCGGCGGATAAGGATAAGGCGGGGCAAGTCTTGCGCCCTGTGGAGCCGGAAGCGTTGATCAAGCAACTCGTCGTTTTTCGCACCGCCAAGACGGGTGTCTGTGAAGTCTGTGAGGCGGCTAAGAAAGCCAAGGAAGGCAGCGTATGAGTCTCTCCATAGGGGGTGGCGTGTTACTAGTCGACGGTGCTCGACTCGACCAACCGCTGCGTTGGCTCTATCAAAACTATCCCGAACATGAGCCCCGGCCGCTGCTATCCGATACCGCCTATGCCGATATCCAGGAGTTCGGGCCGATCATGGTGCCGGCCGAAGACGGCAGCGCCATTCACCGCGATTGGTGGCAGGGGCATGACCAATTGCGCCATTCAGTATGGTTGGAGACCGCCATTCAATCCGCGCGGTTATTCGAAGTATTGCGTCGCCGCTTGCGCGTGTACTCACCCGATGGGCGTGAATTCTGGCTGCGTCTGGCTGATGCGAATCCGCTCCGGCAGGCTTGGCTGGTCGGAGCCCAGTGGCCTGCAGGTTTCTGGCACGGCGTGGATGGTGTGTGGCTGCATCACGAAGCAGAGCCCGTCTGCGCCTGGCGCAACGATAACCCTGCGCTCGACTGCACCGACGAGGCTGCTGGCATGGCCGCTCAACTGACCCTGGATTGGCCGCTGCTAGAAGCACTGACCCTGGACATGGATAGCGAGGAGGACGCTCAGGTATGAATAAGGCCGTTACAGCCCCCCAGAATTTTCAACCGGCGCTTTGCCCGCTGCTCACCGCTGTATTGCCGCTGCGTTATGCTGTGGGGCCGCTGGATTCAGACGGCAACGGATCTGCGATAGACCCTTCCCTTGGCTTGCCCTCGCTGACAGGCAATTTCCCCGACCTTGGCGCACGACATCCGCAGTTGAGTGACCGTCAACTGGGTTATCTGCCGCGTATGCTGCGCGATGGCTGGTTATATCTGTGGCAGGCTGATCTCAAGCAACTGACCGAATACCAGGTGAGTGATTCCAAGTTGGAGCAATCCGACAGAGGTGGTCCGGTCACGGTAAAAGACTCATTACCCTATTTGCTCCTGCCTGCCGGCTGCAGCGCCATGATTGCATGGTCACCATGCCGCTGGAGCGATACTCGGTTCGCTTCGGCGAAGGGAGATGAGGCTGTTCGACAACAGGTCATGCGCGAATTTACCCCAGGCGTTTCTCCTTCCAGTGGACAGCTCACAAGCATTCAGGACCGGATCGGTGATATGCACCAGGGCCACTATTTGTGGAGCTGTGCGCCCCAAGCGCAATGCTGGCTGCCGGATAGCCCTGCTCTACGCCGCATGAAGCGTTGCGAACAGCAGCACTACGCGCTGGTCGATGATTCATGGGGTGTGCTGATGGATTTGGCCGGGCTCTTGCGCGCCCGTAAAGAAAGCTTCGATCAGTGTCGTATGGCTCGAAGCGAGGATTGGGCTATCGCGGGCGTTATTCGTGAATTGTGTGAGGGAGATAGTGCTCTAGAGGAGCAGCTTCCCAAGGCTACGCGTTACGATGAGCTGAAATACACTTGGAATGAGCAAGACAAGGAAGAGGAAGCTCATAGGTCCGACATTCGGCGCCTTGCTACGCATTGGGCAGAATGGTTCGCCACACTGAATGAGCGTCAGCCCGCTAGTCTCGATACTGCTTGCAGTCATTTCGATATCACCGATCCCGATGCGCGCGATGCGCTGGAAACCCATTTCGCCTTGGCTCTCCTTGGGCCGGCTGGCACTGGGCCAGGGGCTGGCGCGGTTGAAAAAGCCTTGGACCCGGAAAGCAGTTCATCCGGCGAGCCTTGGCTGGTCTGGGCAGTGCTCGGCGTTTCCCAACGGTTAAGCGCTGGTGACATCAAACAACTTCTGCAGTCGGTCGACGCGCTCAAACAAGAACAGATTCTCAAACAGGCGGGTATGGCCCTTAAACACGGCCAGCAAGTGGTGCGTGCCATGGCGCTCAGCGCTGCGCTCAACCTGGGCGCCGATAGCTTGGAAGCCCTCAATCCGGGCAAAGCAAGCGAGCCGATATTTATCGCGCTTTCCCAGATCCTGGGCGGACGCATGCGCGATCTCACTCAACACATCAACGATGCTTCCAAGATTCTGCTCATCGCCTCTCTGGCCCGTAGTGCTCAGCGCCTACAAGTGCTTGAAATGACGCCGAAGCAGCATATGCAGCGGCTCAGTGAGCTGATGGGTACCAGCCATAACAGGGCTCAGCGACGACGCTACAAATCTGAATTAGAGAGGCTTGAGCAGGCAGAAGCGCGAGCGAGCCGCCAGGCTGCCGGCAAGTCGCAACCGCCGGTGCCGGGAGAGCTGGCTGGGGGCGTGCGGCAAGGAATCGCTCATCTGGAATTGGTGCCAAAGCCTCAACCACCTGCACCGCCGCATCCCCAGCCCGGTTACGGCAGCAACGTGCCGCACCCCTCGGCGCCGAAATCACCGGCCGCTGGCGCGGGTATTGCTGATCTGCCGCCTCTTAGAACCATACCGGACGATTTCAAATGGCCAAGCTTGGATGATGCTTTTGAGAAGGCTCCGCTTAAGTCGCTAATTGGATTGTTCTGTGCGTGGAACCTTATGCAGAGCATCGTGGGAGAGGGGGCACTTAAGGAAAATCAGTCCGGTAAGAACTGGGCTGGTGCTGCTAGTGCCTTATTCGCCGGAGGTGCAGCATTTGCCGCTATCCAGCAGCAGGTTGCAGAGGTTAATTGGCAAAAGCTTGCAAAGTCGGCCGGAAGGCGCAATCCGATGGCGCAAAGACTCTTGGTAGTTGCATTGGGGGCCGGTTCGAGGGCTGCTTTAGCTCAGGTCGCATCTGCTGCTGTCGATGCGGTGTACTTTGGCTGGGAGTCATTTGATGCTTTTCAAGCAGGCGACTTAGACAGCGCAGCTGTCTATGCAGGGTTGAGTTCGGCGAGTGTAGCTTTGGCGGTTGTCTCTAGGCAGGCCATGCAGGCGATGCGTGTAGCACGGATACTGGCGATTAGGGGCGTAGGGGTTGTCGTAGCGGAAGGGGTGGCGGCTCTGCCTTTTCCCATCGTGGCCCAGGCTGCAGCCTTGACAATTCTTATACTCGTCGGGCTGGTTACCCTGTTCTACACCAAGGACTCGCCAGCGGAGAAGTGGATCAAGCAGACCCGCTTCGGCATCCGCCCTGCCGAGTGGTCAAAGAGCTATGCGGAGTCGATGGTCGCCTACTACCAGATGTTAATGCCGGCCAGCATGGAATTGCGTCGCTGGACGGAACAAAACCCTTATAGCGGTTTCGTGGATGAAATCCGTTTGGTGGTATTGCTACCAGGGCAGAAAACCTACCGTCAAGGGATGATTAGTTTCGATGGTGTTGAAGAATGGGCATTGAGCCGTGGCTTGCTTGACTTCAGAGATAACACCACTTACGTACCGCTGGTTTGGGGCGAGAGCGATCCTATTCCTCTCTATGAGGAAACTGGCAGCCGGGTCACCCCCGAACCCGACGGGTCGCTGCGCCTTAGCTGTGCCTACCATGAGCGCGACGGCAAGAAACTGAAGCGCATCCAGGGCACACTGATCTATCAACCGATAGAGGGGCTGTATATGCCGCCTCTAGAAATAGACCTGAGTTGAATGCCATGAGTGTGGAGAATTTAATTTCGGCGCTAGGAGAGAAGCTCTCGGCCAAGACCCCACATGCCATTCTGTCGGCCAATAAGCTGACGGGACGGGAACTGATGAACTTGGGTGATGTTGATGAACAGACCGAATATTATTTGAGTCTTCAGGTTGGGGAGCGGAAAACTCGCGGAATGCTGAGTGGTTTACTCGGTGGGTTCGGTGGAGTGTTTATGCTACTAGTGGCAGGAATGTTCGCCTTTGAGGGTAACTGGGATGCCGCTCTTACGGGACTTATGTTGAGTACTGCTTTTTTTGTTATTCCCTTTTCTTGGGAAGCTTTCCGGCCGCTGCCTTTACCCGTTCTCTTCAATCGCCGTACTCGTGAAGTATATTTCGAGCAGGATGGTGTGCTTTATCACTGCCCCTGGGATGAAATCGCTGCTATAGCTTATGAGCTTCATATAGTGGGTCCTTATACTGGTGCGATGGGCGGCGCGGCTCTGGAGGTGCTAATGCATGAGTTCCAGCGACCGGATCGGCAGGTGCTGGTTAGTCTGGGAGTGCCGATTGGCAAGGATCTGGAAATGCAGTTGAGCTTCTGGGAATACCTGCGTGCCTATATGGATAACGGCCCCTGGTTCGATGAGCACGGTAACCGCAGTGAATCCGATTCCTTTGTCAAAAGCCTATTGGAAATTAAATACAAGGGTAGTGAGCTGCTTAGCGACCACTGGAAGGATTTGAAAAAGCGCTATAAGGAGTCAGGTGGGCATAATTATCTGCAATTATCGGATGTGTTCCAGCTCTTTTACGGGTTGCTTTCCTATCCCAGCGGATTGATAGAAGATCTTACCTATAAAGTGGCCGAGCGACGCAGTTATGCCAACTGGCCTAAGGTGGTTCGAGAGCGGCTCGATTCAAATGGACCAGCCGAGCGGTTGATTGATCTAGAGCGCAATAGCGGTACGCTGGGAATGTAAAACATACTTTGTTGAAAAATGTCGGAACTTTAAGTTTCCCTCCGTTCTTTAAAATCCCAGAAAACAGGATAGGTGAGCGCCGTTTGGCGCTTCATCTCACCGGCTATCAGTGCGGCGGCTCCGGTCTCCTGGTCAGCGTCGACGACGGCCAATGGCCCCTGGCCTACCGCTACGACCTGCAGGACCGCCTGATCGAGGAACACCAGGGCTGGGCCACGTTGCGTTACGAGTACGACGCCCTGGGCCAGCTCAGCCATTGCCGCCTGCCCGACGGCAGCCGCCTGGACTATCGCCACCAGCCGGGCGGCAGCCTCGCTGCCATCGACCTTAACGGACAACCGCTGACCGCCCACCAATTCGGCCCTGGCGGTCGCGAACAGTATCGCCAGCAGGGCGCCTTGCTGAGCGAATACCAGTACGACGAACAAGGCCGCCTGCTTGCCCACAGCGTGCGCCAGGAGCAGCAGCGGGTACTGCAGCGCCGCTATAGCTACGACGCCAGCGGCAACCTGGCGGGCATCGAGGACTCGCGCAAGGGCAGCAGGAGCTTCCACTACGACCCGCTCGACCGCCTGACCGCCGTGCGCGGCGATACCCCGGAAACCTTCGCCCACGATCCCGCCGGTACCCTGCTCGGGCAGAACAGCCAGGCCGCCAAGTTGGCCAACGTCAAGGGCAATCGCCTGCTCATGCAAGGCGACAGCCACTTCGACTACGACGCCTACGGCAACCTGATCCGCGAACGCCGTGGCGCCGGGCAAAAGCTGGTGACCGAATACCGCTACGACAGCCAGCATCGCCTGGTCGGCGCCAGCCTGCCCAACGGCAGCCAGGTGGAATACCGCTACGACGCCTTCGGCCGGCGTATCGCCAAAGTGGTCGATGGCAAGACCACCGAATTCCTCTGGCAAGGCGAACGCCTGATCGCCGAAAGCGCGCCGGGGCACTATCGCAGCTACCTCTACGAACCCGGCACCTTCCGTCCCCTGGCCATGCTCAAAGGCCAGGGCGCAGCAGCCGAACCCTACTACTACCAGCTCGACCACCTCGGCACCCCGCAGGAACTCACCAGCACTGCGGGGGACATTCTCTGGTCGGTGAAATACCGCGCCTACGGCAACGTCGCCAAACTGGAAATCGCCGAAGTCGACAACCCCCTGCGCTTCCAGGGCCAGTACTTCGACGCGGAAACCGGCCTGCACTACAACCGCCACCGTTACTACAATCCCAACACCGGCTGCTTCCTCACCCCTGACCCGATCAAGCTGGCGGGAGGCTTGAACAACTACCAGTACGTGCCGAATCCGACGGGGTGGGTGGATCCGTTGGGGTTGAATGGCAACTGTCCCGGCGCAGAAAGTAATGAGTCAACAAATAGTCCGCCGGATAGCGTCGATAAAGCGAGTGTGGGTGAGGTTGAGCCTAAAGCCCCACGTCCTGCGGGCCGTACTACAGCCAATCCCAAAGATATTAACTTTACCCAGCCGGGAGTTAATAAAAATGTCGAGAAATATGAGGAGGACATGAGAGCAGGGAGGTGGGATTGGGAAAAGTCGGGTCCTATCCGTGTGATGGAGGTCGATGGTCAGTTGGTTTCATACGATAATCGAAGGTTGCGCGCAGCTCGATTGGCGGGGCTTGAGAGTATTCCAATAGAAATAGTAAATGCGAATGACATTATGCCTGGGTCGAAAAAGACTTGGCAGAAGGCGTTCGATCAGCGGCGACATGATCCAAGAAATAGGGTCAATGGTCAGCCTGTTCCACCGACAGGCTTAAGCGAAGTGCCGAGGATAAACGAATGAGTATGTTGGAAAAGGTTGACTTGTTTTGTGAGGATAAAGCGTTCATTCAAGATCTTTGGCGCCAGGAGTTATATCCGTCGGAAAATATGCTGGTGCTAAACAACGGTTTTTATTGCTATTTCGATTTGATGAGCGGTGAGCGGGGGGCTAGAAACCTATCTTGGGTACCCGCGCTCTCATCTGGGTGTATCAAAAAAAATATGCGCGAAGGTATGGCGATAATGAGTGAGGTCCGCGGGGGCGGGCTCCATGTTGTCGGGGGAGAGTGCTTCTCTGCCGGGGATGATGGATTTATTGCTTTATTGAATGAACGGCAAGGTTCGCTAATTTGGCTGCTAATCTTTATGGGTACTAATCCTTTTGCAGAAATTTCTTTGGATGACCATAGTGTTTTTGCTAGGTCGACAATGGGGGTTGGTATTGAGGTGCCCTTGACGAGGCCGCATGATTTTGTGGTTGTTTGGCCGTAGGATCGGCTTTCAATATTCTAAGTTTGGTTTATTCCGAGATACTTTAAGGGGCTGAAGTAGGCACCGGAATTATTCTGAGATAGGTATGCTGGGTGGGCAAGTACAGCGCTGTCGCCGAACTGGAAATCGCCTAAGTCGACAACCCTCTGCACTTCTAGCGTCAGTACTTCGATGCCGAAACCGGCCTGCACTACAACCGCCACCGTTACTACAATCCCAACACTGGCTGCGTCCTCTCCCCCCGACCCGATCCACTGGCGGGCGGCTTGAACAACTGTCAGTACGTACCGAATCCTACAGGGTGGGTGGATCTTTTGGTATGCGGTGAGGCTTCTAATGGTTCTGACTTCTAAAGAGTGCTCTATTGTACATAATTGTTTGTTGGATTTCTTGGGGTTGACTTCAGCTGATCGGGATCGTTAATTATTGAATGGTGTAAAAAAACGCCAGCGAACATGCTGGTGTTGATTGGGATAAGTTGATTTCTACTTGTGGTAAGCTTGAGGCGGTATATGAGATATAGGTGGCGGCCTCAATAGCTGAGTGAAGCGCCTGGCCTTTACGGTGCGGTGTTCCCCTTGCGTCTTATATCGAACTCGGTGTTGAAGAGCGCGCCATCCTTCAAATTGGACATGCCTAAGGCTTCAGATACCCGCTCTAATATAGATGAGGGCCAATGAAGAAGATATTTGTCCCTCTTTCCTTTGGCGCCATGGAACGCTTGGACACCGATGGGTGTTTGCCTGGCGATTTGCTCGAGTTAATTTTTGATGAGAGAGAGTTCGAGAAACTCTACAGTTCTGGGGTGGTGAAGGAGATAAATAGACTTCTTGGAAAGATGATTGATGATTATGAAGATGAAAGCGTGCAGGGGGGGATCTGGCTGTTATGCGGAAGATCATTGAGTCTCGTATTTCTGAGGTTAATATTCCAGTCTTACGGAAAGTTCTTGATGCCACCAAAGAAGCTATTTCAAGAGGTACAGGAGTTTATTTTTACTTTTAGGACCTTATGGGGTGAGTTGAACTAAGTAGGAGTCGTTGTCAGGGGAGAGCGTTTTTAGTGGAATGGTAAAGTTAAAAAATTTGCTTTTGTGTGCTTGTCAACGTTAAGACCTACGGAATTCCTAAGGTGAGTGCCTGATCGCCGAGCGTGCGCCAGGGCACAATCGCAGCTACCTCTACGAGCCCTGCTCCTTCCGCCCCCCTGGCCATGCTCGAGGGTCAAGGGGTAGCGCTACTACTACCAACTCGACCACCTCGGCACCTCCCTGGGAACTCAGCAGCGCCGCCGGGAAAATCCTCTGGTCGGTGAAATGAATTGTCATTGCTGAAATGAATGTTCCGCTGGGGGGCAAGTGAAGATTCTTATTAAGAGCGTCGACGACTTTGGCGGAGAGCAGATAGTTGGCTTCGCCACTTCATCTGGAAGCGGCAAGGCTGCATGGGTTCATGATGCTCCTGAGGTGGGAAAAGAGTACGAGGTTGAGGTGGGTGCGGATGGTGTATTGGTATGGGGCGAAACTATATGTATTTCAGATGGCTCTTCTGTGTCTATATCCTGGAGTGGTGGAGATAACTTTCTAAATGCTAAGGTGGTTTCTATTGAGAATGATGGAACTCTTGCGCTGGATTTTCTGGGTGGGCTGCTTCTAGTTGAAACGTGCGGAGCTTCAGGTTGTTCATCCGGTGATCTTTTATGCTTGCGTATCAGTAAATTATTGCTTTATCCCGTTGCTTTGTAGACATTACAGGGCCCAGTTTGATCCTGGCCGGCCCTGTGTTAGATTGATCTCTGAAGGTAAAGGAATCAATGTATAAACTTGCTAATTTTTTAATTGGTGCCCTCGCGATACTTTTGGGGCTGATGGCGTTGTTGTTTCTTGTGGGTGGGGGAATTATATCGAGTTTTCTCTCCCCAGAGCTGGTGGCCCTAGCAGTGATCATTCCTTTTGCCTTGCTGGCTATCGCTGGGTTGGGTGTCTGGTCGTTGGTGGCTCGCAACCACGCTGGCAAACTGGCATTTGCTCTCATCATGCTGATGTTCTGGTACATCGGAACCTGTTTGGCGGCGGTCGTTTTATTTTGCTTGTTGCTGGGTGAACAGGAGCCTGCCGCCAGGCAGCCTGTATCAGCGGATTAAGTCGAACATACGGTGGTCATTTTGCTCCGTCCTCTTCATGCTGAGGACGTGCGGTTACCCTTTTCTGCCGCCATCCTTCTAGCAGTGTTGAGCTTCTAAAGCTGGATCGAGAATGAGCATCGCCTCCCTCTGGGCACTTTTTAAAAACAAACTGCAAGAACTAAAACAGCGCTACCGCAAATGGTTGGCGACTCAAAGTGGGCCGGTAAGAACAAGTGGGCGGTCAGGTCGTTATGTGAGTAATTTCAACGACGATTCGTATGATTCGATTCATCGTGACTCGGACGGCATACCGCTGGGCGCGCTGTTCGCTGGTGGGGCTGATGCGGAGTCGCATGAGGCGGTGCCTGACGATGACTGTAGCCGGCGCTCCCCGGCGCAGTTCGATGTGGAGGCGCCCGGTGAGAGCTATAGCTGTTCCGACAGTAGCAGCGACAGTGACAGCGGTGGGGATAGCGGGGATTGAGCGCGAAGCACCCCCTCTCTCGGCAAGGCCACCCTGGTTCCGCCGGGGCGGAGGTCTTCCTGCATGGGTTGAAGTCGTAGCTTCGCGGTGCGCTTCATCTATACGCTGAATTTTGGGGGCGCTATTCCGGGCTGCCAGCGTTTTCCTGCAACCACCGCAGCATGCCCAGCCCCGCTGCCCGGCCCGTTGCGAAGCAGGCGGTGAGCAGGTAGCCGCCGGTGGGGGCTTCCCAGTCGAGCATTTCTCCGGCGCAGAACACGCCAGGCAACTGCTGGAGCATCAGGTTCTGGTCGAGTGCCGAAAAGGGCACGCCGCCAGCGGTGCTGATGGCTTCGTCCAGCGGGCGAGGGCGTAAGAGCGAGAGCGGGAGGGCCTTGATGGCTACGGCCAGGCGCTCGTTGTCGGTGAAGGCGTCGGCGGCCAGCTCTCGCAGCAGGGCGGCCTTGACGCCGTCGAGGCCGAGCTGGCTGTGCAGGTGTTTGGCCATGGAGCGCGACCCGCGCGGCTTGTTCAAGGCGGCCAGCACCTTGGCCGGGCTGTGCTGGGGCAGTAGATCGAGGTAGAGCGTGGCGCTGCCGTGGCTGCCGATGCGTTGGCGAATGGCAGCGGAGAGGGCATAGATCAGGCTGCCCTCGATGCCAGTGGCGGTCAGCACGCATTCACCCTGGCGCGGTTCGTCATCGCCCAGGCCGATGGCCAGGTTCTTCAGTGGCGCGCCGGCGAACTTCTCCAGCAGATAGGGGCTCCAGCCGGCCACCTCGAAGCCGCAATTGGTCGGTTGCAGCGGTGTGATGGCTATGCCGCGTGCCTGCAGTAGCGTCACCCAGGCGCCATCGGAGCCGAGCCGCGCCCAGCTGGCGCCGCCCAGGGCCAGCAGCGTCGTGTCACTGGCGACCGCACGCTCGCCATCGACGGTGGCGATGCGCAAGTTGCCGTCTGCGCTCCAGCCCAGCCAGCGGCTGCGGGTATGGATGGCCACGCCGCTTTCGCGCAGGCGCTTGAGCCAGGCGCGCAGCAGGGGAGCGGCCTTCATCTCGCGGGGGAACACACGGCCGGAGGTGCCGACGAAGGTTTCGATACCCAGCTCATGAATCCAGGCCCGCAAATCGTCGGCGCTGAATGGCGCCAACAGCGGCTCCAATGACTCGCGTGCACTGCCGTAGCGTGACAGGAAAGGCTCGCGCGGCTCGGAATGGGTAATATTGAGTCCGCCGACCCCAGCCAGCAGGAACTTGCGTCCCACCGAGGGCATGGCGTCGTAGAGATCGACGTGCACGCCTGCCCGAGCCAATTGTTCGGCGGCCATCAGGCCGGCGGGGCCGCCGCCGATAATGGTGGCGCGGGGAGTGGAACAGGGTCGAGGCATGGGCAAGGGGCGCGTGCGACTTTAGGGGCACGCATTCTAACCCGTGCCAGGCGAGGTTGCCGTGCCACGGCCCCGGCGCATAGCCGGAAGGGCCCGCGCCGGAGCAAGGCGCCGGTCAGGAATGAGCCAGGGCGTGACCGAGTGCTTGCAGATAGCGCAACGTGCCACAGCGTAGACAGTGCTGTTCGATCAGCTCCTCCGTACCGAGTTTGCAGGGGGTTCCTTCGCTCCACTGACAATCTGAAATAAGGCAACGAAGTGTCATACATGCCTCCCATCGCAGTCTGGCTGCACGACGTTACATAGCTCCCCTTTCGGAGCCTGCCTGGCGGAAATGAAAGGGCCTTCAAATGTTCTGACTATCCGCCCATTCGCCGGTTCAGTGAGCGGGTGCCTGCCTGCCCAGCCCCTGCCGGTGCCATTGTCGAACGGCGCTGTGGTGGAGAATGCCGTGGCGGCGGGCCAGCGCGGCGCGGTCGATGTCGTAGCCGCCGCCGATCAGGCCGACCACGGGAATGTCCCGGCCCAGGCAGTGGTCGATCACCGCCTCGTCGCGCGCCGCCAGGCCGGCGTCGGTCAGCTTCAGGTAGCCCAGGGCGTCGTTCTGGTGCACATCGACGCCGGCGTCGTACAGCACGACATCCGGGCGGTACAGCGGCAGCAGGTAATTGAGTGCGTCGTCGACCACCCGGAGATAGTCGGCGTCGCCCATGCCCATCGGCAGCGGGATGTCCCAGTCGCTCTCGGCCTTGCGCGCCGGGAAGTTCTTCTCGCAGTGCAGGGATACGGTGATCGCCTCCGGCGTGTCCGCCAGGATGCGCGCGGTGCCGTCGCCCTGGTGCACGTCGCAATCGAAGATCAGCACGCGACCGGCGTGTCCGCTCTCCAGCAGATAGCGGGCGATTACCGCCAGGTCATTGAAGATGCAAAAGCCCGCTCCGTGGTCGAAGTGCGCATGGTGGGTGCCGCCGGCCAGGTGACAGGCCAGCCCGTGACGCAGCGCCTGCTCGGCAGCCAGCAGCGAGCCGCCCACCGCGCGCACCGTGCGACGGGCCAGGGCCTCGCTCCAGGGCAGGCCGAGGCGCCGCAGCTCTTCGCGGCTCAGGGCGCCGCTGCAATAGCGCTCGATATAGGCCTTGTCGTGGGCCAGGGCGAGGATATCCGGCGGGCAGGGCTCCGGGCGTAGCAGCGCTTCGTCTGTGGTCAGACGGCTGTCCACCAGGTGGTCGCGCAGCAGGCGGAACTTCTCCATGGGGAAGCGATGGCCGGCCGGCAGCGCGGGGCTGTAATCGTCGTGGTAGATGAAGGGAGGATGCATAGGCCGGCAGTATCGTTGCATCGCAGGGCGTGACTCAAGGCGCGTCGCCAGCTACCGTTTCGACTTTCGACTTTCGACAGGCCTGCAAGGCCCTTGCCGTGCTCATCCGGCGTCCCGGACGAGCAGGGGAACGGGCCGCAAAACCGAGGAGATAGCTGATGGACATCAAACAGTTGCTGGAGCAGAACCGACGCTGGTCAGAGGCCATGCGAGCACGGGACCCGGATTTCTTCGCGCGCCTGGCGGCGCAGCAGAAGCCGGAGTTCCTCTGGGTCGGCTGTTCCGACAGTCGTGTTCCGGCCAACGACATCGTCGGCATGTTGCCTGGCGAACTGTTCGTGCACCGCAACGTGGCCAATATGGTGGTGGCCACCGACATGAACTTTCTCTCGGTGCTGCAGTTCGCGGTCGACGTGCTCAAGGTCAAACAGATCATCGTCTGCGGCCACTACGGCTGCGGCGGTGTGCGCGCCGCCATCGGCCACCAGGAGCTGGGCCTGATCGACAACTGGCTGCGTGCCCTCAAGGCGCTCTATCACCAGCACCTGCCGCAGTTCGAAGGGCTCGGCGAGGAGGCCCGGGTCGACCTGCTCTGCGAACTGAACGTGCGCCGCCAGGTGCGCAACGTCTGTCACACCACCATCGTGCAGAACGCCTGGAAGCGCGGCCAGGAACTGATCGTGCACGGCTGGATCTACGGCCTCGACAACGGCCTGGTGAAGGACCTGGACACCAGCATCCACAGCTCCGAGCAGCTGGATGCCACCTTCTTGTATTCGGGGGATTGAGCAAAGCGGTTGGCCGGCCTGACCGACCGGACGTACCGGCGCAGGCTGGCAACCAGAATCGACCGCCTCAAGGTGCGGGCGGGGTGGGCAACGAAATCCGCGCCCGGCATTGGTGGGCATGCTCCGCGTCATCCACCCTTGCTAGCTGAACCTGCGCAGGCTGGAAAACCCGCAGGGCGGTTTTCCAGCAAACGCCCTGGCTGATCGGGAAGGCGGGATGGGAAAGCGAATCGATCTCCCGGGAGCGCGCCGACCCGGCGATGTGCTCGCGCAGCCTGCCGACCCTCGCGGACCCAGGCCGGCGGCGGGTAGACGGGGATGCAGATTCGTGCCGGAATCGATTCCGAGCCGCGCGAATATCTGCATCGATGGCCGCTCCTCACCGATGCTCCCCTCGTCATACCGGCGTCAGCAGCGCCGAGGCTTGGGTAAGGCGAAATCCTTGCGCGGCAAGGGTGGATAAGCTTCGCGTTGCCCACACATTTCAAGTTGCTAGCTGGCGGACTGCCGCCAGATCAAAGGCAGGGAACCATTGTTGACAATAGATTTCAAATAATGTAAAGGCCCATCCCGGGCCGTATCGAAGCCCTTCACTCAGGAGCAATTACCCATGGCTGCTCCTGTACGTGCTACCCAGGTAATTCGAGCGCTAACCCTAGGCTTGTTGTTAAGTTCGCCAGATGCATCGGCATTCGATCCAGGCGCCAAAGGCTTCGGTGCTAGCCAGGGGCATGCGCAGCCTGACAAGCGGGGCGGGGGCCAAGGTTCTCTTGTCGTCGTCAAGGATGCGAGTCAGAGCGAACGCAGCGTCTTCAACATCAGCTACCCCAGTGGGCTCGCACAGGATCGCCAGCAGCACGTCTGCGTAGGGGCGGCACCGGTTCAGGTGTGCGATCAAGCCAGTATTCGCGCCAGCAATGTGTTGATGCCCGGGCAGACAGTCGAGATCAGCCCGATCGGTGTTGCCGGTCACGTGCCGCCGCGGACTCCCTTTGACATCGGCTACACCATCCTCGAACCGACGGTATCGGACCAGCTTTACTACGTCGATGGCGTGTTGCGTGGTCGGCGAACGGCCTCCAGCCCGCAATCCGGTCCCCAGACGATCAGGTATCCAGGCGGCCTTAGGGATGGGGAAATGCACCTGTTGCGCATCTGCGTCGATGACGATTCAGCCACCTGTGGATTCGCAAAGGTGGTGGGCGGACAACCCCCTAATGGCGTCGATGTGCCTGGGCCATTCTCGGCAGAGACCTTGCCCAACCACTACCGGGCCGTCGCGGGCTGCAACCCCGTCTGTGGCTATTACTCGAATGTCTACTACGGCGATCCTGGCGTTAGCTGGACTCCTGAGCGTAGCGATGGACTGCCGGATGGGCTGCGCATGGATCTCTACTATTCGGAAGCAGATGGCCAGCTCGACCCGAATGCCGCACCGAGCACGCTTGTCGTTTATGCGCATTCGGCCGGTTCGAATAAAGAGTCGCTACTCACAAAAAATCGCGCACTGCTCAGCTATCTACTGGAGATTGCCGATTCCGGCGCGGGCGTGATCGTTGCTTCGGCAGACTTCAGGCACCCTCTCAAGCAAATTGAGAACGACCTTACACCGGTCTCGGTCGCGGACCTCAGCTACCTCGTACAATTCGCTCGCCATTACGCCGCCGCACTGAATATCGATCCTGATGACATCTTCCTGGTGGGCACTTCCCTGGGTGGGGGAGTAGCCGTTCACGCCGCCGTCCGTGAAATCGCCAATCCTTCGGACCTGTCGCCCGTGAGGCGAAGCTCTTCCGCCGTGCGCGGCGTCATCACACGCGATGCGCAGACTTCGTTTTCGCCGCACTGGTTTCGTAGCCATTTCCTCGAGGCGCCAGCCGCGGCAATTCATCAGGCCGGCCTGCTTGATGACGAGTCTCGCTTGATTTACGGCCATGCAATTGCGGGAGTCCGCAGCAACTCACCGCTGATGGAGTTTCTATATACCGATCACTTCATCGACCACAAAATTACGTTAACGGAATATCTCGGCAGAACAGTCGATCCTCTTCATCTACCGAACTACGGCTTGGTGATGGAGGCGCAGTACCGTTTGTATGGCATAGGTGAGCGCGTTCATGTGAGGGAAGGCTACGCCGGAAACTTCAGTCGTGACGTAGCACGATTTGTAGCGCAGAGCCGGCTTGATCGGCATTGATCAAGCAGCAGAGCTTCGCTAACGCCGCACGCCCGTCAGAAGGGCGAAGGCCAGTATCCAGAATTGGCAGTGGTGAGGCTCGGGTATGGTGGGGTCCGGGGCCGGCAATGGCGGACAAGCTTCGCGTTGTCCACCCTACTGATACATGAACCTGCGTAGGGTGGAAAACCACAAAGGGTTCTTCGCTGAGCTTCCAGGCTACTTGCTAAATTGTGGTCTGTACCCCTGTCCCCTGACGACGGGATAATCAGTAAGGCGTCGTGTTTTATCTGGTGGTTGTGGTGAACAGCGAGACTGTCGGAACAGGCGAGTCCTGCAGCGGAGCAAGGCCGATAACAATGATGATCTTCGCGATCGCTTGAACGCTTGGCCCCCGCTGCGCGAACTACAGAATGGCCAGGGCAATGCCCGGTGACAGGCCGGATATACGAATGCAACCGCGCTGACGACAGGATCGAAAAAAGCTGTCCTCACTGCTTGTGGGGAGAGTCCATATACACTAGTTAGGTGCTGCACTACGGTTCTTCTTTCGAACGTACAGGTAAGACGCAACAACCATGAGCAGCGGAATTAGTGAGGTGATATAGCTTTGTGGAAAATATAGGCTGCCTTGCTCTGCGATGATTGCTTTGGCAAGACTTTGATCCGATGCTAAATCAGTTGTTGCGCTTAAATAAAGTGCTGAAAATGCCACGCCCAAGAGTAGAAACCACTTTTTCCAAAGTGTTAGAGCACTTGCCACTAGCCCGGAAAGTAGCGCCACAGTCCACATATTTGATACGGACGCGATTTTGTCAGATACCTCGGCGTTGGCGCTGCATGCGAAGAACATAAGAAAGAGTGGGATGTTGCGACGATCCATGTGGCACCTAACGTTTGGTTAAGGGGCCGGCTTTAGCCGGTCCCGAGTGAGCGAAGCGAGCGACTTGAAGGCTGTAATGGACTCTCCCCGCACCACCTTTCTTCTATAAATCCGAGGTGCCTGTTCAACTGGGAGAGCTTCGATGA